>NZ_JANEZT010000570.1 GCF_025403405.1 Frankia tisae
TCTGGAACGTGGCCGGTCGCAGCGAGCTCACGCTCGTCGACCTGCCGGGCGGTCGGAGCCGGCCGCTGCCGGCACCCCCGCGGGACGTCGTCACCGCCGTGCTGGCCCGCCCCGGGGGCCGGGAGCTGATCCTCGCGCTCGACGGTGCCACGGCGCCGGGGGAGATCTGGGCCTGCGACCTGGCCTCCCCGACCGCCGGCTACCGATGTCTGGTCACGCACGGCCCGGCGCGGCCGGCGGCGCTGGTCCGGCCCGTGCCGCACACGCTGGTCGCGCACGACGGCCTGGAGCTGTCCGGCTGGTGGTACCGCCCGCCGGCGCCCCCCGGGCCGCTGCCGACGCTGCTCTACCTGCACGGCGGGCCGGAGGCCCAGGAACGTCCCGCGTTCAACCCGCTGTTCCACGCCCTGCTCGCCCGGGGTATCGCGGTCTTCGCTCCGAACGTGCGCGGATCCACCGGTTTCGGCCGGGCCTTCGAGGAGGCCGACCACCTGCACCGCCGCTTCGACGGCATCGAGGACGTCGCGAGCTGCGTACGGGACCTCGTCGCCACCGGCCTGGCCGACGCGGACCGGATCGGAATCGCCGGCCGCTCCTACGGCGGGTACCTGACGCTGGCCGCCCTCGTCCACTTCCCGCGGATGTTCCGCGCCGGGGTGGACGTCTGCGGCATGGTCGACCTGGAGACGTTCTACCAGCACACCGAGCCGTGGATCGCGGCCTCGGCGGTGACCAAGTACGGCGATCCGGCGACGCAGCCGGCGCTGCTGCGCGCCCTGTCCCCGCTGCACCGGATGAGCGCGCTGGCGGCGCCGCTGCTCGTCGTCCACGGCGACAACGACACCAACGTCCCCGTGATCGAGGCCGAGCAGACCGTGGCCGCGGCCACCGCCCGCGGCGTCGACTGCCGCTACCTGCTGTTCGGCGGGGAGGGGCACGAGGTCGCTGAGCTGGGTAACCGGGTCCGCTTCGTCCGGGCCACCGTCGACTGGTTGGCCCCGCACCTACTCGGCCCGCGGCTGGCCCAGCCCCGGCGCGCCGCGTCGCCGCCGGTCGCCGCGTCGCCGCTGGTCGTGGTGCCGCGCCCGACGCCCGCCGGCGACGCCCGCCCCTCAGCCGGCGCCGGCGGTCCGTTCGAGCAGCACGAGCTCGCCGATCTCGACGGCGTGGCCGCGCCAGGTGTGCCCGGCGAAGGCCGTCTGGCCGAAGGCGACGCAGCCATCGGTATCGGATGGGCCGCCGCCGAGGCCGGCTGAGGCGACGGCCGTGCCGGTGGCGCCATGGGGGGCCGGGCCCGCCCGAGCGGACCGGTGTTCCGAGGACGGTGACCGAGGCCACCGGGCGTACACCGGACCTCGGCACACACATCACCTGATGACACTGACACAATACGCCCCGTGAAAATCGAGGAATTGGAGGCGGAGCGGACCTGGTTGGCATTCGACCCCATGCGTCAGCTACGTCCGCATCTGACGTCGACTGGATTCGTCCGGCTCGTCAACGAGATCCAGCGGCCCGAGGGCTACCGGCTCGTCGCGTCCTGGGACGGCGAGTTCGGCCGGGTCGTCGCCGCGCTCGGCTTCCGGCAGGTGACGTCGCTGGCCGCCGGGCGGCACCTGGCCGTCGACGACCTGACCACCCTGCTCGCCGCCCGGGGACGCGGTCACGCCACCAGGCTGCTGGCCTGGGCCGATCGGGAGGCCCGCCGGCTCGGCTGCGAACACATCCACCTCGATGCCGACACCCACCGCCACGAGGCGCACCGCCTCGCCCTTCGCGCCGGCTACTCGATCTCCGCGTTCCACCTCACCCGCCGGGTCTAAACGAGTAAGTCCTATCTACTCGGTGTCGTAGACGATCAATAATGGGCAACGGTCGTGATGTCGCACCTACCCCGCCGTCGAACCGCGGACCACGAACGATTCACCGGTCGCGGTGCGCGGGAGGCGTCGCGGTGCCGGTGTTCCTCGCGGTGCTCATTTCGATTGTGCTGGGCGTGTAGCCGCTGTTGTTCGCCCTGTTCGGGGTGCCGTTGATCTGGTTCGGGCTCGTCGTGGCGAGTTTGGCGACCTACGGCCTCGAGGTCCCGCCGGGGGTGGGGCCATCGCCGCGGACACCTCCTCCGGCGATGTCGCCGCGGAGGGCCTCGACGTTCACAGTTCATCCGGGGATGTGCGGGTACTGCTGCCGGTCGACGGCAAGGGTTACGCCGCCGAGGCGACGACCGGCTCCGGCGACCGCACGGTCAACATCCAGAAGGACCCGGCGGCGTCGCGCCGCCTGCGCGTCACGACCTCCTCCGGCGACGTCTCGGTGACCTACCGCGACGAGTCCTGAACGGACCGCCTCCCGACCATCGGGGGGCGTCCGCTGTTCCGGCGGCGCTCCCACGGTCGGTGCTCCGGCCGGGGTGATGTCGGTGCTCCGGCCGGGGTGATGGTGACGGACGCGGTCCACGGGGCGGCGGCGCCGTCGGTAGCCCGCAGGTGTCCGCCGGACCGGTCGCGCTGCCGGACGACTCCGCCTGGCGTACCCAGGTACGCAGGGTCTCGGTGCTGATCGCGAGGCTCGCGGCGACAGCCTTGATCGCGGCCCAGGTCGAGCTGTGTCGCGGCCGCGCGAGTGCGACGGAGGCGACGGCGTGGGCGCGAAATCGCGGAGGGTAGCGGGTGGGTCGGGACATGACGGCTCACTTCGGGGTTCGAACGCTGAACCTGGGAGGACGGGGTC
>NZ_JANEZT010000571.1 GCF_025403405.1 Frankia tisae
GGCGGTGTTGCCCGGCACTGCGAAACACCATGATCGCTGGTGCTGGTGTGGATAGACGGGACGCGGGGGCGCGGTGGGCATGGTCTCCACCGTGTTCGCATCATGATCACAACCAAAGGTGCGCCCTGACGCCCGCCGAGATCCCGACCTGCGCGGGCAGGGCCTGCTGCGCGATCGGCTCGTCGGGATCGTGCAACCCCGTCATCCGCTCGTCCCGTCAACCGTCACCGCCGAGAACGAAGCCGCCAAGCGGCCGCGACCCCTCACCCGCGGGCCGAGGCCCGCGGCAGTCACGGGTGGGTGTCAGTACCTGGCCTCGCCGCCCTGCTGGCGGAGTACCTGCTGGATGGCTCTGATCACCCGATCGATGCCGAGATCGAGGAACTCCTCCGTCCGCCCGTCGATGCCGACGCCGATGGTCAGTTCGATACCCACCCCGCCCGAGGTGTGCAGCTCGAACTTCCGGACCTTTTCAGCTCCGTAGTCGATGAACTCGTTTTTCTCGTCGTCCCACTTCTGTATCTCGTTCTCCTTCTCGTCGATCTTGGCGGAGCTTTTCCGGATGGCCACCACGTGCCGATAGAAGATTCCGGTCCAGGTCGGATCCTGCCAGGTGCCGTCGGCCAGGTTGAGCTCGCATTCGTAGACGCCGAGCTTGAATCTCGTCGGGCAGAAGATCGCGACCTGATACCGGTCGAGTCGCAGCCGACCATCCCGGCCGATCGCAGCCCGGCAGGGGTTGCCCGCCCCGAGAACGATGTACGGCTCCCGCGCGGGTGTCCGGCTGGGGTCGAGTTCCGCCAGTGGTGAGGGATCGTCCTTCTGGAGCACCAGGTCGTCGCTGGTGATGTGGAGCTCGCGGTACGCATCCTTCACGATCGCGTCGAGATCGGCGGCCAGGTGGCGATCCATCTCCTCGTCCGCGGGCCGACGCCGCTCCTCCCGGTAGGTCATCTCCCGGCAGTACCCGATGTACGCCATGATCCCGGCGGACGCGAGTAGCGCGAGACCGAGAAGAATCGACTCGCCGCCCTGGCCGAACTTCGCGAAGGCGATGACCATGGCTATCACGGCGGCGAGCGCGAAGTAGACCGCGTGCTTGCGTGGGGTGTCGTCGATCATCCGGCGGAAGTACTTCTCCACCCGTGTCCGGCGAGCAGTCAAGTTCAGTGTGCTGCTGATTTCCATTCCCCCGATCGTGATGTTGCGAGAAGCCCTTCCCAGACCGGATTACCCGGCGACCTCAGATGCAGGATGATCTCCCGTGCGTGCTCGGGTTCGACTTCGGATAGAAGATCCGAGACGTCGGGCGAAAGGGCGACGCCCCCCGCGGGGGAGCGCCAGTCGTAGCTCACCAGGCACCAGGCGATCCTTGAGTGCGGTAGCCGCGCGGCAAGCTGGAGGTGTCTTTTGAGGGCGTCGAACTCGTGGTGTTCCAGCTGATTTCCGCGCCGCCCGGCCATCATGCAGAGCCCAAGGTAATAGTGGAGCTCGGGATCGTCGTCCCGGCGGATCGCCCGAGTGAACTCCA
The DNA here is from genome assembly GCF_025403405.1 of Frankia tisae. Lineage (GTDB taxonomy): Bacteria > Actinomycetota > Actinomycetes > Frankiales > Frankiaceae > Frankia > Frankia tisai. The sequence continues at coordinate 1,532 of NZ_JANEZT010000571.1, forward strand.
CGCAGGCCCGTTCGTAGTCTCGCGCCTCGAGCGCCGCCAGTGCGACGCGGGTCCGGGCGGTACTGGTCCCACCGTCCGTGCGCGGGATCGATCCCGCGCTCGTGCCAGGGCCCGTGGAGGTTCGCCGCGGCCGGGCGGCGGTGGGGTCCCACCGCCCGCGATCGGGTCGCCGGTCCGGCCTCGTCGGACCATTCACCGCACGCTTCACCCCGGCGAGGAACAGCTCTCGGACCACGCTAGCGGACATCTCGGGGTCAAACACGTCGATCGGGACGATCTGGGCCATCGCCCCGGGCGCCACGCATTCCTCAACTCGGACCGGTACCAGTCGGCGCGCAACCCCGACCGGGTCCCGGCGCCATGCCTCCTGCCACTCGTGCTGGTTCGTCGTCGACCCGGCATAGGCCGCCGAGAGAACCACGATGGTTCGGGTCGAGCTCTTGATGGCCGTCAACAGATTGTTCACCCAGTTCGAGCCGGGAACGTCGTCCCAACCCGCGAAGCTGATGTGGTATCCCGCTTGCTCAAGCGTCGAGGCGAGCCATTCGGCCCAGGCGCGGTCCGCCTGGTCGTAGGAGATGAAGAAGTCCCACTGCGCCGTCATCATCGACCCCCCGAATATGCGCATCACCACGATACAGACTTCTCTGGCCGGATTATGGCAACGTTTTCCCGGGGCGCCCTGTGGGGCCGGGCGGAATGCGAACCGGCCTCCGGTCCCGTTGGTGGCGGCCTTGGCCGGCACGGCCCCACGGGCTCCGGTTGATGACCGAAGGTTCCTGAGGGAGCACTGATGGTGCTGGTGGTGGCGCGACGCGCGCGGGTGGGGCTATCTGGGAGAAGCTTGGACCAGTGCGTCTCGATCGGCGGGCGCCGCGACTGTGAGAAGGCGGTCACCATGATCCGGCTCAGCGTGCTGTACCCGAGGACCGAGGGTGCGACGTTCGACCACGACTACTACCGGGACAAGCACATCCCGATGGCCAGCGCCATGTGGGGCATCTCGGAGGTCGAGATCGACCGCGGGCTGGACGGCCCGTACGTCGCCGCCGCGCACTTCCGGTTCGCGTCGATCGAGGCGATGAAGGCGGCGATGTCCCGCGGCGACGGGAAGGCGATCACCGCCGACGTCGCGAACTACACCACGATCACCCCGGTGATGCAGACCAGCGAGGTGTCGGGCTGAGCACGGCGACAC
>NZ_JANEZT010000572.1 GCF_025403405.1 Frankia tisae
GGCGAGGGGGGCTCCTGGTGATCGGGGGGGTCCGCGGAACCGCGCCGCGAGGCCGGACGGGAGGCCGGACGGGAGGCCGGCGTCCATCGACGACTTCGACGGTCATCGACGACTTCGACGGTCATGACCGCGACATGCGCCCGCCTCGACGATCCGGACCGAGCGGCGCGGGCACACCATCCTGATCACAACCGAACACGCGGCCCAGGACGACCCGAACGAGGACGACGAGGTGAACGGGCGAGCCGGCAACACCTGATGCCGGTCGCTCAGCCGCCGTGGCGGCGTCCGCGGGCGGCGAAGCTGCGCAGGGCGCGCAGGAAGTCGATCTCGCGGAACGCGGGCCAGTAGGCCTCGCAGAAGTACAGCTCCGAGTAGGCGCTCTGCCAGAGCAGGAAGTTCGACATCCGCTGCTCGCCGGAGGTCCGGATCACCAGGTCCGGGTCGGGCTGCCCGGCCGTGTACAGGTGGCGGGCGATGTCGTCCATGGTCAGCGAGGCGGCGACGTCGGCGAGGGAGTCGCCGGCCTCGGCGCGTTCGTACAGGTGCTCGCGCAGCGCCTCGATGACCTCCTGCCGCCCGCCGTAGCCGACGGCGAGGGTGACGTGGAAGCCGGTCGTGACGGTGCGGGTCGTCTCGACGGCGTCCTTGAGGACCCGCGCGGTGCTGTCGGGCAGCGCGTCGAGCATGCCGGCGAGGTGGACCTGCCAGCGGGCGTCGGGCCGGGCGAGCCGGTCACTGACGACCTGCTCGATGACCTGCATGAGGAAGGCGACCTCGGCGTCGCCGCGGCGCTGCAGGTTCTCGGTCGAGCAGACGAACACGGTGACGTGGCGGATGCCGACGGCCTCGCACCAGGACAGCACGTCCTCGGCGTGCTCGGCGCCGTAACGGTGGCCCAGGCTGGGGTTGGCCAGGCCCATCTCCCGGGCCCACCGGCGGTTGCCGTCCATGACCAGGCCGACGTGCGCCGGCAGCGGGCCGGCCATGACCTGCCGGCGCAGTCGCCGGGTGTAGAGCGCGTAGAGAAGAGGACCCGGCGTCATCTGAACCTTCCGTTGCGTGAGAACGCTCGCGCGGCCTTCACCCGGGCCGCGTCCCATCCCCCGCCGCGGCCGGTGGGGCCGCCGGGAGGAAGCGGCGCACGACGTCGTCGAGCACCGCGGTGTAGGGGCGGTCCAGCCGGCCGCGGGCCCGCATCTCCAGGTAGCGCACGACGACGGCGTGGATCGCGAGGGCGTCCCACTCCGGCTCGGCGGCGGGCAGGCTGCCGTCGGTCCGCCCGTCGGCGAGGACCTCCGCGAGGATGCCCCGGTGTTCGGCGTAGATGTCCTCCAGTGCGTCGGCGATGCCGACGACGAGACCGACCTCCGGGGTCATGAACGTCCGCCCGTCCCGGCTGGCGCGCTCGTCCCAGCCGATCCCGAGCAGCTCCTCGATCCACGCCACGGCGGCCGCCCGGGCGTCACCGGCCCGCCCCACCGCCGCCCGCAGGCTGTCGCGCACCCCGTCGGCGGCCTCCCGTTGCATGGTGAGGACCAGTGCGTCCTTGGACGGGAAGTGCCGGTAGAACGTGCGCCTGTTCACCCCGGCGCCGCGCAGGATGTCCTCCAGCGGAGTGGTCGCGCGCTCCTCCTGGCCGATCAGCCGGTGCGCGGCACGGATGATGGCCCGGCGCTCCCGCTCGGCGCGGCCGGAATCGACCGGGCCCGGCGACCTGCCCGGCACCTGCGCGGCAAACCGGAGCGGCGCCTCAGCCACTGGGGCCCATCCCGCCGACACACCCCTCCGCGCTCGCCTGACCGGGTGCCCGCGCCGGCCGCCGCACGACGGCGTTGACGGGTCGGCGGCGCTGCCCGGCGAGGTGGACGATACCGGAGCCGATCGGGTGCCCTTCCGGGGAGGGTGTCACGAAGGCTGCCACGGGCCGGACGGCGCACTCGAACGCCCGTGTGAGCAGCCTCTGACGCGTCCGTCACCGTTGCGCAGGCCGACTCTCCTACACTGGGTCGACCATGGGCGACTCAACCTCCACGGACATTGTCGACGAGGACGCGGCTCCCGACGGCGGTCACCGGGACCTGCAGGTCGAGCCGGCCGGCACCGAGACCGCGGCCGGCCGGTTGGGCTGGCGCGCGGCGCGCACCCGCAACGCGATCCTCGACGCCTCCAAGAAGCTTTTCCTGGAACGCGGGTATGCCGGCACCCGTATCAACAACATCACCGATGCCTGCGGCATCTCCCGTGCCGGCTTTTATACCTACTTCCGCGACAAACGGGAAATCTTCGACACCCTCGGCCAGGCCACCTTCCGGGAACTCCTCCAGGTCGTCGCGGAGTGGGAGACCATCGCGCGGCCCTGCACCCGGGCCGACGTCGTGGCCTGGGTGTGGCAGTACTTCGCGTTCATGGACCAGCACGGCGCCTTCATCCTCTCCGCGCAGTCCGGCCCGGCGGACGAGAGCGTCGGCGCGGCGAGCAACAAGATGCAGATGCGGGTGGCCTGGCTGCTCGGTGTGCACCTGCGGGGCCGTCAGCGCACGCCCACCGACGCACCCGAGGCGCTGGGCCTGGCGGTGCAGTCGATGCTGGACCGCACCTGGTACCACTGCCACGCCCAGCACCTGCCGGTCGATGACGCCGACGTCGTCAACACGATCGGCGGATTCATCACCGCCGCGCTCGAGGCCTGAGCCCCGCCCGCCAGACCCCCCGGC
>NZ_JANEZT010000573.1 GCF_025403405.1 Frankia tisae
GGTGTGGGTGGGCCAGCGGGCCTACGACGCCCACCAGGAAGCCCGCGCCCATGCGCTCGCCGGCCAGCGCCGGCCGGCGGTCGAGGCGCTGGCGCGGGGGGCCGATCTTGTCGCCGCCGCGGCGGCGGACGAGGAGGCTGCTCCGGCGTGGATCTACTACTACACGCCGGAGTTCTACGCGTTGGAACGCGGCTGGGTCTGCCGCTACCTCGGCCGCGACGACCCGGCCTACAACGAGGAGGCGATCGTCTGCCTCACCCGCGGACTCGCCGGACTCGGTGACGCACGTACCTCCGGCTGGGCGGCGGAGTTCCTCTGCCACCTGGCCGCCGCCTACCTCCAGGCCGACAGCCCCGACCTCGCCGGCGCCGCCGGCATCGAAGCAGCCACGATCGCCACTGAGACGGGGTCGGCTCGGCTGCTCCCGCGGTTGCGGCGGCTGCACGCCGACCTGGCCGCACGCTGGCCGGGAAGCTCCGTGACGGCTGATCTGGGTGGAGCTCTTCTCCTTGGCCGGGACGGCGACAAGTAGTCCGGGCGGGCACGTCAACGATCGGCCTCGAAGGCCCGCCGGGCACGGAGGCTCTGTCGTTCGACGGTTCTGTGGTGTCGCGGCACGGGTGTACGGTGCGCGGGTGCCAGCATTCCTTATCTGCCAGTGGTGAATGGTTCCACCCGCGGGCTCGCCGTCATCGAGGCCGCCGCACAGCCTGCTGGCACCGCCCGGGACGGGCAGCGGGCCGGCACGGTTGGCGTCGGCTTCCTACTCGCCACCCAACCCGAGGTCGCGCAGCACACGGCCGTGCGTGATGTGTCAGGTGTGCAGGGGGACGATGCTCTCCGTGTCCCATCGGTAGGTGCGGCCGTCGCGGTACAGCCGTACCAGCCGTATTTCCATGACGGGCACCTCGATCGGGGGAAGGTCACGCAGGCCCGCGACCCGGCGGATGATCGGCTGTGCGGGCACGTCGCGGTTGCAGTAGGCGATGCCGACGTGAGGGCGGAAACGCCGGTCGACGGCGGGCAGGCCGCACGCGGCTGTCTCCTCGTCCACAGCGGCGCGGAGTTCGACCAACGGCTCCCAGGGCGTGACCGTGAAGCGGACCGCGCCGCTTGACCCAGCCAGCGGCCCGACCCGCATCCCGATCGCCGGCAGGCCACGACACCGCTGCGCGACCCGGCGGACAACCGTGGTGACGGCGGCGGTGTCGATCTCGTCGGTGAACGCGAGCCGGCGCACGGTGAGGTGCAGCCCGTCGGCGGGGACGGGGTCGAGGCAGTCGAACACGCGCAGCCGCTCCTGGCAGGTGGCGGCGAGGTCGCGCAGGGCGGCGCTGTCGAGGGTCAGGAACCAGTGGAAGCTGCGGCGGGCGGGGGTCCAGCCGGGCCGGTCCCAGTGATTGGTCATCGTGGTCAGGACACGGAAGCGTTCCCAGTCGTCGTGGACCGGGTCGTTCTCGCTCACCACGACCCGCCGGCGAGCGTCCGGGACACCTCGGCCAGTTCGGCGACGGTGGGCAGGGACCGCCAGGGCGCGGTGCGGCGGGCGAGTTCCTGGCCGCGCTGGCGGATGGACTCGATCGGCTGATTGCCTGCGCGGGTCAAAGCTTCGACGCCGAGGGTGGCGCTGTGTTCGGGGTCGGGGTCGTCGCCGGTAGTCAGCGCGGTGGCGATGTCGAGGGCGATGAGGACGTGGCTCCACGGGGAGCGTTCGGTGCCCGGCGTGTCGGTGGCGGTCTGTGCGTAGCTCTGGACGAGGGCGGTTTCTCCGGTGCCGACATGGGCGGTCGCGGCGTTTGCCGCGATCCGCGCGAGGCTGTAGGCGCCGAAGGAGATGCACGGTGACATGCCGGCGGGCAACTCAGCGCGTTCGGCGAGGTCGAACGCGCGGCCGACGGCTTCCCGCACGCCCTCACGATCGCCGAGCTGGCCCAGGGCGCGGGCTTCGCCGTTGACCGCCAGCCGGATCGCCTGCGGGCCGCCTGCGGTGTAGGTCTGTCCGTCGCGCGCCCGCTCCAGCGCCAGCCGGTAGTCGCCGGCGTAGTAGGCGCACAGGCTTTCCGTAGCCCGCACCCAGGCCACCAGGTCGCCGTCCTCCACGGCCACCGCGATGGTGAACGCCTCCGTGCAATGAGCGCGCGCGAGCAGGAAGTCACCGAGGTTCACCGCCATGTACCCGGCCAGCCCCGACAGCCGCGCGGCGACTCGAAGGAGCCGATGACGCTGCCGGGGTAGCTGCCAGCCCTCGATGAGAGTCTGCACTGCTTTCCGCTGCCGCACGACGAGGGGCATCAATGCGGCCGGGCCACGCGTCTCGTAGGACTCGATACAGTCATCAACGAAACTGTCGAGATAGTCGAGAAAAGACGTGTGGACGGACGGTGCAGAGAAATACCGCAGACGAAAACCCACATCGACCAGTTCCGCGTGGCGGTCATATCCAGTCTATCCAGTGCCTGGCGAAACTGTCGCGTCTACGGCAGGCGGGACGATTACCGAAGTGAAAGTGCGGATGTCCTTTCCGGCGATTCCGACCTCCGACACATCTCTCGGCACCGGCAGGTCCTCAGGCCGTGCCCGCCGGCTTCTCGGCGTTTTACTGATCAGGAGCGTGTCGGCGGGGGGCATGTGTTCGCGGTCGTCGAGGTCGAGGAGGTTGTCGATGCTGGTGCCGTAGACCTCGGCGAGTAGGGCGAGCATCTGCGGGGTGGGGCGC
>NZ_JANEZT010000574.1 GCF_025403405.1 Frankia tisae
GGGTTGGGTCTTGGACTGGATGAGGAGGGTGGTGCCGCTATCCGGGTGGGTGTCGGCCCGCCAGAGGACGCGGTGGTCCTCTCGGGTGTTGCCGGCGCCGTCCGGGAAGGCGTGCATGGTGAGCTGGTGCGCCTGGTGGAGATCGGCGAGTAGCCGGGCGGCGGCGCGATCGCGTGGGGGCATGCGGATGCGGTATAGCCAGAGGCAGTCGTCGTTCGCGGTGCTGGTCACGATGGGATTTCTTCCTGGGCGGCATTGGCGGTGGGCTGCAGCATGCTGGCGGTGAGGGGCACGAAGGAGCGGCGGACGAGGCGGGTGCGGTATTCGCGGTGTAGCGGGTCGAAGCCGAGGGGCACGTCAGCTCGTGCCTCGGCGAGGGGGTCTCCCGAGGCGGCTGTCTCGAGGATGGGCAGCTGCGGCGGGACGCCAGCAGCGACCTTTTGACGAGCCGTTTCATGGTGGTCGGGATGGTCGAGCCAGGTCCACGAGCGCAGCAGCGTCTCGGGTGGTTCGCTGGCGACGGCGAGCACGAGCGGTTGTTCTGGGATGCAGCCGCGACGGCCGAGGTAGTAGGCGCGGCGCGGGGTGCGAAGCGCCTGGGCGCAGTCGTTGAGGAGTTCCTGGTCGTCGCCGGTGAGGAGGACCAGGAAGATGCCATCGGCGATGTAGTGCTTGATGCCGATGTTGCCCTTGGCCTTCGAGGGCTCTTTGGGATGGTTCGGTGCGCCGTCGGTGTCAGTCCAGGCGGTCCAGTAGAGCCGGTCGTCCTCGGTGCTTCCGCCGTGCCAGGCTCCTACGCCGGCGGTGTAGAAGTCATCAACGAGGACGCCGGCGCGGTCGGTCCGGCTGGCCATCGTCAGTCCGGCGAATCGTTCGAGGCTGTCCTCGCGCCGGTATCCCATGGCATTGGTGATCATGCCGATGACGCCGGAGAGCGTCGGTTCGCGTTCGGTGTCGCGGCGTGCGAAGTGGGAGCGGGTGCCCCAGGACTGCAGCGCGCCGGCGAGGCGTAGGACCAGGGTGGTGGACATGTCAGCTCAGGGCGGTTGTGAGGACGGCCGCAATCGTCTGGTCGGCGAGAGTTTCGTGGGTGGCCTGGTCGAGCGCGAAGTCGCCGATCTCGGCGATGTCGGGGTTGAGGACGCTGTAGCGGGCGTTGACGAAGGGGGGTTCGCCGTCGGTGTTGCTGTAGCCGCGGACGTGGTGGTTCCAGTGGCGGCGTAGCGCATCGGCGGAGGCGGTGAGTAGTCCGCCGTGCTCGCCCGTGACGGGGCGGACGAAGGAGGAGGCGAGGCTGTGCGGGGCGTGGGCGGCGACGGCGAGTAGCAGTCCAGGCCGGGTGAACGGGGCGCTGTTGGTGGCCTTGGCCCGTGGCCGCAGGTGCACGAAGGCGGTGCACAGACCTTCGGCGGCGAGCCGGATGAGTTCGGCGTTCGGCTGGAGCCGTTCGGTGAGGACGTCGAGGTCAAGGCTGAGGTAGCGGTAGTAGACACCGGAGGTGTAGGGCTGGACGCCGATCATGCCGACGCCTTCGGCGTCGCTGGGGTTCGCGTCGTCGACGGCGGTGTAGTAGTCGAAGTCGAGGGTGATGACGTGCGTGGTGATCGCGTGGGCGACGCTCACGGCGGCATCCACGTTGGCGTCCGGGACTTCGGAGAGCATCCGCCCGAACAGGGCGATGTCGATGAGGTCCTTCGAGGCCAGAACCGCGCGCTGTCGGGTGAGTTCCTCGGCGCCGAAGGCGGCGTCGAACGCCTTGCGGGCGGCGTCCTTTTCTTTCTCGTTGGTCTCGCTGGCCTCGCCGGTGTCGCCCTCGGCGGGAGCGGCGGAGGTGGTGCCACGCCGGCCCCGCCCCTTGGGCGCCTCCCGAACAAGGGCTGCGCTGGTCGGCCGGGCCAGATCCCAGTGCTCGTGTAGGAAGGCGGCGTACTGGTCCGCGGTGTCCACGCGGCTGAAGACGAGCACTTTGGTTCGGGTGACGGGACGCGCGTCCGGGCCTCGTCCGTAGTGGGCTCGCTGGGTCTCGAGCCCGAGCGCCCGCAGTAGGAAGGCGGCGGCATCGAGCGCCTCCGCGCGAGGATGGCCGTACTGCTTCTCGAGCACATCGGCGATCTTTTCGGGTAGCCAGCGGGTGCGGGTGCCACAGTGTTCGGGGGCGATCTTCTGCATGGCCTCCCGCATGAGGCGCTTCTGGGACTGGGTGGACCAGCGCGCGCGGGTGCCACCGCCGAGCGTGGTGGTCTTCGGTGCCCCGGTGTCATCTCGGTTGAGGTTGTTGACCGGGAAGTACTGCAGGGCGTGCAGTTCGACGATCATCAAGGTTCCTTGGCGGGTTCAGGGATGGTCAGGGGAGCGGGCTTGTTCAGCCCCAGTACTGGGTGGCCCACCAGCGCTGCGTGGTGGGCCATGCCTGCGATTCATCGCACAGGTCGTAGTAGAGGCCGTTCCAGTTCAGCGGAATGCGGGCCGCTGCCAGGGCGGTGACCGCGCCGCGCGCGGGCACGGCGACGTACTCGCGGGGCGTGGACATGAGGCGGGTCATCAGCGTGTCGGTCCTTGTCTGCTCGCGGCCGGCAAGCTGCCTGAGGGCGCCGCCGAGGCGCCTGCCCCCGCGTATCGGCGGGTTGGCGGTGTGCCAGAGAGCGAACAGCGCGGCGAGCAGGTAGTGCTCGCGTTCCCATGGGTGCTCTGGCCGAGTGAAGCGGACCAGGTGG
>NZ_JANEZT010000575.1 GCF_025403405.1 Frankia tisae
GGGTGGGTGCGGGGGAGAGCGCCTACCTGGGTCCCTCTGGTGGGTTCGGCGTCCGGTTCGTCCCTACGGAACGACTCGGGTGGCACCGTTTCCAGATACTGTCTTTGAGCCGCGTTTACGGCGAGAGCCGCGGTCCGGGCAGAAAAGATTGGGATCCGGTGTGAGACGCGGCGCGGCGACGGACGTCGAATGTTCCCGTGAGGCCGGTAAGAGCGAACATCCGGTAGGCCAGGGGGCGGGCCCCGATCACGACCAGGCGCTGCCCCGAGGCAATCGCACGCTTGCGGGCGGAGACCAGTACTCCCAGTCCCAGGGCGTCGAGGAAATCGACCTCGCCGATGTCGACCACGACGGTGGGTGTCCTGGTGTCGACGGCCGCGAACAGCGCCGACTGGAACGCGCCGATACTGGCCAGGTCAACCTCTCCACTCACCTCGACGCTGGTTTCGGCCGGTCCTTGATGGACCGTGACCGCCAGTCTGTCGGCAACCCAGGTACGCCGACGCTGTCCAGTCCGAGGCGGCTCGAGTGGCTTCACAGGTGCCGTCCCTGACTGCCCGGAACACGCCTGCCAGCAGTCCCCTGGTAAAGGGTTCACAGGGTCTTCCAGGAGATCGGAGGCTCACCAAATATCATCCTCGGCCGGCTGAAGCTGCGATGGCCGGCGCGATGGGGCCACGAACCTGGAGAATGGTTCTCCGCCAGAGAGAGTCCGTAGGGATTCGGAAAAAGATCCCTTCGACCACCGCCGCCCCAGGGAAATCCGCTGAGACCCTCATACCCCTGGACTCCCTCGTACGCTGAAGATCAACGCGTCACCGGGAGTCTGGAGCGACGTCGGCTGTGTGAGGCCTCCTTCACTGTTGCATGTCGAACGTCTCGGCGCAACTCCGACCGTAGGCCCGGGGGCGGCGGTGGATCTCCGATCCCACTGTCGGGCCGTCCCGCCGCGGGGGTGAGCCGGCCGGTCACTGGTGCGTCCGTCGCCGATGGGTACCGATAGGCTGTGAATGTCCGGTGGAGGGCTACCGGGCCGCTGGCTGATGCATACACGTGAGCAGCGCGGCCCGATGGTTGGGAGGGGCTATCGCCTCGAGTGAGCGTGTCCGGTCCGGTCTCGGTGCGGCGGTGGCGGCCGGGAACGGTCTGGCGGCGGCCGACGGTCTGTGCCGGGCGTGCGTAAGCCTTCTCGGGGTGGACGGGGCCGCCGTTTCGGTGGTGCGTGACGGTGCCTCGACGGGGACGTTCGGTTCAAGCGGAGCGTTGAGTCGGCGGCTGGACGAGCTCCAGTTCACCCTCGGGGAAGGCCCGTGTCTCGACGCGGTGCGCGAGGGCCGCCCGGCGCTGGTCCCGGACCTCACGCTGACGGCCGAGACCCGGTGGCCGATGTTCGCCGGGGCGGTGATGGCCGTGGGCGTCCGAGCGGTGTTCGCGCTGCCCGTGGTGCTCGCCGGCGCGCCCATCGGTGCCCTGGACCTGTTTCGTCACACTCCGGGCCCCCTCGGCGGAGAGCACCTGGCCGGTGGTCTGTTCGCCGCGAGGCTGGCCACCCTGCCGCTGTTGGATCTGGCGAGCGGGGATCTCAACTGGGAGGCTGCCGGTGACAGTGGCGAGGGGATACGGGAGTTCGCGTCCCTCGAGCGGGTCGAGGTCTACCAGGCCACGGGGATGATCATGGCCCAGTGTGATGTCGGCCCGGCCGAGGCGCTGGTGCGACTACGTGCGTACGCGTTCGCGCACGACCTGACCGCGAGCGAGGCCGCGTGGCGGGTCGTGCAGCGTCAGGTTGCTCTCGACGACGACAGTGCCTGGGCCTTCCCGGACCACGGCTGGGGGACGACCTCGTGAGCGCAGAGCGGGAACGTCAGGTCACCAGAGCCTTCGTGTCGTTGGCGAACAGCCTGGTGGACCGCTTCGACGTGGTGGACCTCCTGGACGGGCTGACCGCGGACTGCGCGCGGCTGCTCGACGTCGACTCCGCCGGGCTGCTCCTGGCCGATCCGTACGGCACCCTGCACATGGTGGCGGCGTCCTCCGAACGCACCCGCAACCTGGAACTGCTTCAGCTGCAACGCGACCAGGGCCCGTGTCTGGACTGCTACCGCGGGGGAGCACCCGTCAGCGTCGCCGACCTGAGTACGGCCACGGCGCGCTGGCCGCGGTTCGTCGCCGCCGCCACGCAGGCTGGTTTCGCCTCGGTGCACGCCCTGCCCATGCGGTTGCGGGACACGGTCCTGGGCGCGCTGGGTCTGTTCGGAACGCAGGTCGGGACGCTCAACGACGACGACCTGAGCCTCGGTCAGGCTCTCGCGCACGTGGCGAGTGTCGCGATCGTGCAGGACAAGGCGGTCACCGACCAGGCCGCGATCAACGAGCAGCTGAAAGGCGCGCTGAGCAGCAGAGTCGTCCTGGAGCAGGCCAAGGGATTTCTGGCCCAGCGCGGGGGCCTCGAGATGGACGAGGCGTTCGGCCGGCTGCGGACCTACGCCCGCGACCACAACCTGCGACTCACCGATGTCGCCCGCGCGATCGTCGCCCGGGAGATTCCCGCCCAGCTCCTGCTCGATCACGCTGCCACCAGGCCATCTCGACCGCGACGCCCCACCCCGAGCTGAGTGCGGGGGCTGCGGGCCCCTGGGCGCTCCCTGCCGCGGACAGGGAGCGCGCCCGGTTATCCGGCCGCCCCGTCCGGCGCGGCCGGATAAC
>NZ_JANEZT010000576.1 GCF_025403405.1 Frankia tisae
GTGCCTCAGCTCTGGGGTGCCCCCGAACGGGGGAGCGCGGTGGCCACTGCGTTCTCGGTGGCGGCTGGGGTAGCCATCGTTGGCGGGGGCGGTATGTCAGGCTGCTCCGCCGGCCGGGTGGTTCGCGTCTCCCGCCCATGCTCGCGCAGCATCATCCGCCACTGCTGCGGCGAGTGGCTTGCCGGCCTGGTCGTGGCCAGGAAATCCTCGAGAACCCGCCGGAAGCGCACAGGATCGCTGTGATGAGGGAAATGCCCCGCACCGAGAAAGATCTCAAGGCGGCTTCCGGGCATCGCCGCATGCGCGACGCGCGCGTGTTCGACCGGAATCACTGCGTCCCGATCACCCCAGACGATCAGCGACGGCATGCCGGCGGCCAGATAGCAGCGGTCGAGCATCGTGATGGCCTGCCCGTGCGCGTCCACCACGGAACGCAGCGTCCGGAGGAAGGCTGCCCGCGCCGTCGGCACCCCGAGCGAGTCGCAGACATGCTGGATATCCTCGGCGTCCCGGCCGAGATCGGTGTTCAGCAGCCGCAGCGCCCGCAGCCCGGCCCAGCGCGCGAGACGCACTGGCGGAACGTCGATCAGGGACAACACCGCCCCGGCGCCGGGCAACGCCGCGGCCCGAAGCGCCGGGTGCAGATCCGGCCCCACCCCGCCGGTAGCCACGAGGACCAGCCGCTCGCAGCGTTCCGGAAACTGGTAGGCAAACTGCATGGCGACCCCGCCACCGAGCGAATGCCCGACGACCGTCGCCCGCTCGATGCCGAGCACCGTGAGTAGATCACGCATGCCGCACGCGTAGCCGGCCACCGAGTAATCGCCGCGAGGCTTTTCCGACTCCCCGTGCCCGAGCAGGTCGGGGGCTATCACCGTATGGCGCCGCGCGAGCTGGGGAATGATCGGCGCCCAGGTGCGGGCGTTGTCCCCGATACCGTGGATCAGCAGCAGCACCGGTCCGCGACCGGCGCGCAGGTAGCAGCGCCGATACCCGTGGACCGTGACGAACCGCGGGGTCAGCTGCGCAGCTCCCGCACTCGGCGCATCGTCGGTCATCGCCACCCCAGGTCAGAACTCGATGTTGCTCATCACATGCTTGATCCTGGTGTAGTCCTCCAAGCCGTACACGGACAGATCCTTGCCATAACCGCTCTTCTTGAATCCGCCGTGCGGCATCTCCGCCACGATCGGGATGTGAGTGTTGATCCATACGCAGCCGAAGTCCAGCCGGCGCGCGACCCGCATGGCCCGGCCGTGGTCGCGCGTCCAGACGCTGGAGGCCAGGCCGTACTCCACCCCGTTGGCCCAGGCCACCGCGGTGTCCTCCGAGTCGAAGCGCTGCATGGTGATGACCGGGCCGAAGACCTCCGACTGGATGAGTTCGTCGTCCTGACGCAGGCCGGCGACGACCGTGGCTGGATAAAAATAACCGGGCCGGTCGAGGGCCGCGCCGCCGGCGAGCACCTCGGCGTGCTCCGGCGCCCGTCGAACGAACCCCCCCACCCGATCAAGCTGGCCGGCGCTGTTCAGCGGGCCGTAGGCGACCTCGGTCTCGTCCGGGGAGCCGGTGGCCGTGCCGCGGGCCGCCTCGGCCAGCGCGGCCGCAAGATCGTCATGAATCCCGGGTGCGGCCAGCACCCTGGTGGCCGCCGTGCAGTCCTGGCCGGCGTTGAAGTAGGCGGCGCCGGCGATCTCCGCGGCGACGGCGGCCGGGTCCACATCGTCGAAGACGATGACCGGTGCCTTGCCGCCGAGCTCCAGGTGCACCCGCTTGAGCGAGTCGGCCGCCGCCCGCGCCACCTCCATGCCGGCCCGCACGCTGCCGGTCACCGACACCATCGCCGGCCCCGGGTGAGCGACCAGTGCCCGCCCGGTGTCCCGGTCGCCGCACACGACGTTGAGCACTCCGGGCGGGAGGAACTCCGCGGCGATCTCGGCGAGCAGCAGACTGGAAGCCGGGGTCGTGTCCGCCGGCTTGAGGATGACCGTGTTGCCCGCCGCGATCGCCGGGGCGATCTTCCACACCGCCATCATCAACGGGTAGTTCCACGGTGTGACCTGCGCGCAGACCCCAATCGGCTCGCGCCGGACATAGCTGGTGTGCCCGGCCAGGTACTCCCCGGCAGCCCGTCCCTCCAACAGGCGCGCGGCGCCGGCGAAGAAGCGGATCTGGTCGGCGGACGGCCCGACTTCCTCGTCCACGGTGAGTTGCAGCGGCTTGCCGGTATTGGCGCTCTCCACCGCGGCGACGGAGTCGGCTCGCTCCTCCAGTGCGTCGGCGAGGCGCAGCAGCGCGCGGGAACGCTCGGACGGGGTGGTGTCGCGCCAGGTCTCGAACGCCGTCGATGCGGCCCGGACGGCGGCGTCGACGTCGGCAGGACCCGAACGCGGGGCCTCGGCGAGTAGCTCGCCGGTCGACGGGTTCAGAATCGGCATCGTCGCGCCTTCGGCGGCCGGAACGGAGGCACCGTCAATGAAATTGGCGAAGATCGTATCCATACGTCTCTCCTCGTACTGATCGTCTCCCCGACCGTCCGGTCGCCGGATATGTCGCCACAACGATTACGATGGTTCCACGAACCACCAGCCACGGATAGCGTGAACAAATGACCGTGGCGCCGCGGAAACACGCTACCCGCGCCCGGCCCAGCCGACGGCGCGCAGCCCCTCGAAAGGCAGGTCGAAAC
>NZ_JANEZT010000577.1 GCF_025403405.1 Frankia tisae
GCACCAGAAGACATAGAGCGTTTCCGGCGATAACGAAAATCCCAAAACCGACAGACTGGTGATCGCCACTGACGGTGAGGCGCGATGTTGTCCAGCCGCGCGTCCCGGACTATCTGGGGCGGACTGGCAGCAAGAGGATCTCTTTGTGGTCAGTCTGGGTTCCGCGGAGGGCCTCGTTTTCGAGCGTGAGTGCTTGGACGTGCTGGGCAAGCGTGTGGACGGTCGCACGGAGATCTGCGATCTCTTGTCGCTCGCGGCTCCGCAGCTCGCGGACCTCGGTCTCCAGCTGGCGGATGCGTTCGCGCATTGTCGCTGGGACGTCGGCCTGTCCGGCTTGGGTGGAGGTGTGACCGCGGAAGCGGGCGAGGATCTCGGTGGCGCGGTTCGCGGTGGCCCGGGAGATGCTTGCTTCCCGGGCGAGGTTGGCGACGGTCAGCGCGCCGTCGGTGCGCTGCGGCTGGCCGTCGAGGAGGCGGCGCATGGCGTCTTCGAGCGCCGCCGCGGCCTGCGGGCTGACGGCGGTCATCCCGGGGGTGCCTCGAGCGGAGCGAGCATGCCCTGCGCCGTAGTGATCTGTTCGCGGAGTGCGGCGCGCTGGTGCGGGGACAGGCGTTGGATCGAGAGCAGCTCGCGGGCGTCCGCGATCACCCTGTTGATCGCGGGGGCGTGCTTGGCGGTGACGCAGGAGTTCGGGCACAGCGCCGGCTGGCAGTGGTTGAGGACGGGTTTGGCGGCTGGCGGCGCGTCGCCTGCGTTCGTGTGGCGGTGGTGGCGGGTGCAGAGGGCGGCGGCCGGGTCGAAGTAGCAGTCGTTGAGTACGCCAGGGTGGTAGGTGCGGGCCGCATTGGCCATCATCGCCCGCAGCCTGCTGGTGTCGACGATCTGGCCGGGGAAGTCGCCGAGTTCGTCGCGGATGTGGGTGAACTTTTCGGCCAGCCGCGCCGGGGTCTGCACGCCGGCTTTGAAGTCTTCATAGCGGTCCAGGAAGGATTCCAGCCGGTCGAGTTCGCGTTCGGCCTCGATCTCGGCCGGGAACCCCGAGGCGGAGGTCCCGGCGTATCCCTCGAACATCGCGACTCGGGCGTGCTTGTATTGGATCTTGCCGGCGACGACGCCGAACGGCTGGTGGGCGATGTGCCAGGCCACGCTCCTACGAAACTGCCGGGTCGTGAACCGCCACGGGTGCCCGTCGACCTCAGGGACGGCGTCGTGCGGCCGTGTCCGGTTGAGGTGGTCGCGGAGCTCGTTGAGCCGCGGGTTGATATCGCCGCCCAGCAGTGCCCAGCGCTGGCGGTGGGACACGCGGCTGAACAGGAGCTCGTCATCGACGAGGCGTTCCAGGACGTCGACGGCTTCGGCGACCGGTTCGATCACCACCCAGGTGTCGGGCTCGCCGGTGGGGCCGCGCCCCTTGAACACGGTGCCACGTATCTTGTGCCGGCTTAGCAGCCCGTCGGCGGTGGGCTCGCGGAAGTAGCAGCCGCGGGTGAGCGACTGGACTTCGCTGTCCCGCATGCCCGAAAGGTAGGCGATGATCACATAGCAGGCGGTCATCAGAAAGCGGCGTTCGTTGGTGACGGCCTTGGGGTGGAAGCGTGCC
The DNA here is from genome assembly GCF_025403405.1 of Frankia tisae. Taxonomy (GTDB): domain Bacteria; phylum Actinomycetota; class Actinomycetes; order Frankiales; family Frankiaceae; genus Frankia; species Frankia tisai. The sequence continues at coordinate 1,601 of NZ_JANEZT010000577.1, forward strand.
CGCCACGGCTCGCCGGTGGCCGGGTCGGCGCTGACCGGGGTGTCCATCCCACCCGGTTCCACCCCGATCTCGGCCACCGCAGCCTCGATGCGGCGGCGGACCTCGCCGGGCGACAGTGATACCCGGTTGGTGCGCAGCAGCGTCGCGAGGAGGTGCACGTTGATGCCGAGTTCATGGGCGCCGAGCGCCGCCGCGGGGAGGCACCAGTCTGGGGTGGCCGGCATCCCGCGGCCTTCGCGGCGGCGCTGCTCGACGAACCGGTCCAGCCTGGACAGCGTTTCCGGGATGAACCGGTAGGCGGTTTCCTGCTCAAGGCGGGCAAGCTCGTCGGCGGCGGCGAGGATGTCGGTGGCGGCGGTCTGGACGTAGAACAGGGCGCCGCGCAGATAGGGGCCCATGACCTGCGAGGGGATGCGTGGAGTGCGGTTTTCCGCCTCGGCGCGGCGTCCGGCGATCTGCTGGGCGGGGCGGCCCCGCCAGGGGAGGTGGGTGAGCCGGTCGTGCGTGAGCTGCTCGCCCACGCGGTGCAGCAGGGTCAGCGCCCAGGCGTGCCGGGCGCGTTCCTGAGCCTGCCACCGTGCACTACCCCGGCAGGTGGCCAGGAAGCCGTCGAAGACGGCGTCGTCGCCGATCTCGGCGAGGCGTAGGCCGGGGTGGTATTCGGTGAGGTGGGCGAAGAAGGCGCGCAGTACTCTGACTTCCCGGACGACGGTCGGCGGCGCGGGTAGGCCCTTGCAGCCTTCGATGCGGCGGGTCAGCCGGGCGTAGGCGTACTCCTTGGCGGTGAGCCGCCAGGCGAGGTCGCCGATGGCGTCGAACCTGGCTGT
>NZ_JANEZT010000578.1 GCF_025403405.1 Frankia tisae
GGGGTTGGGCGCGGTTCTGGCGGTCGCGGCGGGCGGCGACCTGTCGGGTGAGTGCTGGGCGGCCGCCGTCGGGCGGGAGAGTGGCGCCGAAGTGGCGGTGGCAGGCGAGGCGCTCCTCGGCAGCGTGCTGGTCGGGGTCCTCGGGGCGGTGGCCTCGGACGGCCTCGACGGCGCCGGCGTAGCCCTCGCCGACGATGCCTTCCTCTTTCTGGACGCACAATGCGGACAGCAACGGTTCTCCCCGGGATCCGCAGTCTTCGGCGACCCGGCCGAGGACCCCGCCGATCCAGTGCATCTGCAGCATCGTGGTCCGGATGCCGGAGGCCCGCTGGACATCCTCGGCCAGTTCACCGTAGGTGGTCACAGCGTGGTAGCGACCCGCGACCGAGATCAGCACGTCCCGGGCCGCCTCTGCCCACGCGGCGCGGGCGGTGGCGAAATCCACCTTCGCTCCGTCGGCCTCGCGATATGTCCCCGTTGACGCGGATGCGGCCGTCTCTCGCGCGCCGCCGCCCGGCCCCTCGCCGGGCGAGGCATCGTCTTCATCGTCGTCGCGGGATGTCCTGGAGCCACGGCGTTCACTGAGCCGTGCCCGCAGTGCGGTGGTGGGGCGTCCGCGCAGGTTGAGGGGCGGGTCGAGTGTGGCGAGGACAGCGTCCTCCAGTCGCCCGAGTTCGTCGGCGTCATCGACCGCAACGGCGATCACGCGCAGATGCCGGCCGATCCAGGCGTCGAGCCGCTGAGTGCCCTCGCCGTCCAAGCTGATCATGTCGCGCAGGGCCGCCGACAGGGTGCGGCGGAAGGTGGAGAACTCTGCGCGTCCACCGAGGTGCATTCCGGCGATCCTGGCCCACGGGGTGCTGGTGGATCTCCGACCGCTCGGCCACCGGGTCGCCCCCGCCTGGCCGGCGTAGATCAGGCCCGGGGCGAACGTCATGCCCAGACCCGCGACCAGATCGCCTGCCCCCGCCTCGTCGACCCACCAGCTGTAAAGCCCCGGCCGATTGAACCCAGCCCGGCCCACGGCGAGGAACTCGGCAGGCGTGCGGGCCCGCGTCTGATCCGTGAGCGCGGCTGTCAGCGCACCCATCTCACTGGCAGGCTGGTCTGCGGCCGTCGGATCGTCCGTCGGCGATGTCTGGCTCTTGTACCAGGCATGCTGCTGGCCGAGGCCGAGATGTTCGGTCGGGTTCGTCAGCCGCGCGCCGAGTTTCTCCAAGGGAACATGGAGCGGATCGACGTAGGCGCCGCCAGCGTGCACCTCGATCGTCTGCCCGGCCAGATCCCCGTGCAACACGGCGAGCCGCGCGCAGACGAACTCGCCCCAGGCCCGACGATAGGCACGCGGCTGGTCAGCCAGGTGCATGTCATACGGGCCGATCACATCGCCTGGCGCGAGCACGCCGTACTTCGCGCTCAGGATGTACCAGGGCAGCCCGCTGGCCTGCGCGAAGGCACGTCGGCCTTCGAAGAGCGTGCCCGTGAACAACTCCGCCGCCCGAGCCGGCTGCACCGACTTGGACTTCACACAGCCGATCAGGACCAGATCCGCAACCGCCGCCATGCACCGATTGTCCCGACCGCCCCAGCCTTCCGCGTTGCCCCCCGGTCAGAATGCCCCCACACGCCTCGCCGCCGAACTCCGCACACCGCGGGGACAGCTGGTCGTCACCATCCAACCGGAGAGGGATCAAGGACCCCAACCCGTGGCGGGAGGTCATCCAACAGATTTTGGCTACCGACCCCGAACAGCGCCCCACCATCCCTGAACTTGTCGACAGGTTCGCGTGGCTGGCTGCGGAACACGGCACCGCGCCCATCGGCGGAGCAGCGGGCACCCGGCCGCCGTCACGGCCCACCATTCGACGGCCAGCATCCGACCAGCAAATCTCGGCCGACACGCGGCCCTCCATCCGTCGGCCAGCGGCGGATATACTGCAGGGTCAGGCAAAACTGTCGCCGGACTGGATTCCAGCGGCTCGTCTGCAGGTATCCGCAACTCCCTCGAAGCACCAACCACACATCGCCCTCGCCGCTCCGCCCTGGCGGCACCCGCCCCCGCGTCGTCTTCGACTCCGCTCAGCAGAGGTGTCCAGGTCGCCTCGCTCTCGCTGGCGCTCGCCTGTCTGGTGGCCGGAGGGGCAGGAACGTGGTACTTCCTGAGCTGTAATGACAGCGCGCCCTCCGCCGCTGCTGTTCTCGCGAGCGACAAAAGATCTACGCCGAGCCCGTCCCCAGCCACACCGCTGGTATCCGCGACGGTCAGCCCGACCTCGGAACCGACGGCCAGTAACATCGCCGTCACATCTGCGACTCCCCGGAACCCACCGCCACATCGCAGGTACCGACACCGGAAGCAGTACCGGAAGCGGAAGCAGTACCGGAACCGACACGACCAACCCTCACCCGGGCGGGGATCCTGGTGGATCCATTTGGGGGTTCCTCTCCTATGGCTCCCAGCACGGCATCCCCGCGCGACCGACTCATCATGCGAATGTCGGCGTCTCCTTCGAAACGAAGAATGACACCTCCCTGGTCGTAACTGGTCAGGTCTCGTAGATCGTTGGTTTTGGTTTCGCGGCAGGCTGGGGCTCTTCGATGGCCTGGCATCCCGGGAGCGTTGGCGCCGCGTGGTTGATCAGACCGTAGGGTCCGGGTGTGTCC
>NZ_JANEZT010000579.1 GCF_025403405.1 Frankia tisae
CCACCGGCGCCGGCACCAATCCCGATCCCGATCCCGATCCCGGCCCCGCGGCGGCGGGCGGAGCGGGCGGCGAGATGGTCGGTGATCCGGGTCAGCGGCACGGTGATCACGAGGAACATCAGTCCGGCGAGCACGTACGGCGAATAGTTGAAGTGCGCGGACGTGGCGATCTGCGCCGCGCGCACCGCGTCGACAACCCCGAGCACGGACACGAGGCTGGAGTCCTTCTGCAGGCTGATCGCATCGTTGAGCAGCGGCGGTATCACCCGCCGGACGGCCTGCGGCAGCACGACGCGGCGCATCGTCTGGGCGTGGGTCAGGCCCAGCGAACGGGCGGCGGCGACCTGGCTCGGATGCACCGACTCGATGCCCGCCCGGAACACCTCGGCGATGTACGCCGAGTAGGTCAGCACGAGGGCGGCGCCGCCGAGGACGAGCGGGTCGGTGGGCAGTCCGCGCAGCCGCAGGGCGGGCACACCGAAACCGACCAGGTACAGCACGAGGATGACGGGCAGGCCGCGGAACAGGTCGGTGTAGGCGGCGGCCAGCAGCCGCAGCGGCAGGAACACCGGGCCGGCCAGGGTCCGCAGCAGCGCCACCAGCAGCCCGAGGGCACCCGCCGCGGCCCCGCAGACGACGAACAGCTCAAGGTTGACGATCATCCCGTGCCGGGTGGCCGGCCAGGCCGCGGTGATCTCCGACCAGGAGAAGAACCGCTGCCGGACCCGCGGCCAGCCCGACGCCCGGGTGATCCCGACGCCCGCGGCGACGGCGACGGCGACGGTGCTGGCGGCCGCGATCACCGCCGACCGCAGCCGGGCGCGCCGCCGCAGCCGCCGCCGGGCCCGCTCACGCTCGCTGGGCTCCCAGGCGGCCGTCACCGCAGGACGGAGGCTCCCGCCTGGGAACCGAGCCACTGCTCGGTGATCCGGCGCAGCTCCCCGCTGCTGGTCAGCTGGGCGAGGGCGTCGTTGACATTGCCCACCAGCGGGTTGCCCTTCTCGAACAGCAGCCCGAACTGCTCCGGCGCCCCGGCGGTGGGGAACTGCCCGACGATCAACGAGTCGGGGATCTCGGCGGAAGTCAGCTGGAAGGCGGTCGGCAGGTCGACGACGATGCCGTCGATCGGGCCGTTCTCCATCGCGGTCTTCGCGTCGTTGAGGTCGTTGAAGACCGCCGGCTGCTGCACGGGCGCCACCTGCCTGGTGACGGCGTCGAGGCTGGTGGTGCCGACGGGGGCGCCGAGCTTGGCGCCCTTCAGCCCGGCCAGCGTGGTCACGTCGGCGATCCGCGACGTCTTGAGCGCGACGACGGCCTGGCTGACGTTGTAGTACCCGGTGCTGAAGTCGACGGCCTGCTGGCGCTGCGGGGTGATCGAGATCTCGTTGATGTCGAAGTCGAACTTCTTCGGGCCGGGCGCGAACGAGCTGGCGAACGGCTCGGTCACCCAGTGGACCTTGTCGGGGGCGAAGCCGAGCTTGGCGGCCACCGCGTAGCCGACCGCGCTCTCGAAGCCCTTGCCGTTCGCCGGCTTGCCGTCGGAGAACCACGGGGCGTAGGCGGGCGAGTCGGTGGCGATCGTCAGCTCGCCGGAGTTGACCAGGTGCAGGCCGTCCGAGGACGACCCGCCGCCTGACGAACCGGCGCAGGAGGCCAGCGCGAATGCAGCCGCGACGGCCAGGGCGAGGACGGTGAGACGCCGTGGGCGTGGCATCGGAGACCTCCGAAGATGCCCCACCGATGCGGGTGGGGCGCGCTGAGCAGGCAAGATGACGGAGTGGTGGGATCGGCACACACTACCGCCGACCAAGCCAAAGCGATCATTGGGGGCTAGTTCAGACGGTGGCTGGGTGAACTCCGCATCCGCGTCCCCGCGCCTACGTCTCCAGAAAGACTCGAACTTGGACTCGACCGGGCTGGCCTCGTGGATCATTCCCGGATCAGTGGTCCTACAGTCGACAGCCGTGGCCCGTTATGTGCAGATTGCGAATGATCTAGCCCGTCGTGTGCGATCTGGGGAACTGACGGCGGGTGCAGAGCTGCCCGGGGTACGGGAGTACGCCCGCACGCTGGGGACCACCTCGTCGACGGTGGTGCGGGCCTACCGTTATCTTGCGGATGGGGCAGTGATCACGATGGCGGACCGACGTCGGGCCCAGGTCGCCGGGGAGGGCGCCATCGCCGCGGCGCGGCTGTTGGAGCCGGGGAGGGTGTTCCGGCTGGCGGGCAGCGACGATCCGGCGTTGGGCATCCTGCTCAACCGGCTCGGTGCGGCGGTGAGGCCGGTAGGGATGCGGGGAAGCTTCCCCGGGCTGCGCGCGGTCGCGCGGGGCGAGGCCGACGGCGCGGTGATCCACCTGCGTCATCGCGACGGTGTCTACAACGAGGCCTTCGTCCGGTCGGTGCTGGGCCGCGACGAGCCGCATCTTCTGCACCTGTGGCGACGCGAGCAGGGATTGATCGTCCCGGCCGGCAATCCACGCGGGCTGACCTCCGCAGCCGGGCTCGGCAGTCTGCAGGTCGCCAGACGGGAGGTGGGAGCGGGGACACGCGCGTTGCTCGATCAGCTGCTTCTCGTCGAAGGGACCGCTCCTGACACGGTCGCCGGGCCGGAACTGTCCTCACATATGGAGATCGCGTTCGCGGTTGCCCTGGGTATCGC
>NZ_JANEZT010000057.1 GCF_025403405.1 Frankia tisae
ACCTCACACCGGCCGCAACCGCCCACCACCCACCGGCCGACCGCCCGAGTCGGGCGAGAGACCGGTTCCGCAACACATATCTACAGTGCGTTGCTTAACCAATACCTATCGTGAAGACTGGCGTTCCAGGCGGCCCCGCAGCCAGCCGGTCGTCCCGGATCGGCGGCCCCCAGGAGGCGCAGCGCGCTCATGACGTCCACCTCCCGGCCGGCAGCCGTCACCGCCGTTGTGCTGTTCCTGTCCCGGGCCGGCCTCGACCGCTACGTCGATCGGGGCTTCGGGGCCGAGATGCGCTGGCGGCGGGACGGGTCTGGGCGGCGCTCGACCGGCTACGGCCCGACTGCGTGCTGGTCCACGGCTACCGGCACGTCGGCTCGCTCGCGGCACTCGCCTGGGCCCGCCGGCGCGGCATCGGCACGCTCATGATGGGCGACAGCGAGCTGCTCGGCCACCGCGCGGCCCGCGTGCGCGCCACCAGGCGGCTCGCCGTGCAGGGACCGGTTGCGCTGGCGACCGTGCTGGGACTGGTTGTCGCGCTGCGCCACGGGGGGCTGCCGGGGTGGCCGCCGTCCCCTGCGCCGCCTACAGCGCCGCCGCCGCGCTCTACCTCGCCTGCACCCGCCTGCTCGCCCGCACCGGCCCGGCCGACCTCGCGAGTCGCGCGCATCCCCCGATTCCCACACCAGGCACCGCAACCGACCCCACCGGCGATCCCTCCCCCCTTCAGGAGCGACGATGACCACGGCCCCGACCGTCACCCGCGAGGACCTGCCCGAAACCACGGTGCGGTACCTCGACCTCCTCCGGTCCACCCTGACCTTCTCGCTGTGGGACGGCGAGGACGGCAGCGTGTGGGAGGCGCGCGGCGGTGCCCGGCGCATCCTGGCCCGGGCCGCCGAGCGCCAGGGAGTGGAGATCGTGAAGAGAACCTCACCCGACGCCCGCGGCGACGGTCGGGACTGGCCGAGACTCGCGCACACGATGACCGGCGAACGCCGGATGCGCAACCTTCAGGAGTGCGCCGAGCAGGTGATCCGCGACCGCGTCCCCGGTGACCTCATCGAGACCGGCGTCTGGCGGGGCGGGGCCTGCATCCTGATGCGCGGGGTACTGGCGGCCTACGGAGTCAGCGACCGCACGGTGTGGGTCGCCGACTCGTTCGCCGGGCTGCCGGTGCCCGACCCGCGTTACGCCGCCGACGCCGGCGACCGCCACCACGAGCACTCCGCCCTCGCCGTCTCCGTCAACCAGGTACAGGAGAACTTTCGGCGCTACGGCCTGCTCGACGACCAGGTCCGCTTCCTGCCGGGATGGTTCCGCGACACGCTGCCCGGCGCGCCGATCGAACGCCTGGCCGTGCTGCGCCTGGACGGCGACATGTACGAGAGCACCATCGACGCGCTCGGTGCGCTGTACCCGAAGCTGTCCCCCGGCGGCTACTGCATCATCGACGACTACGGGGCGGTGCCCGGTTGCCGGGCGGCCGTGGACGACTACCGGACCGCCCACGGCGTGTCCGAGCCGATCAACCCGGTGGACTGGACCGGCGTGTACTGGCGCCGGGGCAGCACGCCCCAACCGGCATGAGCGGCACCGGCTGGCCGGTGTACGCCGCCCGGCCGGTCGTGTCCGGCGAGGCGGGCGACCGGCATCGGCCGTGGACGGTGCTGCTGGTCTGCACCGGCAATCTCTGCCGCTCGCCGCTGGCCGAGCACCTCGCGGCGGCCCGTTTCCGCGCCGCGGCCGACGCGGCGCCCGTGTTCCACAGCGCCGGGGTGCGTGCCAGGCCGGCCGAGCCGATGCATCCGCATGCCGCGGCACTGCTGCGGGCGCGGGGCGTGGAGCCCGGGGCGTTTCGCACCCGGCCGCTGACCGCGGAGTTGGTCGGCGCCAGCGACCTGGTCCTGGGCGCGACCCGGGGACACCGCTCGGCCGTGGTCGCCCTCGCGCCACGCGCCCTGCGCCGGACCTTCACCCTGCGCGAGTTCGGTCGGCTGACCTCCGGGGTGCGCCTGGCGGACCTTCCGCCGGGTGAGCCACGGATGGCCGGGGAGTACCTGACCGCGGCCGCCTGGCGCGTCCGTGCCGCCGGCCGCGTCGTGCCAGCCTCGCTCGACGACCTGGCCGATCCCCTCGAAGGCGGTCGGGATGCGTTCGAGGCCTGCGCCCGCATGATCGACGAGGCGCTGTCGGGTCCGCTGGCGCTGCTCGCCGAAGCATGCCGGGCCGAGCCGGCCGTACGGGCGCCGACGGCGCGATGAGGATCCTCCTCGCGGACCGCCGGGTCGACGGCTTCCTCGACGAGACCCCGACGGCCGGGCAGGTCCGCGTCCGGCCGTCCCTCTGGATCACCCGGGTACCGGTGGACGGCCAGTACTTCGTGCGGCCAGGCAGCTCCCGGGCGCTGGTCGCCTACACCCGCGAGTTCGGGGCCCGGGCCGTCGCCCGCAAGACCGTCAGCCGGCTGCGGGAACGCGACCGCAACCGGCGGTACGTGGGGGTCGGGCTGAGCACGGTCGAACCGGAGCGGTCCCCGGCGGGCGTGCCTGCCACGGGCGTGCCTGCGGCGGGCGTCCCGGCGGCGGGCGTCCCAGCAGGGACCAGGCTCCTGAGCGGACGCCTCAGGAGGCCGCGAGGTCGGTCTGCACCCGGTAGCCGGCCGTCCGCCAGGCCGCGGCGGGCGCCGGGGTGCCGCGCGGGCCGGGCGGCCACTGACCCGGGCGCAGCACCGGAGCGGTGGCCGACGGTGGCGCGGCCAACGCCGGGATGGCGGCCGCGGCAGCACCCGGCGCAATGCCCGCGCCGACCAGGACGCCGGCCGCCGCCGTCCCGCAACCGGGGGGGACGGTGAGCCTGGCAGCCCACTCGCGCAGCCAGCCGACGACCCGGTCGCCCGCCATCGGCCCGGCGACGAAGTAGCCCTGCACCTCGTCGCACTGCCAGTCCGCCAGCGCCTGCCAGGACCGCTGGGTCTCCACCCCCTCGGCGACGATGCGCAGCCGCAGCGCGTGGGCGAGCGAGACCGTGGAACGCACGATCTCCACCGCCGCGGGGTCGCGGTCAAGATCGCGCAGGAACGTACGATCCAACTTCACCTCGTCCGCCGGCAGTTCGCGCAGGTAGGTCAGCGAGCAGAAGCCGGTGCCGTAGTCATCCAGGCTGACCCGCACGCCGAGGCTGCGCAGCCCCGTGAGCGTGTGTCGGGCCGCCTCCCGGGCTTCGATGAGGCTGTCCTCGGTGACCTCGATGACCAGCGCCGACGGCGGGAGCCGGTGGCGGGCGAGCGCCGCGCGCACCACGCCGAGGAAGGCGCGGTCGACGATGACCGACGCCGGCACGTTGACCGAGACGGTGAGCGGTGCTCCCCCGGCGTGCCAGCCGGCGCAGGCGGCCAGCGCCTGGTCGAGGACGTGCACGGTGAGTTTCGGCATGAGCCCCGCGCGGTCGAGCTCGGCCAGGAACACGTCGGGTGGGCGCACCCCGTCAACCGGATGGCGCCAGCGGACGAGCGCCTCGACCCCGCTGATCCGGCCGCTACGCAGGTCGGCCTTCGGCTGGTAGCTCAGCTCGAGCTGGCCGCAGTCCAGGGCTTGGCGTATCTCGGCGCGCAGCAGCAGCCGCGCGCGGTTGATCGGGGGGTGCGCGCGGGCGTAGACCGACTGCCCGCACCGGGACCGTTTGGCGTCGTGCATCGCCTCCTCGGCATGGCGGAACAGCTCCAGCGCCGCCCTGCCGTGCTCGGGCGAGCAGGCGATCCCGATGCTCGCGTCGGGCCGGACCGGGGCGCCGGCGAGCAGGACCGGCGGATCGAGGGCCTCCCGCAGGACGGTCGCGAGCCGCTCGGCGGACTCGACGCCGCCGCCACGCAGCAGCACCGCGAAGGCGTCACCGTCGACCCGCGCGAGCAGGGTCGAGCCGGGCAGGGCGGCGAGCAGGCGCCGGCCCACCGTGACGAGCAGGCGGTCGCCCTGATCGTGGCCGAGGGCACCGTTGACGTCGCGCATCCGGTCGAGGTCGAGGAGCAGGACCGCGACCGGCGTCATGGCGCGCACCCGATGGCCGCCGCCCAGGCTCCGGCCAACAGCGTCGAGGAAGTGCCGGCGGTCGGCGAGCCCGGTCAGTTCGTCGCCGGCCCAGCGCCGCCGCCGAGCCCGCCACGGGGCCCACCCGGTGCCGGCGGGCTCGCGAGCGATCCCCGGCCGCGCCGCGGGGATGAGGACCGCGGCGGTCACGGCGATCGCCGTGACCGCCGCGAGGGAGATCACGACCGCGCCGGCGCGGCCCCCCGCACTGCTGGCGGAGCCGGGTAATCCCGGCGGGCGCACGAACCCGACCGCGAGCGCCAGCACGCTCAGCAGGAGCACGCTCAGCAGGAGGAGAACGACCACCGCCGGTCGGGCGATGCCACCGACGCCGGGTGCCGCTCCATCCGGCGGGCGGCGTGACGATCCGCAACCGCCGGGTTCAGACGCCTCACCACCGGGGCGAAGCGCCGAACCACGCCGTATCCGATCCGGCCATTTCATCGAATTCCCCCGAAGCCGATCCCGCAATGCCCTTGCGCCGCCGGCCCGACCGACGGTCGGCCACGCCCATCCCCGCGCTATCCGAGCGTAACGTGGCCCAGTTCGCAGGGTATCCGATGCCCGACTTTCCGGCGGCATCGGCTCAGCCGTCCGGTCTCGTCCGACCCGCTCTCGCGGAGGAGCTCGACCTAATCACCGCCGAAGGCGTCACCGAATTCCACTCCGTTACCGGTAGGACCACACCGTGCCCATTTCGGTTAATCTGCTGGTCCGGCGATGGAGGAGCGGACTGCCGGCAGACCCACCCGATCAGTCACCCAAAGTAACTCGACCATTCGGCAACACAGTCTCTACCGCGGGAAAGACCACAAACATCAACAAGGCGACAACCGCAAGCACAGCAACGGTTGCGAGGGTCAGCCGGAGTCGGGGCGAGCCGGGCAGGTGACGGTAGAGCCACGCGTACATCGCTCACTCCCCCCTGAGCGCCGGGGGCACCCCGGCGGACTTCGCGGTGGTGTCGACCAACTCGCCGTACACGATGAGCCGATGGCTCGCCGAAAACTTCGGATGACAGGTGGTCAAGGTGATCAGGTCCTTGGTCGGCACCACTCCTGGCCGCTTGGGGACCGGATAGGTGACATCCACCCGGTTTGGCGTCACGACCTCGGAACCGGTGACTCGGTAGGTGTAGTAGCGGTCCCGCACCTCGACGACGAGGGGATCGCCAACCTTCAATTCATCAAGACGACTAAACGGCTTTCCATACGTCGTTCGATGCCCCGAAACGACGAAGTTGCCGAGCTGACCGGGCATGGCCGTGCCCGGAATATGGCCTGGTCCGCGGCGCAGATCGGCAGCGGCGACACCCTCCACGACGACCGGGGAATAGTCCCGGCCAAACCGCGGCACCCGCAGGATCGCCAGCCCGTCACCGAGGTCGACCGGCGGCGGCGGAGCCGGCCGAGCCTGCTGCCCGGCGGGTGCCCGCGGCGCCGGCGGTGCCGGCGGCCGCTGCCAGGCCTGGTCGAGCTGATGGTGCAGGCGGTCCTGGGTCCGCGCGGCGAACAGGTCGGTGACCCACAGCTGGTAGGTGAGGAACAGCGCGACGACTATCCCGGCGGTGATCAGTAGCTCACCGAGCCCACGGGCCAGCCGGCCGGCAAGTAGCCGTCGCCGCCCGCCGCCGGGAGCGGGCTCACCGATCGACGACGGGTTCCCGACGAGCAGCGTGGGCGCGTCGACCCCCGGATCGGGGGGCCGACCGGGTCCGGGTATCCCGCCCGTCACCGGGCCGCTCGACGCGGTTCCCTGCTCGTCTTCGGCCGCCGGGACCGAGGATGCACCAGCCACGTCATCACTCTATGACATCACTCAGCTACTTCTAGTAATCATATGGCGCGGTCGGCGATCGCACCCCCGGCGGGCCGACACCTCCACCCTGCCTCACAGCGTGGCATAGATCTGTTACTCTCGGCACCCAATCGGTGGTGTCATCGCGCAACCGCCAGGATTCACGCTCCGCTCGACCGAGGCAGGGGGCCCGATGAAGACCGTGGCGGTCATCGTCCACTGGGGCCCACACCAGCCCACCGTCGAACTCGCGGAGCGCCTGGATGCGAGCCCGTCGATCGCCCAGGTCACCGTCGTGGCCAATGATGGTTCGACCCGGCCGACGGAGCTGGCGACCTCCGTGGCGTGGATCCTGCCGCCGCGCAACCTCGGCTTCGGCGGCGCCTTCGCGCTCGCCAGTCAGGACTATCCGGCGGGGGGCGCCTACCTGCTGGTCAACAACGACATCCGGATCGACGAGGTGACGATCCGAGCGTGTCTGGACCTGCTGGCCGGCACCAACATCGGGGTCGTCGCCCCCACCCTGATCAACAGCGACGGCCTGCAGTCGGGTTCCGCGAGGCTGAGCCCGGTCCTCGTCGCGCCGCGGGCCCGACGACCCCCCGACGACCGGCCCTGCGAGGCCGACTGGGTCACCGGCGCGGTGATGTTCATCAAGGCCGAATGCCTGCGGCGGGTCCCGTTCGACGGCCGCTACTTCCTCGGCTTCGAGGACGTCGACTTCTGCTACCGGGTCCGGGATGCAGGGTGGAGCGTCGTGCTCAGCCCGCTGCGGGCCTGGCACACCGGCAGTACCACGATCCCCCGCCGCGGCAACGCCTACTACATCGTGCGCAACCGGCTGTGGTTCACCCGCATCCGCGGCTGGCGGCTGCGCACGGTGCTGATCGCGGCCACCACCGCGGCCGTCGTCCTGCCCCGCAGCGTGGTGCTGGACCTGCTGCGCGGGCGCGGACTCGAAACGTCGGCACTGGTCCGCCACGGCCTGCTCGACGGCCTCGGTCCCCTGCCTCCCCCCGGCGACCCGAGGGCTGACGAGCCGCGCGCGGTCCGCTGGACGGCATGGCGGTAGCCGGACCGTACCTTCCCCGCCCGCACCCGACCGCGGGCATCCGGTGGCCTACGTGGCTCGCCCGTCCCGCTCTCGCGGGCGCCGGGGCGGTGTCCGCGAGCCGGCCCCGGCCTCGGCGCTGACCCACCGGATGCCCGCCGGTGGCCGGGACGACCCCGGGAGCTGCGCCGGCACGACCGCGGGTGCGGCGAGGAACAGCGCCTGCCACGCGAACATGTTCGGCCACCGGGCGAGCACCCGGCGATCCGCGCCGCGCGTCAGCCCACGCGGCAGCACCTCGCGGCTTCGCCACCACGGCAGGCCACCGGTCGTCGAGTCGGCGACAAGGCGCAGACCGTTGTCCGCCAGCAGGCGTCGCGCCGAGTCCACCGTGTAGAAGCGCAGGTGGGTGGAGTCCATGAGCCCGGTCTCGGTGTACTCGAAGCGCCCGAGCAGGAACTGCGCGCGCTGCCGATAGTGCAGCACGTTGGGCAGCGCCACCAGGACGCGCCCGGCTGGGCCGACGACCCGGCGGGCCTCCGCCAGCAGCGGCGCGGGCTCGGCCAGGTGTTCCAGGATGTGGGAGAGCAGGACGAGCTGGTAGCTGCCGTCCGGTGCGAAGGACAGCCCGTCGTTGAGGTCGGCGAGTTCGACATGTTCGCACTCCACTCCCGCGGCCGCGCCCTCGGAGGGGTCGATCGTCACACCGGTGACGCGCCAGCCCCGGGCCCGCAGCAGCCGGGCGTTGTCCCCCGCCCCGCAGCCGCAGTCGAGCGCCCGCCCGGGCCGGATGTCGATCAGATCGAGCAGGTCGGGATTGCCGCCATTGCGATACCGCAGATCGAGTTCCATGTACGACTCCTTTCGCCGCCGGCACGGCACGTGTCCTCAACCCCGGAAACAAGGCCATATTTTTACATAGAGTGACGCTAGTGTGACGCATAATCGTCGACATTGCGCCAGGACCACCGTCGGCTCCGTGTCGGCCGCGCAGGAGCCTGTGACGGTGCTGCTCGCCGCGGCGAGCTGGATCGCCGCGGAGGCGCCGGCGCTGCGTCGGAAGAATCGGCGGTCCCGCCGGCGACGGGTGGTCGAGGCAGCACCCGACACCCTCTCCGCTCCGCGCGCATGCCACTGAAAGTGCATGGTTAATGTCTCAACGTGCCCATGACACGCCACCCAACACGGAACCAACACTTGGCGAGAGATTAGCATCACCTTCCGTGCCGCTTCCTCGTCGATTCCTTGCCCCCTCCCCTGCGCCCGCACCCGACCAGCCCACACGCGTGCTGCTGCTGACCGTCTCGCGCGGGCTCGGCGGCGGCATCGAGCGCTACCTCACCACCGTCGAGGAGACGCTGCGGGCCGGCGGGGCGGACCTGCTGCGGATCGACATGTTGGAGCCGGGGGGCGAGCTCACCGCCGCCGCCCGAGCCCGCTTCACCCTGCGCGCGCTCGACACCGCCCGGCGCTTCGGCCCCGCCGACAGCGTCGTCGCCGGCCATGCCAACCTCATCCCGGTCGCCGCCGCCGCGCTGCGGCTGACGCGGGCCCGCTTCGGCCCGGTCCTGTTCTACGGCACCGACATCTGGAGCATGCGCGCCACCGACCGGGCGATCCTGCGGGCCGATCCCCTGCTGCATCCGGTCACGATCAGCTCCTACAGCGCGGGTGCGCTGTCCACCGTGGGCCTCGCGCCCATCCTGCCGCCGGGCATCTCGCCGGCCTGGCGGGCGATGCTGCTCGCCGAGGCGAGTCGGCGCCGGCCGCTACCGCCGGTACCCACCATGCTCAGCGTGTTCCGGCTCGGCGACTGGGCGGGCAAGGGCGCGGCGGTCCTGCTGGAGGCGGTGCGCTCCGTCCGGGAGACCCTGGGCCCCGTCCGGCTCGTGCTGGCCGGGCAGGGTCCGGCCCCGGGTGCGCTGCACGAGCTGGTGTCCGCGCAACCCGACACCGAGCTGGACGAATCCCCGACCGACGAGGAGCTCGCCCGGCACTACGCCACCGCCGACCTGTTCGCCCTGTGCACCCGCACTCGGCCACGCGGTCCGGCGGCCAGCGGCGAAGGCTACGGCATCGTGCTGTTGGAGGCTCAGCTCGCCGGGTGCGCGGTGGTCGGCCCGGCCTCCGGCGGCAGTCACGACGCCTACCAGGACGGCGTCACCGGCGCCACCCCCGTCGACGAGTCAGCCGAGGCACTCGCCGACGTGCTGCGCGCCATGCTCGCCGACCGGGCGCGCCTGGCTCGTATCGGCCGGCGTGCGGCCGAGTGGGCGGCGGCAGCCACCCGGCCGGACGACTACACCCGGGGAGTGTTCACCGCCCTGACCGGGCGTCCCCACCCGGCCAGCGGCGGGGCGGAGGTCCCGGACCAGCCGATGGACGCCCCGCGCGGCAAGGCGCGCTCCGGCGCGCCCTCCCACTCGGGAGCATCATGAAGATCCTCGGCGAGGGCGCCGCGAGCTGAGCGCGGCGGACGCGATCGCCCGCCGCGCCCGCCGCGGCGGCGCTACCGCCGCTCAGCGGGTCGGGTCGGTGTCCGCCGAGGCCGGGACGACCCGCTCCAGATCGAACGGGTCGACCGGCGTCGCCTGGGTGGGCACCACAAGCCCGCGCAACGGGGTCGCCGTGGCGGCCGCGGCCACGTCCAGGCGGCGGGCGACCACCAGGTGCTGATCGGCCACATCGTCGTCGACGTCGACGTCGACGAGCGACGCCATCGGCACAAGATCCAGATCACCGAACCCGGCTGCCGTCACGAGCCGGCGCACCTGGTCAGCGCTGCGTCCGAAGCAGTTCAGCGCGAGCCGGAACTTCAGCCTGTCTGTCGGTCCGCGCTCGGCGCGCCACTGCGCCTCGCTCGGCCAGCGCGGGTCGTCGACGACGACATGCACCAGCAGCCGGCCCCCGGGACGCAGCGCGGCGTGCCAGCCGCGCAGCGCATGGGCGAACGCCTCGTCGGTGAGGTGTTGGACGACGGCAACGGAGTAGACGACGTCAACGTCATGGCCGCCACGGATGAACTCGTCGACGGTGGCGTAGTCCACGTTCGGCGCCGGGTTCAGTACCCGCGCGCAGGCCAGCGCCCCGCGGGAGACGTCAACCGCGGTCACCGAATGGACTCGTGGTGCCACGGCCGCAGCCAGATAGCCGGGGCCGCAGCCGACGTCGAGGACATCGTCGTCCATCTGCAGGTAGCGGCCGAGCACCTCGTCGGCGAGTACCTGCCGGGTGCGCCGGATGCGCTCGGCTGCGGCATGGCGGTCATGCTCGTCGGGCTGAAAGTAGTGCGGGCTCCATGCCAGCAGGCGCAACGCGACCTCCGGGCGTCGCCGGGCCGGGGTCATGGCCAGCACCGCCGGCACCCATCGAGCGCCGAGGAAGTTCTGCGCACCGGCCGCCGCCACGGCGAATCCCGTCAGCAGGCGTGGCCGGCGTGCCACGGTGGATCCCCTGCCAGCCATGCTCGCCATCCTCTCGGCCGGACGGACGGCACCGAGTGTGCCGCCGAGCACCGGGCCGACGAGCATCGATGGACAGCAGCCACCGAAGATCAGGACACCGATACTAGCCAAGAGTAATGTTGTCGCCACTCACGGTCAATGATCGGAGTGGCGACCCTGGTAGTTCTACTCCAGGTAGTCGCGGAGCTTCTGCGAGCGAGACGGGTGACGAAGCTTCGACAGCGTCTTGGACTCGATCTGCCGGATGCGCTCGCGGGTGACACCGAACTCGCGCCCGACCTCCTCCAGCGTGCGCGGATGGCCGTCGGTGAGCCCGAAGCGCAGCTGGATGACCTTCTTCTCCCGGTCGGAGAGCGTGTGCAGGACCGAGTCGAGCTGCTCCTGAAGGAGGATGAAGCTGGCCGCGTCGACCGGGACGACGGCGTCGCAGTCCTCGATGAAGTCGCCGAGGTGGGAGTCCTCCTCCTCACCGATGGGCGTCTCCAGCGAGACCGGCTCCTGGGAGACCTTGAGAATCTCCCGGACCTTGTCCGGGGTGAGATCCATCTCCTTGGCGATCTCCTCCGGGCTCGGCTCGCGGCCGAGGTCCTGCAGGAGCTGCCGCTGGATGCGGATCAGCTTGTTGATGGTCTCGACCATGTGCACCGGGATGCGGATCGTGCGCGCCTGGTCGGCGATGGCGCGGGTGATCGCCTGCCGGATCCACCAGGTGGCGTAGGTCGAGAACTTGTAGCCCTTGGTGTAGTCGAACTTCTCGACCGCGCGGATCAGGCCGAGGTTGCCCTCCTGGATGAGATCCAGGAACAGCATGCCGCGACCGACGTAGCGCTTGGCGATCGAGACCACGAGGCGCAGGTTCGCCTCGACCAGCTTGCGCTTGGCGATCTGCCCGTCGCGCTCGATGGCCTCGAGATCCCGCCGCATCTGCGGGGAGGTCTTCTTCGTCGCCACCGCGAGCTTCTCGGAGGCGAACAGGCCCGCCTCGATCCGCTTGGCGAGGTCGACCTCCTCCTCGGCGGTGAGCAGCGGGACCTTGCCGATCTCCTTGAGGTACATGCGTACCGGGTCGGAGGTCGGTGCCTTGAGGGCGAGCTCCTCCTCCTCGCGGCGGCGGCGGGCGAGCAGGTCCGCCTCGTCGGGGTTCTCACCCCCCGCTTCAAGGACCTCGATGCCCTCGTCGTTGAGCACCTGCAGCACCGTCTCGGCCTGCTCCGGGGGCAGCTCCGCCGCCTGGATGGCGACCGTGACGTCCTCGGTGGTGAGGAAACCGATCTCCTTGCCCCGGGTGATGAGGTCCTTGACCTCGTCCACCTGGGCTTCGCGGGGTAGGACCGTAGGACTCATGGGCGGAATCTCGTCACTTCCTTCTCGGGATCGACCCAGGTTACGCGGCACCTACGCCCCGCTCCCGGAGTTGATGCTTGTGCTGTTCCAAAGCGATCAGCTCACCGTAGGCACGGTTGAAGGCCTCGGCGTCGGCCACCGGGTTGAGCCGCTGCACCCGCGACTTCAGGTCGGTGATCCGACGTGTCACATGCAACTCCTGTACGCGTGACATCTGTTCATCGACATAACGATCATCCACATCGTGGTCGCAGAGCACCCTTTCCACGGCGAGGGCGGTGACGGAACGTCGCAGCCCCTCTTCCGTCGCCGCCGCGGACAGCTCCGTCGCCCACGCGGCGACGTCGCCGGTCCTCGCCAGCCCCCCACTCACCCCGCCCAGACCCGCTATGAGCTCGCGGACGGCACGGTGCGCGGGAACAGTGAACATCTCCGGGGCCAGCGTGTCGAACATCGGCCCTACAAGTCCCGGAAACTGGACCGCGAGTTTGAGCGCCTCGCGCTCCACGATCACGACCGGATCGGTTGCGGCGGGCTCCCGACGGCCCGCGGCCGGCACGACGGACGCGGAGTGGCCGCCACCGGCCTGCTGTACCCGGTGCTCGGCGACCCGGCGCGCCACGAACCTCTCGTCGAGGAAGCCCAGCCAGCGGTCCAGGTTCACCGCGTAGCCGTGGCGCAGGCCGGCATCCTTGATCCTGTTGATCAGCGGCGCGGCGGCGTCCAGGGCGGCGAGGCGGCCCTCGGTGGTGTCGAGGTTGTAGCGGCCGAGAACCCCACGGATCGCGAACTCCACGAGCGGGACGCGCCGCGCGATCAGCTCGCGCACCGCGGCGTCCCCACCGCGCATCCACAGCTCGCACGGGTCGAGCCCGGCGGGTTCCACCGCGACGAAGGTCTGGGTGGCGAAGCGCTCCTCGTGCTCGAAGGCCCGCAGGGCCGCCTTCTGACCGGCGGTGTCACCGTCGAAGGTGAAGATCACTTCGCCGTGGCGCTCGTCGGAGTCCATGAGCAGCCGGCGCACGACGGCGACGTGCTCCGGGCCGAAGGCGGTGCCACAGGTCGCCACGGCGGTGGTGACCCCGGCGAGGTGGCAGGCCATCACGTCGGTGTAGCCTTCGACCACCACGACCTGGTAACGCCGGGCGATGTCGCGGCGGGCCAGCTCCGCCCCGTAGAGCAGGCTCGCCTTCTTGAACAGCGGCGTCTCGGGCGTGTTGAGATACTTGGGACCGGCGCCCGGGGTGTCGTCCTCGGCGAGGCGGCGCCCGCCGAAGCCGACCACCTCACCGGCGAGGTCCCGGATCGGCCACATGAGCCGGTGATGGAACCGATCGATCAGGCCCCCGCGGGATCCCTGTTTGGACAGCCCCCCGAGCACGAGTTCCTCGCCGGTGAAGCGGCGCGACAGCAGATGGCGGGTGAGCGCGTCCCAGCCTGTCGGGGCGTAGCCGACGCCGAAGCGCTGTGCCGCGGTGAGGTCGAAGCCGCGGGCGGTGAGGAAGTCCCAGCCGGCCCGGGCCGAGGGATGGCCGCCGAGTTGCTCGGCGTAGAACTCGGCCGCGATCCGGTGCGCCTCCAGCAACCGCTGGCGCTGGCTGGACACGGTCCGGTCGGTGGTGCCACCGCCCTCGAAGGTCAGCGTGACCCCGGCGCGGCGGGCCAGCCGCTCGGCGGCCTCCCGGAAGCTCAGCCCGTCGATCTCGCGGACGAAGGAGTAGACGTCGCCGCCCTGCTGGCAGCCGAAGCAGTGGAACAGGCCGGTGGCCACGTTGACGTAGAAGGAGGGCGACTTCTCCTCGTGGAACGGGCAGAGCCCGACCAGCTCGTTGCGCCCTGCCGGGCGAAGCTGGACGTGTTCGGAGACGACGTCCGCGATCGGCGAGCGCTCCCGGACCAGGGCGACGTCGGCGTCACGGATTCGTCCGGCCACCCGTCCCTCCCCTCGTCCGTGTCGGGCGAGAGGTACCTCGCCCGGGGCAGAACGCCCGCCAGTAGTGCGCCATCCCATCGCCGCGGAACCGACCGCCACGGCGCCGGCGCCGGACCCCCGGCCAGTGTCGGCGGTGACGGCGGACGCGGCGCCGCTCACATCGGTCCTACCGGTGCGATGGTACGTGTCGTACGCACGACAGTACCGATCATGCCACGTGAATGTTGAGGACAATGGCCGCCACCTGCATACCTGCGCGGAAGATCAGCCCCGCGGCCGGCCGCGGCGGCCCTCCCCACGGCGGGGGATGCACCCCTGCCCCCTGCGGGGACGGCGTCGCTCCCCCGGCCGGGGGAGCGACGATCACCCATCGGAGGGACCCGGGGCCACCCCGCGGCACGCGCCAGCCGGGACGACGACGCCCGCACCCGCCACAAGCTGTCGCCGACCGGCGTGCGGGCTCAGAGCACACGATGCACCGGCCGTCCGCTCAGCGCGGCGTGACGCCGCTCGGCACTCGCATCCGTCAGGCGGGCCACCTGGTCGACGACCACCCGCAGGCGGGCGGCGTCGTCCGGTGCCGCCTCGAAACAGGCGCGCAACGACGAGTCCAGTGACCGCGGCGCGCCGCGCAGCAACAGTTCCACCAGTTCGGCGACGACCTCCCGCTGCCGGGCCTGCCGGGTCCGCGCGCCCGGCCGCTCCATGACGTACCACGCGGTGACCCCCTTGAGAGCGGCGCACTCGGCCATCGTGGCGGGATCCACCGTCAGGTCCGCGCCGTAGCGCCGCAGCGGCCCGGTGGGATGGCGTTCCCGGGTGGAACGCGCCGCCGCGCGGGAGAACCGGGCGATCAGCTCGCTCGTCATCGCCCGCAGCGCCGCCTGGCCGCGGGCCGAAGTGATCTCCGAGCGGATCCACCAGGGCTGGGCACGCAGCATGTCCAGAGCCGCCGACACCGCCGCCGCCGAGACGCCGTAGCGCCGCGCGGTGGCGGCGGCCAGCTCCTCGCGGTGTCCCGGGTCGTCGAGCGCGGCGAGCTCGATGTGCCCGCCCACCACCCCGTCCTCGAGATCGTGGACCGAGTAGGCGACGTCGTCGGCCCAGTCCATGATCTGGGTCTCGAAGCACCGCCGCCCCGGCGGTGCACCCGCGCGCACCCACTCCAGCACGGGCAGGTCGTCGTCGTAGGCGCCGAACTTCCCCGTGTGCTCTGGCGGGGCGTCCCGGCGCGCCCAGGGGTACTTGGTCGCGGCGTCCAGGCTTGCCCGCGTCAGGTTCAGCCCCGCGCTACGCCCCTCCTCGTCAACGATCTTGACTTCCAGTCTCGTCAGCTCCCGCAGGCTCTGTGCGTTGCCCTCGAACCCGCCGCAGGCTGCCGCCGCCTCGTCCAGCGCCAGCTCGCCGTTGTGCCCGAAAGGGGGATGTCCGAGGTCGTGTGCGAGACACGCCGCATCGACGAGGTCCGCATCGGCTCCCAGCTCCGCCGCGAGTTCCCGCCCCACCTGGGCGGTCTCGAGCGAATGGGTGAGCCGAGTACGCGGGAAATCATCGTCGAGCGGGCCTACGACCTGCGTCTTTCCCGCCAGCCGGCGCAGCGCGCTGGAGTGCAGCACCCGAGCCCGGTCCCGTACGAACGGGGCCCGTGGCACAGGTGTAGCCTTCGGGCGTTCCGAGACCCGACGGACCGTATCCGAAGCGTCATACCACTCACCGACCACGAGGTTGAGCGTATCGGCGCGATTCGGGGACCTCGGCCGATCGCAGCGACGATACTTTGTCCGCACCCTTCACCAATCGGCCCGGAGGCCCGCCGTGGACAAGATCATTAAGTATGGCGCGATCGCGTTCGTCATCTTTTTCGTGGTGACCGCACCAAACAGCGCCGCCAGTATCATCGACCGTGTGTTCGGCTGGCTGCAGTCATGGGCCGACGGGGTGTCCACGTTCGTCAGCGACACCGCCCTGTAATGCCAGCCCAGGCGGCCCTGATGTCTGGGACACTACGGGCGTGGTGAGACTTCAGCTCCCGGATCCGGCCCAGCGCGACACCAAGTACCTGGCGTCGCAGGAACGTCTGGTCATGATGGTGCGGCTGCACTGGGCCGTCCTGCTTCCCGTCCTCCTCCAGACCCTGGGTGCGGTGCTCCTCGCCCTGGCGGCGAGCGTCCTGTTCGCCGCGCAGGACGTCGACGCGGGCTTCATCACCACACTGTTGTGGTACTTCGCGCTCTTCATGATCTTGCGGATGCTCTGGAAGGTCGCCGACTGGCAGTTCGATCATCTGATGATCACCGACAAGCGGCTGCTGAAAGTTTCGGGGATCTTCTTCCGTAAAGTCCAGACGATGCCGCTGTCCAAGATCACGGATCTGACCTACAACCGGGATCCGTTGGGGCGACTGCTCGGCTACGGCGAGTTCGTGGTCGAGTCCGCCGGGCAGGACCAGGCCCTGTCCAAAATCCAGTTTCTGCCCCGGCCTGACCGGCTCTACCTCACCCTGGTCGACATGACCTTCGGTGGGGCGCCCTCCCCCGCCGGCGACGACTAGACGCCGGCGGCACGCCGATCCAACCCGCGGGGGACGACGCGGGGGTGGTCGCGCCGTCGGGACCAGCCGGGCGTGTGACGGCGCCAGGCTCCGGCAACGCGGCCACGGGCATCACGACAGACAGCGGGGCCGGAGGACGACGTCCTTCCGGCCCCGCTGCCGTCTACGCACCATCTCCCGGTCCGGCACCGCGCGCGGTGCCGGGAGGCCGGTCAGCGCAGCAGGTCGCGAGCCGCCTCGACGATGTGCTTCGCCGAGATGCCGGCGGCGTCGAGCAGCTCCTCGGGTGTGCCGGAACCGGGCAGGGAACGCACCGCGAGGTGACGAACGGACAGCGGCAGCCCGCTGTCGTCCAGCGCCCCGAGCACGGCGCTGGCCAGGCCGCCCTCCGGGTAGTGATCCTCGGCGACGACGATGCGCCCGCCGGTGGCCCGGGCGGCGTCGAGCAGGGTCGCGGCGTCGACCGGCTTGACCGAGTAAAGGTCGACCACCCGGGCAGCGATCCCCTCCGCAGCGAGCGTGTCGGCCGCGGCCAGGGCCTGGTGCAGGGTGACGCCGGCACCGATGAGCGTGACGGTGTCGCCGTCCGAACGGCGCAGCACCTTGGAGCCGCCGGGGGCGAACGGCTCATCCGGACCGTAGAGCACCGGGTAGGCACCACGTGTGGTGCGCAGGTAACTCACCCCGGACAGGTCGGCCATGATCTCAACGAGCTTGGCGGCGGACGTCGCGTCGCTCGGGTAGAGCACCGTCGACCCGCCGACGGCCCGCATCATCGCCAGGTCCTCCAGCGCCATCTGCGACGGGCCGTCCGCGCCGATCTCCACCCCGGCGTGGCTGCCGGACAGCCGGATGTCGGCCTGGGAGATCGCCGCCATCCGGATGAAGTCGTAGGCGCGGGAGAAGAAGGCGGCGAAGGTGGAGGCGAACGGCACGTAGCCGCGCACCGACAGGCCGACCGCCGCCGCGACGAGCTGCTGCTCGGCGATGAAGATCTCGAAGAACCGGTCCGGGTACGCCTTGCCGAAGTCCTCGGAGTACGTCGAGTTGCTCACCTCGGCGTCGAGGGCGACGACATCGGTGCGCGCCCCGAGGGCGGCCAGCGCCTGCCCGTAGGCCCGCCGCGTCGCGACCTTGGCGCCGAGCTCGTAGCTGGGCAGGGTGATCGCCGGGCGGCTGAAGGGCTCCGGGCGCGGGAAGTCCGGCCCCGGCACCGGGCCGCGGATGCGCAGGTTGCGCTCGCCGCCGAGCTCGGCGATGGCGCGCTCGGCCATGTCGGGCGGGAAGGGCTTGCCGTGCCAGCCCTCCTTGTCGGCGGTCTCCGAGAAGCCGGCACCCTTGTGGGTGCGGGCGAGGATGACGGTCGGCCGGGTCGCGTCCTCGGCGCCGGCGAGCGCCTCGTCGATCGCGGCGATGTCATGGCCGTCGACGACGACCGCGCGGGCACCGAACGACTCGACCCGCCTGGCGTAGGTGTCGAGATCCCAGCCGAGCTCGGTCGGGCCGCGCTGGCCGAGCCGGTTGACGTCGACGATCGCAATGAGGTTCGACAGGTTGTAGTAGGACGCCTTGTCCAGCGCCTCCCAGATCGACCCCTCCGCCATCTCGCTGTCGCCGCAGATCACCCAGACGCGGTAGGGCACCTTGTCCAGGTACTTGCCGGCGAGCGCCACCCCCACGCCGTCGGGCAGGCCCTGCCCGAGCGAACCGGTGGCGACGTCGACCCAGGGCAGGATCGGGGTGGGGTGGCCCTGCAGCCGCTCACCGAAACGGCGGTAGCCGTTGATGAGCTCGGCGTCACTGACGACGCCGACCGCCTTGAAGATCGAGTAGATCAGCGGGGAGGCGTGCCCCTTCGAGAAGATGAGGTGGTCGTTCGCCGGGTCCTCGGGGTTGTCCCAGTCGTAGCGCAGGTGCCGGGCGACGAGGGCGGCCAGCACGTCCGCAGCGGACATCGACGAGGTCGGATGTCCGGAACCGGCCGAGGTGCTGCTACGCACCGAGTCGACCCGCAGCTGCTGCGCGAATTCCCGGACTGTCTCCAGATCGGCCGTCCCGACCGCACTCTCGGATACGGGAGTTGCCACGCCAGTCTCCTTCGGAAGTCGTTACACCCACGGAAGGTAATCTCCGGAGTGGTGTCGCACGCGTCGGGTGGCCGTCTCCGCCGCCTTGCGTCACTGCCGCTTGTCGCACTACCCTTTCACCCGGCGATCCGAACCGTACCAGCGCGGGTGACCACCGAAGAGGGCCGAACGCGCCGCGGGTAGGTCACATCGAAAAATCACCCGATATCGCCCTCTGGCCGTCCCGCGGCCCTCGGCCGCCCCACCGCTGCCCACCGCCACCTGGCGGCACGCAGCCCCGGCGGGTGGCCCGCGCCTACCACGCCGGAAGGTGCCGAGCCGGTCAGTGCCGGCGGCAGGCCCATCCGCGCCGGGAAACGCCCGCCGGGGGAAACGCCGGCGCCGGAAGCAGGGCTCAGACCGCCCGCGTGGTCGCCGAGGGTGGCGATGCCCGGTGGAAGAGCTGGTACCAGCGGTAGCCGATGCCCTCGCGAATGATGTAGCGGACCTTCGTGTCGACGCCGTGGACCGCCGGGCCTCGGGTGACCGGCGACGTGGCCGCGTCCAGCCCGAGGTCGCGTGCCATCGTCCGGGATCGCAGGCTGTGCCAGGGATCGGTGACCAGGACCGTCGACCGCCAGTGCCGGGTGTTCATGACGCCGGCGACGGCCGTCAGCGAACCGAGGGTGTCCGAGCCCTCCGGGATGACGATCACCCGATTCGCGGGGACGCCGCGGCGGCGCAGGTACGCAGCGCCGGCCTCGGCCTCGGTGTAGCGGTCGCCGGGCTGCTTGCCACCGATGGTGATCACGTTCGGTGCGATGCCCTGCCGGTAGAGCTCCAGCGCATGGTCCAGGCGGGCGGCGAAGATCGCCGAAGGGCGCCCGTTGTACTGCGAGGCTCCGAGGACGACCAGGGTGTCGGAGGTGGGCCGGTGATCCTCCCGGCCCACCCACCACACCTGACCGAACGTCACCACGGTCAGAACAACGATGGCGACCACGACCGCGACCACAGCCCGGACCGCCCACCGCCACCAGGGAACCTGATACCAGGTCGCGCGGAAGGGATGGACGGCGAGGCTAGGACGGGACAGACCCACGCGATGGAACAGTAGCCCTCGCCCGGGGCTATCCGACGCAGCGCGGCCTATGTGCACGTTCGTTCTGGTTCTTTCGCGGGTGACCGGACGGTGGCCCGGAGGCGGCGTCAGTGACCGGTGGTGGGCAGCGAGCCGAGTGCCTCCCAGTCCAGGGTTCCCGCCGTGAGATCCCGGATCCGGGCGAGCAGGCCGAGCCGGGCCGCGCGGACCGCCGGATCCGGGTCCATCACCATCAGCGCGTCGAAGAACCCGTCGATCGCGGCCGGCAACTCCCCCGCCGCGGCGACCAACTCGCCGAGCGGCACGGCTGCCGAGCGAGCGGGCGACCCTGCCGGCGCGCCAAGGCGCTCCGCCAGCGCGGTGACCACGGACTGAAGCCGTGCGGCGGCCGGCTCGACGAGCCGCTCGGCGTCTGCGGTGGCGGGGGTGTCGGCCGGAACAATGCGGCGGACCCGCTGCAGCGCCGCCGCCAAGGCGGCGAACCCGGCCGGGTCGCCCGCCGCCGCCACGGTCGGCTCGCCGGCGCCGGCCGACACCGCCCCGGTGGGCTCTCCGAGCAGCCTGCGCAGCGTCGCGAGGGTGGTCGCCGCGCGTGCCGGCGTGCCGGTGAGCGGGGCTACCGCGCCGACCAGGCGGTGGTCGATGCCGCCGTCGAGCAGCTGCTGGGTGTAGCGACCGCGGACGAACGCCTCGGCCGCGGCGAGCGCCTGGGTGGACACCGGCACCGGAGTGAGCCGGGCCGCCCGGGTGAGGACGTCGGCGATGTCGAGGCCGGCGAGCTCGGGCCGGCTGCCGAGGATCGCGGCCGCGCCAAGCGCCGCCCGGCGCAACCCGAACGGGTCGGAGCTGCCCGTCGGCGCGGCGTCCAGGGCGAACAGCCCGACGAGCAGGTCGAGCCGGTCAGCGAGGGCGAGCAGCGCCCCGGGGACGGTGGCGGGCAGGTCGTCGCCGGCCCGCCGCGGCAGCTCCATCTCGTAGAGCGCGGTGGCGACGGCCTCGGGCTCGCCGGCCCGGCGGGCGTACTCCCGGGCCATCGTGCCGGCGAGGCTGGACAGCTCGATCACCATCTGGGTGGCCAGGTCGAACTTGGCAAGCGCGGCCGCGCGCTCCAACGCCGCCCGGTCGTCGGCACCGAGGCCGATCTCGTCGCCGAGCGCGCCGGCCAGCGCGCCGATCCGGTCCGCCCGGTCGGCGACCGAGCCGAGCCGCTGCTCGAAGGTGAGCTTCGCAAGCCCGGCGCGGAAGGTCTCCAACGGCACCTTGACGTCGGCGTCGTAGAAGAACGCGGCGTCGGTGAACCGGGCGCGGATGACGTCCTCGTTGCCGGCGCGCACCAGCGCGTCGTCGACGTTGCCGTCGGCGACGGCGACGAAGGCCGGCAACAGCCGACCCGCGGCGTCGCGCACGGGCAGATACCGCTGGTGCTTGCGCATGACGGTGGTGAGGATCTCCGCGGGCAGCTCCAGGAAGCGGGCCTCGAAGGAGCCCAGCAGCGGCCGCGGGAACTCGACGAGGTTCGTCACCTCGGCGAGGGTGTCGGCGTCGGCCACGGGATCGATGTGGCCGCCGGTGTCCGCGGTGAGCTTGGCGGCCGCCTCGACGATGAGGTCGCGGCGCACCGCCGGGTCGAGCAGGATCGAGCGGGCGGCGAGCAGCTCCGGGTAGCCACGGGCGGTGGCCACCTCGATCGGCGGTGAGCCGGCCCGCCGGTGGCCCAGGGTGGTCCGGCCGGCGGCGAGGGAGGACACCGCGACCGGCACCACCACCTCGCCGAGCAGGGCGACGAGCCAGCGCACCGGGCGACTGAAGGACAGCACCGGATCGTTCCAGCGCATGTTGCGCTCCGCGCGCAGCCCGGCGACGAGCTCGCCGAGGACCTCGGCCAGCACGTCGGTGGCGTCGCGGCCGGCCTCGGTGCGGACCACCGCGACGTGCTCGACGTCGCGGTGGGTGACAGTCTGCAGATCCGCCGCGTCCGCGCCCTGGCCGCGGGCGAAACCGACCGCGGCCTTCGTCGGTGCGCCGGCGGCGTCGTAGGCGGCGGAGACCCGCGGGCCGCGCACCACCCGCTCGACGTCCGGCTCGCGCGGGGCGACGTCGTCGACGATCGCCACGATCCGGCGCGGGGTGCCCTGCACGCGCACGTCGCCGTGGGTGAGGCGGGTGGCGGCCAGCCGGTCGAGCAGGCCGGCGCGCACCGCCGCCACCGTGCGGGTCACCTCGGCCGCGGGCAGCTCCTCCACACCGATCTCGAACAGCAGGGTCGCCGGCTCGCGCACCGGGATGGGCACGGCGGCCGGCACTGCGGGCGGCGGCGGGGTGGCCACGCCGAGCGGGTGGCCGAGCTCCTCGCGGCGGTCCCGCCACAGGGCGGCGACCTCGCGGGACAGCCCGCGCATCTGAGCGAAGGAGGTCGCCCGCTCGGTGGTCGACACGGCTCCGCGCGAGTCGAGGATGTTGAACGCGTGCGAGCACTTCAGCACGTAGGAGTGCGCCGGGACCGGCAGGCGGGCGTCGACGAGCCGGCGGGCCTCGGCGGCGTAGTCGGCGTAGAGGCGGCGCACGGTGTCGATGTCGGCGTCGTCGAGGTAGTACCGCGACATCTCGTACTCGGCCTGGCCGAACACCTCGCCGTAGGAGATGCCCGGGGCGTAGGCGAGCTCGCTGAAGTGGCGGACCCCCTGCAGCGCCATGAGGATGCGTTCCATGCCGTAGGTGATCTCGACGCTGGTGGTGTCGAGGCTCTGGCCGCCGGCCTGCTGGAAGTAGGTGAACTGGGTGATCTCCAGGCCGTCGAGCCACACCTCCCAGCCGAGCCCCCAGGCGCCGAGCGCGGGTGAGGCCCAGTTGTCCTCGACGAAGCGGACGTCGTGGGCGGCGGTGTCGACCCCGATCGCGGCCAGGCTGCCGAGGTAGAGCTCCTGGGCGTTGCCCGGGTCGGGCTTGAGGATCACCTGGAACTGGGTGTGCGTCTGCAGGCGGTTGGGGTTCTGGCCGTAGCGGGAGTCGTCGGGGCGGACCGAGGGCTCCACGTAGGCCACGTGCCACGGCTCCGGACCGAGCACCCGCAGCACCGTGGCCGGGTTGAGCGTACCGGCGCCGACCTCGGTGTTGAACGGCTGCATGATCATGCAGCCCCGGTCGGTCCAGTAGCGGGTCAGCGCCAGCAACGCGTCCTGCATGGTCAACATCGGGTGAGCCTCGGCTTTTCGCTGTCACGGTCACGAGCGGGGCGGAGCGCCCCACCCACGAGTCGGCCCCGGGCCGCACGCGGCGACCTTCCGGGGACGAGCCCGCCAGTGGGCTGGACGGGAGTCCCGAGGATCCCGGCCGGCCTGGTCGCCCTGGCCCCGGCCCGCCGAGATCCGAAATCGCGAGATGTCATATCTACAAATGTGCGATGCACGTCCGAGGCTACCGGGCGGCACCGACAATCCGCGTCAGGCGGGGCGCAGCCGCCGACGCCGCGGATCAGCGGGCTGGACGGGATCCCGGCCGGCCTGGAGGGCGCGTATTTACCTGTGATCAGGGGTTGGTGTGTGGGCGCTCCGTGGTGGCCGGTTCCTGTCGTGGTTGTGTCGACACGTGCAGGACGGTGATGACGGTGGGGCCGGGCGTACGGGCAACACGCTCCCGCGCCTGGCAGCCGCCAGGGAGCCGGGCCCGCCGCGGACCGATCCGCCTCTCTGCATGTGATCGGTAAGTCACGGCACGCTTGACCCGAGCCCACCCCAACGATCATGGTGTTCCGCAGAACCGCGCCCCGGTCCTCGCGTC
>NZ_JANEZT010000580.1 GCF_025403405.1 Frankia tisae
CCCCCGAATGCGCCCCATCACCCCCGACGCGACCCCCGACGCGACATGGCCTCCGGCGTCGAAGCCTCACGATCCATCATGGAACTGCGCCTTGCGGACGTTCCATGCTTCCCCTTCCCCGGCGTGCTTCACCATGGCCCGTCCGGGTCATCCGGGAATATGGCCCGTGCGCGGGGGACAGGGCGGTGCGGCTCCCGATCCTCACCCCCGCGGCGATGACCTGTAAGGTGGAGTCCGCGCGTTCATCCGGACTGGGCCCGGCTCACCGGAAGAGCCGCCGGACGGCTGCTCTGCGGTCGATGGCGGCGGGGGCGCACTCAAAGCTCCGCGGGGAACCTGGGTTCCGTGCGGTCACAGCGGTTCAACAACAGCAGGGAGATCTGGTGTACGCGGTCGTTGCCAGCGGCGGCAAGCAGCACAGGGTCGCCGTCGGCGATGTCGTCGACGTCGAACTCCTTCCCGGAGAGCCGGGCGTGGCCGTGAACCTTCCGGCCCTCCTGCTCGTCGACGGCGACTCGGTCACCCACGAAGCCGGCGCGCTCGCGTCCGTCGAGGTGACCGCCGAGGTGGTCGGCGTCGTCAAGGGTCCGAAGATCCGGATTCACAAGTTCAAGAACAAGACCGGCTACCACAAGCGTCAGGGCCACCGCCAGAAGCTGACGCGTCTCAAGGTGACCGGCATCGAGACCGGGAAGGCCTGAGCGAGATGGCGCATAAGAAGGGCGCGAGTTCCTCGCGCAACGGTCGGGACTCCAACGCTCAGCGGCTGGGTGTGAAGCGTTTCGGCGGCCAGTTCGTCAAGGCCGGCGAGATCATCGTTCGCCAGCGCGGCACCCACTTCCACCCGGGTGAGCTGGTCGGGCGCGGCAAGGACGACACGCTGTTCGCGCTGTCGGCCGGTCACGTGCAGTTCGGCCACCGGCGTGGTCGCCGCGTCATAAACGTGGTCGAGCTGGCGGCGGCGCCCGCCGCCTGACTCGACCGGGCGGCGATGCCGATCGGGTGTGCCAGACCTGGCCCGCCCGACACGGCGTTCGCTGTCCCCGATGCCAAGCACACAGCCGCGTGCATCATCCCGCCTCGGGGTTCGGTGCGCGCGGCTTTGGCATGTGCTCGGCGGCGCACGATGGAGATAGCGGCCGCCGGCCGACGACGGTCGGCGGACTGTAGGACACGAAGCAGGGTGAGAGGACGCAGCGATGCCGACCTTTGTCGACCGGGTGGTGTTGCACGCGGCGGCTGGGGACGGCGGCCACGGCTGCGCCTCCATCCACCGGGAGAAGTTCAAGCCGCTGGGCGGTCCGGACGGTGGTGACGGCGGCCGCGGCGGCGATATTCGCCTCGTGGTGGAGCCGAGCGTGACCACCCTGCTCGACTTCCACTTCCATCCGCATCAGCGGGCCTCGCGGGGCCGCCCCGGCCAGGGGTCGAACCGGTACGGAGCCGACGGGGAGGACCTCATCCTCCCGGTGCCCGACGGCACGGTCGTCCTCAGCGCCGTCGGCGAGCAGATCATCGATCTGGTCGGAGCGGGCAGCACGTTCGTGCTCGCCCGGGGCGGCCGCGGTGGCCGGGGGAACGCGTCGCTGGCCTCCGCCCGCCGCAAGGCCCCCGGATTCGCCGAGCTCGGTGAGCCCGGCGAGCAGCTCGACGCCGTCCTCGAACTCAAGACGGTGGCCGACGTCGCGCTTGTCGGATTCCCGAGCGCGGGGAAGTCGTCCCTGGTGTCGGTGCTGAGCGCCGCCAAGCCCAAGATCGCCGAGTACCCGTTCACGACCCTCGTGCCCAACCTCGGGGTGGCTCAGGCGGGAGATCACCTGCCGTACACGGTGGCGGACGTCCCCGGGCTCATCCCGGGCGCCAGCGAGGGGCGCGGTCTGGGCCTGGAGTTCCTCCGGCACATCGAGCGCTGCTCGGTGATCGTGCACGTGCTGGACTGCGCCACGCTCGAACCGGGACGCGATCCGCTGACTGATCTTGACGTCATCGAGGCCGAGCTCGCGGCGTACTCCGCCGACCTGTCCGACCGACCCCGGCTCGTCGTCCTCAACAAGATCGACGTGCCCGACGCCGCCGACCTCGCCGACCTGGTCACCGCTGATCTGCGGGCCCGCGGGCTCGACGTGTTCGCGGTCAGCAGCGCCACCCGGCGGGGGGTGCACGCGCTGTCGCTGGCGTTGGCGGAAAAGGTCGCGGCGCTGCGGGCGGCGGCGCCGAGCCCGTCCGCGACCCGCGTCGTCCTGCGCCCCCGGGCGGTGAACGAACCGGACTTCACCGTGACGACCCTCGGCGAGGGTTTCCTCATCTCCGGGGCGAAGCCGCTGCGGTGGGTGCGCCAGACCGACTTCACCAACGACGAGGCCATCGGGTTTCTCGCTGACCGGCTCGCCCGGCTCGGAGTGGAAAAGGAACTCGCCCGGCTCGGCGCGACCGCGGGTGTCGAGGTCACGATCGGTGATGTCACCTTCGACTGGGAGCCGACGCTGAGCGGCGGCGGGCTGGGCGTCGGTGGGCAGGGCGTCGGTGGGCAGGGCGTCGGTGGGCAGGGCGTCGGCGGAGTGGTGCTCGTTGGCGGGTCGGGCGGCGGCGACGCCACCGAGGATCGTCTCGGTGCCGACGAGCCGGCTGCCAGC
>NZ_JANEZT010000581.1 GCF_025403405.1 Frankia tisae
TTCTTCTCGAAGAGGTCGACAGCCCGCATGCGGATGTCCTCTTGGGTTTCCCGCGGAAGAGCCCGTCCATCGATAATCATGTTTCTATGACAGCAGAATCATGCACACTCTTCAAATCGGACTAGTACAGACTGTTGTGCGGCTTGTGATCGCCGGTCAAACGGTGCGTCGAACCGAGCACGACCCACAACCCGAGCTCACCAGCGAGCGCCAGAACCTGCCGCGTAACACGTTCGAGCAACTCCCAGTCGAATCCGTCGTAGCTCGGGAAGTCTGCCCCAGCGTAGCCCGACAGACATGCCTCCGGAAAATGCGCGACGTCCGCCCCTCGCTCCCGCGCGGACAGCATCTGGCGCATGACGTACCGGCCGTTTCGCACAACGTCGGCGTCTACCGGAAATTGGCACGTCGCCACCGTCAGTCTAGACACGGATTCCCGACGAGAGTTCAGTCATTACGGCCTCAGCGTTCCATGCTGGTGGAGCGATCCAAGAGCGACACGGACCATATGGTATCGATCCTCCCGGCCTGGCTCCGTATGGTCGATGGGATTTGGTGGCCGTCGCTGCGACGAAGGGAAGCCCACCCATGTTCGTGGAACGCGTCTACGTGCCTGACGGGCTCGCACCGGGGGCGGAGGGCCGTGGGCGGTGGCCGTTCACCGTGCCGGCCGTCGCAGCGGTGCTCGGCGGGGGCCTGACGCTGACTCGGCCGGTCACGTTCCTGGTGGGCGACAACGGGTCGGGCAAGTCGACGCTGGTGGAGGCGATCGCCGAGGGCTTCGGCCTGGATTCCCACGGGGGCCGGCTACTGGGACGACGACACCCGGACCATGAGCCACGGCGAGGGCTTTCTCGCCATCTTCCGGTCGATGTTCGACGCGCCCGGGTTCTACGTCCTCGACGAGCCCGAGGCCGCCCTGTCGTTCACGGCCACCCTGCACCTGGTCGCCCTGCTGCACGAGCTGGGGACCACCGGCGCGCAGATCGTCTGCGCCACCCACTCCCCGATCCTCGCCGCGACCCCCGGCGCCGACATCATCGAGGTCGGCCCGCACGGCCTGCGCCGGACCACCTGGGACGACCTCGACCTGGTCGCCAACTGGCGCCAGTACCTCACCAGCCCCGAACGCTACCTCCGCCACCTCATCCCCTGACCGCCGTCCGCGGCGCCGCGCCCCTGGACGGGACAGGCCCGACGGTTCCCTCGCTGGACGCCAACCGCGGTTTTGGTCATACTTCTGACCATGACGACGTTGCCGCTGGGTGAGGTCAAAGCTCATCTGTCCGAGTTGGTGAGCCGCGTCCACGACCATCACGAGCGCGTGACCGTCACCGTGCACGGCCGTGCCTCCGCCGTCCTGCTCGCCGTCGAGGATCTCGAGCAGCTGGAGGAAACGCTCGCGATCCTCAGCGACCCGGCCACGCTGCGCCGACTCGCAGACTCTGACGCCGAACTCGCCCGCGGCGAGGCCGTCACCGAGGAGGAGCTGGCCGAGACCATGCGGCGTCGCCTCGGCCCGGCATGAACGATCACGCTGAACCCTATGCGTTAAGGACCACGCCAACGGTCCGCCGCGCGCTCGCCGAGCGCCTGCCCCAAGCAGTCGCCGCGGCGGCGTACGCATTCATCGCAGGCCCGCTCGTGCAGGCGCCCTACCCCGTCGGGAAACGGCTGCTACCGCCGTTGGACGATCAATTCAGCGCCCGCCGCGGCACGTACCGGATCATCTACCGCGTCGACGATGCGGCCAGGACTGTTACCGTCTTGGACATTGACCACCGTCGCGACGTCTACCACCGCTGAGCCTGCCGCTGGCGGGCAGGCGGATCAGCGGAAGCGGGGCAGGACCTCGCGGCGGTAGAAGTGGACGGTCTTGCGGGCATCGGCCTCGTCCTCAGCCCAGCAGACCTTCAGCGAACCCTGCTTGGGCCGGCCGGCGCCGGCCGGCGCCGCCCGCCTGGTCGAACAGGCGCAGCAGGTCGGCGTCCGGAGAACCCCGCAGTACCCCTCGCCGATCCGCGCCGCCAGGCGGACCGCGGCCGGGCCGAACCCGGAGACGTACAGTCGAAGCCGGCCCGCTCGGCGGCCTGGGCCTGCTCGACCAACGCCCGCGCGCCGTGCTCCTCGCTGGACAGCGCATACCCGACGAACGCCATCATCCTCACCTCGACCTTTCTGCGTGTCGACATCTCGGCTCGTCCGCCCCTGGGGGTGCCGCCACCGGAAGCCGCCAAGCATCCGGCCCCGGGCGCGATGCGGCCGCAGCGCGTGCACGGGACCGGCACCGGAACTCGCCGGGCCGGACGTCGCCCGGATCGGGACGCGACGTTGGCAGGATGCGGCAAGTGCACTCCGGATTGGAACCGACTCCGAGCGTGACCAACGTGGCCGGAGTCGCCGCTCGGCGCGCCCCGCCCGGCGCGCTCGCCGACGTCGCGGCGGTCTCCGCGACCGACGTGCGGATCCGGCGCGGGGCCCGCCGGCGCGGACGGGGCGGCCACGAGGTCATCCACGGGATCACGTTCACCGTGCCCCGAGGCAGCGTGACGGGGGTGATCGGGCCGAGCGGCGGGGGCAAGACCACGCTGCTGCGGGCGATCGTCGGGGTGCAGGGC
>NZ_JANEZT010000582.1 GCF_025403405.1 Frankia tisae
CCCGGCGCGTTCAGGCGGGCCAGCGGGGCGAGCTCCTGGTGGCCCCCGGGCAGTTCGGCGGATGACTGCCAGAGCCCGACCTCGCTGTCCGGCGCGAGCAGCCGCAGGCCGGCCAGCGCCGTGTCCGCGGCCGCCTGGATGCGGGTGCGACCGGCGCCGCCCGTCAGCGGCAGTGCCATCGAACCGGACGTGTCGAACACGGCAAGCGTGGCCCCGCGTTCCCGGCTGTGCCGGAAGAATCGACGCGCGGTCCCGAGCACGCTGTCCGAGGCGTCGGTACTGGCGAGTTTCGGCGGGGTGGAACGTACGCCGTCGGTGACGTTGAGGCTCGCCGACAGCCCGTTCGGGTCGTCGCCGCCCTGCAGTTCCAGCGGGGTGCGGAAGCCGGCCGCGGTCAGCGCCTGCCGTCCGGCATCGCCGCGCAGGTAGGCGGCGAAGGCGGTCGCCGCGGCGCGCCTGGGCGCCGAGTCCGTCGTCCGCTTGAGGACGATGTAGGGCACTGTTGCCGTGAACGCGCCGTCGGCAGGGTAGGAGGCGACCAGCGTCGACGGGGAGCTGGTTCCTGCCCGGGCCGCCAGGGTCCGGTTGTAGGCGATGACGTCGGACTCCAGAGCAGGGAAGGCGGATGGGGCGCTGCCGGTGGCGCCGTTCTCCGTGCCGCCGTCGCGGACCGAGTCGAACAGCTGGTGGTCGTACTGGGGCAGCCAGTCGATCGAGCGCTCCAGCTGCAGCACCGTGGCCTGGGCCGCCCGATCCTGGTCGAAGGTGCCCGGCGTCATGTCCGCGGGGGCCAGCCGGCGCGCCGCCCCGACCGTGCCGATGACCGCCCGCAGCGCCGCCGCCGAGTTCTCCGGGTTGGCCATGGCGAGGCGGAACTCGCCCCACCGGGGCTCCCCGCGGCCGGGCCAGAAGGCGGTCCTGTTCGCGTCCGCCGCGAGATCAGCCCAGGTCAGGTGATGTTCGGGCCAGCCGAGCTGCTGCGCCATCAGCCGGGGCATCGCGATGACGACGGGGGAGCCGGCGATCGTCGTCGCCCGTGCCGGTAGCTGCTGCGCCGCGCTGTTCGACTCCTGCCCCAGCTCCAGCCAGTCCGCCGACTCGGGGATCCACACGTCGGGAACGGCCGAGCCGGTCGCGTTTGCACGCGACAGCGCGTCGAGCGCCCGGTCGGACGGCGTCGCGGACACCTCGAAGGTCACACAGGGCCCGCTCCGGTCGGAGTGCGCCCGGCTGAACTCGGTGGCCAGCCGGCGGATCGGCGCGGTCAGGGTCGGGGCGGTGGTGATGGTCAGCGTGGTTCGGGTGGTGCCGTCGGCGCACTCGTCCGGCGCGCCGCCGTGCCAGACGGAGGCCGCTGCGAACCCGACGCCGGTGATTGTGAGGCCGCCGAGGACGAGTAGAGCGGCACTGCTGACCGCGCCGAGACCGATCCCGCGGGCCCGCCAACCCCGGCGCCGAGCGCCCGGGCCGGACCGCTCAGTCCGCGCGGACCGCCCGTGCGGCGGCCTGCCGACACGCCGGTCGCGGCGGCGTGGCACGGCGCCGCGGGGACCTCCAGCTGGGGACCGATGACGGGCGTCGGACACACAGACGTCCTTTCACGGGAGGCGCCGCGGCTGTTCCGAACCCGCCGCCACCACGATGATGTGACTACTTCTCCCGCCGAGCCCACCGCGCAACGGTTGACCGCACTCCCCGTCGTTCCCCGCCGATCCGGGAATCGGGAGCGTTGTGCCTCGCATCGGTTTTCGTGCCGCCGATACTGCCAGCCGCGGGCCGGCCGTCAGCTCATCTTGGAAATCCGGGGCTCGGCGTTGTTCCTCCGTTTCTCACGTCGTCGGCATGGTGTCCTACCAGGCCGGATGTTCGCTCCGCGTCAGTCGGGCCGGGGCTCACGCATCGGCCACGACGAGATCGGCGTAGGCCGGATGGCGATCGATGAACGCGCGGATGTAGGGGCACTGAGGGACCACGGCCAGGCCCTGCCGGCGAACATCGTCCAACGCCTCGGCGGCGAGGGTGGAGCCCACTCCCTGGCCGGAGAACTCCGGACTCACCTCGGTGTGGATGAAGATGATTCGATCTGCCCGCTTCTGGTACTGCGCGAAACCGGCGACCTCGCCGGTCGGCGTCAGCGCCTCGTAGCGGAAGCGGTCGGTGTTGTCGGTGACAGACAGGTCCATGTCGGCATCCTCCCCGATGCCGGCGAGGTCGGCTGGGGTGTCGACGTCCGCGGGGGTGCCGAGGCCGTCGCAGGCCACCCGGCCGACCGCCGCTGGGTGGGCGCGCAGCCAGGCCCGCGCGCCGACCTCCCCGCGGGCGAGGGCGGCGACGTCGGCCCAGACAGCCCGGCGCAGCAGGACGGGATGGCCCGGCTGCCCGCGGTAGGTCGCGGTCAGCGCGGGATACCGCTGGTAGCCGCCGGCCGGCGCGGCGGCGTCGACCAGGCGGCGGATCGCGGCTGCGGTCAGGCCGGGCTGGTCCACGAGCGTCACGATCGCGGCGTCGGCGCCGGTGCCGGCGAGGGCCTCGAGCCCGGCCCGCAGGGAGGCGCCGATGCCCTCGGCCCAGCCATCCGCC
>NZ_JANEZT010000583.1 GCF_025403405.1 Frankia tisae
CACCAGGGGCAGGAGGTCGACGACGCGCCGCCCCGCCCCGCCGCGCCGGCCGTCCCGGCACCCCGCCGATCACCGGCGCAGCCCGACGCCGGCACCGACCTCGGCGGCCCCGACCTCGGCGGCACGGTCACGGGGGCCAGCGCGACCGAGAACGGCAGCGCCACCGACGACGGCGGGGTGAGCCCGGGTCTCCTGCGCCTGATCGCCGACCGGCACGGCCGGGGCGCGCTGCGGGTCGGGGTGGTCACCGCGGCGGCCCTGGTGGCCTGTGCCGGCACCCTGGACCGACTCTGGCCGGCCTGCCGGGACCAGGCCGGCGCGGCCTTCCACCTCGCCGTGTTGCCCGCGGGTGCGGTGCTGCTGCTGCGCGGCCGGCCGGCACCTGGCGAGCCCGACATCCACGACCGTCAGGTCGACTACCTGGTGGGCCTGCCGCTGCTGGGCGTCGCGGTGTTCGTGCTGACCGCGATGCCGGCCCGGCTCGGCGACCGGTTCTGGACCACGCACGCCGACCTGCTGCTCCTGCCGCCCCTGATGGCCGCGGCCGTCGCCCTGGTGTTCGGCACCCGGGCGATGTGGCGGCTGCGCGCCCCGCTGCTGCTGCTGACCGCCACCCTCACGCCGCTGCCGGAGGCGGCCGCCCGGTGGCCGGCCCGCCCGGTCGCCGCCGCCCTGCGGCCCCTGGTCCGCCCGCTCGCCGGGTCCCCGCTCGCCGGGCCCACGCTCGCCGGGCCCACGCTGACCGGACCGGCGCTCACCGGCGCTCTGACCGGGGCGGCGGGGGTGAGCGCCGCTCTCGCGCTCGCCCTGCTGCTGGGCTGTTCGGCCCGCCGACCGACCCGGGCGCTTCGGCGGGGGGTGATGGTGCTGGCGCTCTGGGCGACGCTGGTGGTCGGGCGGATCGCCGTCGCCGTTCTCGCCGTCCGGGTGGGCGCGCCGGGCGCCGCCCGCACCGCCCTCGGGGTGGGCGGAGATCTGGCCGTCCTCGCGCTGCTGTTCGGGATGCTCGCCGTCGCCGGCGCGCCCCGGGCCGCGCGCTCCGCTCGCGCCGGTGCCTCCCGGCCGGTGCGGCGGGCGGCGGTGGACAACTCGCGGTGGGCGCTCGTCGTCGTCGTGGCGTCCGCGGCGACCCTCGCGACCCTCGGCGCGCTGCTCCCCCCGGCGCTGGCGGGAACGGTATGAGCGCCCCCGGTCCGTACGCGGCGGCGCGCCGCACGCTGTCGACCGGCCAGCGGGTCGGGCTGACGGTCGTCGCGGTGCTGCTGGTGGCCGGGGTGGCGCTGGCAACGACCCCCACGCTGATCGCCGTGGTGGCGGTACTCAGCGCCGCCTACGTCGCCGCGTTCGCCGAACGCCTGCTGCTGCTGCACCGGGCCATCCACGATCCGGGCCTGATCGTGGTCGATCCCGACGACGCGCGCGCCTGCCCCGATGCCGACCTGCCCCTCTACACCGTGCTGGTCCCCGCCTACCAGGAGCCGGAGGTGCTGCCGCACCTGCTCGCCGCGATCGCGCGGCTGGAGTACCCGGCGGACCGGCTCGAGGTGCTGCTGCTGCTGGAGGAGGACGACGAGGCGACGTACACGGCGGCGCGGGCCGCGGCGTCCCCGCCGTACCTGCGGGTGGTCCGGGTGCCCTACTCGGAGCCGCGTACCAAGCCGAAGGCCTGCAACATCGGGCTCGAGATCGCCCGCGGCGATTTCGTCACCATCTTCGACGCGGAGGACCGGCCCGAACCGTTGCAGCTGCGCCGCGCCGTCACCGCGTTCCGCCGGCTGCCGCCGAGCGTGGCCTGCCTGCAGGCGAAGCTCGGCTTCTTCAACCACAAGCAGAACATCCTCACCCAGTGGTTCACCGCCGAGTACGCGATGTGGTTCGAGCACATGCTGCCGGGACTCGTCCGCCAGGATGCCCCGGTGCCCCTGGGCGGCACCTCCAACCACTTCCGGACCGAGGTGCTGCGGGAGCTCGGCGGCTGGGACCCGTTCAACGTGACCGAGGACGCCGATCTCGGGGTGCGGCTCTATCTCCGCGGGTTTCGCACGCTCATCCTCGACTCGGTCACCCTGGAGGAGGCCAACAGCGACGCCATCAACTGGCTCAAGCAGCGTTCCCGCTGGTACAAGGGCTACTTGCAGACCTGGCTGGTGCACTCCCGCCAGCCGCTGCGCCGCTGCCGGGAGATGGGGCTCGCCACCTACCTGCGGTTCAACCTGTTCGTCGGCGGAACTCCGCTGCTCGCGATCATCAACCCGATTTTCTGGGCGCTGACGCTGATGTGGTTCGTCGGCCGGGTCGGCTTCGTCCACGCCCTCTTCCCAGCCTGGCTGCTCTACGCCAGCCTGGTGTGCCTCGTCGCCGGCAACTTCACCTTCGTCTACGTCAACGTGCTCGCGGCCCGTGCCACCGGGCTGCCCGGGCTGGTGTTCCGGTCGGTGCTGTCGCTCGCCTACTGGGTGCTGATGTCGCTGGCCGCGGCCAAGGCGATGGTCCAGCTCGTGCTCGCGCCAAGCTTCTGGGAGAAGACGACCCACGGCCTCGGCGCCACCCCGTTGCCCCCGCCGACCCAGCTGCC
>NZ_JANEZT010000584.1 GCF_025403405.1 Frankia tisae
CAGCCACCCTCCGCCGCGCCGTCCGCGAGGGCAGCGCCGGTGCAGGCGGCTCTGCCGACCACAGAGACTGCGCCGACCACAGAGACTGCGCCGGCACAGGGGACTGCACCGGCGCTGCCGCTGGCCGACGGCGCGCTGCCCGCCAGGGGTGGCGCCGGGGCACGAGCGAACGTTCCCGAAGCACCGGACGGGCTCGAGGTGTTCGACGAGATGCCCGCCGACGGCGCGGCGGGTCCGCCTCCGGATGCCGTGGGGCCGGACGCGGCCGGATCGGAGCAGGCAGCGTCGCCCCTCGCAGTGCGCTTGTCAGCCCGCCGGCCGCCGGTACCCCCGCCGGGTGAGGGCGGGCAGCGCCCGTCGAGCGGTGCCCGGCACGGGCGGCATTCCGGCCGCGGCGCTGGTAGCGCTGGTAGTACCGGTGCCACGGCGGCTGAGACCAGGGTGGAGCGGCCTCCGAGGTCGACCTCGGAGGCCTCGGGAAGCCGGGCGCTCACCACGCAGGCAGCAGGGAACGTCACCGTGGCCGCCGAGTCGCAGCCGGCTCCGGGGGACCGCGGCGGGTCGGCGACGATGGCCGCGTCGCGCCGCGGCGCTGGCCGGCCCGCCGAATCCAGGTCGGCTCCGAGCGGACGCACCGGGTCGGGGGCGACCGTCGCGCCGGCTCGTGAGTCCGCCCGAGGCATCGGATCGGTGACGGCTCTGCGGCCCGCTCGGCCTGCTCGGCGCGTCGGCATCGCCGGTCCCGGCGGGGACGCGAAGCCGGACCCGTGGGCTGGCGGTGCCGGCGATGCTGGCTATCACGACGAGGACGACAAGGAAGGCAGCAAGGAAGGCAGCGCCGCGGCACCCGCATTCTCGGCGCGGCGGTCAGCGTCGGGTAGCGGCACGAGGCCGGGGGGCGGCGCGAGGCTGGGGGGGCGCCCGGTCGTCCTCGGCTGGCGGGTGCTGCTCGTGTGCATGCTTGTCGCGGGGCTGGTGGGCGGTGCGATCAGCGGCCTGGCCGTCGCCATCACCACGGGTGACACCAGCGTCGAGCCGGTGAAGACGCTTGGTGTCGGCAGCCCGGCTCCCGTCACGGACCGCCGCACGGTCGCCGCTGTCGCCGCGGCCGCGTTGCCCACCGTGGTCACGGTCGACGTCGGTGGGGTCGGCGACGACGGCAGCGGCGGCACCGGCTCCGGAGTGATCATCAGCTCGGATGGCTACATCCTCACGAACAACCATGTCATCGCGCCCGCCGTCGCCAACGGCAGTCCGATCTCGGTGCGCCGTTACCAGGAGTTCGGCCAGATCCAGGCCCAAGTTGTCGGGCGTGACCCGCAGACCGACCTCGCCGTGCTGCGCATTCCGGCGCCGGCGCCGCTGCCCGCCGCGACACTGGGCCAGTCCGGCTCGCTCGTGGTCGGGGCGCCGATCGTCGCCATCGGCGCGCCGCTGGGCCTGTCCGGGACGGTGACGACGGGTGTCGTCAGCGCCCTGGACCGCAATCCGACGGTGCCGGCCGAGAACGGCACCGTCGCCACGGTCCTCATCGGCGCAATCCAGATCGACGCGGCGATCAACCCGGGGAACTCCGGTGGCCCGCTGCTCGACGCGCTCGGGCAGGTCGTCGGGATCAACGCGGCGATCGCCGCGGTCCCCGGCCACGAGGAGCAGACCCAGAGCGGCAGCATCGGTGTGGGCTTCGCCATCCCGGTGGACTTCGCGCGTTCCGTCGCCCAGGAGCTCATCGCGACCGGTCGGGCCACCCATCCCTACGTCGGCGCTTCGGCTGCCACTGTCACCGCGGGCGAGGCGACGGCGACCGGCGGGGTTCCCGGCGCCCGGCTGGTGAGCCTCGTTTCCGACGGCCCGGTGGCCCGCGCCGGACTGCGGGTCGGCGACGTCATCACCCGGATCGACGCGAACACGATCCGGGGGACGAATGATCTGCTCGTGGCGGCTCGGCTGCACCGGGTGGGCGACAAGGTCATCGTCACCTATGTGCGCGGCGGCGTCACCGCAACCGCCCAAATGACACTCCAGGAACAACAGAACTGAGTATTGGACATCTCTTCGTTGCCCAGGAGTTCCGCACGGCAACATCGGGAGAGGTACGCTCAGCCGGTGTTCAACGGTGTCGGGTGGGGTGAAGTCGCAGTCCTGCTGCTGATCGGCCTGTTCGTCTTCGGTCCGGACAGGCTGCCCAAGGCGGCTCGGGACGCGGGGCGCATGCTGCGCCAACTCCGGCAGATGGCCAACGGCATGCGCAATGATCTCCGGTCCGAGCTCGGCCCGGAATTCGCCGATCTCGACATCCGGGATCTGCATCCCAAGACCTTTGTCCGTAAGCACCTGTTCGAGGACGAGCTCCCGCTGCCGCCGTATCTGACGAAGCGGACCGCGCTGGACGCGCTGCTCCTCGGCGACGACGCGCCCGCGACCCCGTCGCTGACGAAGTCCTCTCTGCCGAAGGACGCCGCCCGCGAGCCGGGTCGCGCCGACACTCCAGCGCCGCCGGCCCCGTCGACGCCCACGCTGCTGTCGAAGCCGTCGCCTCCCAAGGCGACCGCGTCCCGCCC
>NZ_JANEZT010000585.1 GCF_025403405.1 Frankia tisae
CTGTGGTGGTGGGCGCCGCCGTGCCGGGACGCACCGCGGCGTCCGCGCGGGTCGGGCCGTCACTGCCGGCGCCGGAATAGCAGCCGGCGAGCAGCACCAGCACCGCGATCACGCTCACAAGCGCCGGCAGAGCCGGGAGCAGCGGCAGCCACCGTGCACTGCGATCCAAACGACGGCCCGGACGGCAATCCAGGCGACGATCCGGAAGATGATCCGGAAGATGATCCGGGGGCAGCGGGGCGCGGGTGTCCGGCCGGACGGGGTCACGGCGGGAAGAGGTCGGCCTGTGCACGTGCAGAAGGGTAGGTCCGATCGAGCCCGGCGGTCGCGACCGACCCCGCCCTCGGCCGGCGGGTCTGCTGGTCAAGGCCGCGGGCGGTGGACATCACCGGTCAGGGCATGCGCGGGTCGGCAGGGCACGGGGGGTCGGTCAGGGGCGCGGCCGGTCAGCCCCACAGGGCGTGGGCGAGGGTCACGCCGACCGCGGCGGCGCCGACCCCGGCGAGCAGGCTGGCGGCGGCGGTGAGGGCGGCGAGGCGGCGATGACCGTCCTCGACCAGGCGCAGCGTCTCGTAGGACAGCGTCGAGTAGGTGCTCAGCGCCCCGCACAGCCCGGTGCCGACCAGCAGCGCCACCCGCGTCGAGGCGGCGCCGGCGCCGACCGCGCCGGTGATCAGGCCGAGCACGGCGCTGGCCGCCGTGTTCACGGTGAACGTGCCCCAGGGCAGCGGGCTGTCGTGACGGGCCTGCACGGCCCGGTCGGTGAGGTAGCGCAGCGGGGCTCCCACCGCCGCGCCGAGGATCACCAGCAGCCAGCTCACCGCCGCCGATCCCCGCGTCGCCGCTCCCCGCACCGCAGCAGCAGTCCGCGGGTCGCCGCCGTGGCCGCCCACACCGCGGCGAGCGCCGCGGCCGGGGTCAGCGCCAGGGCGGCCAGGGCCGTCAGTGGCCGGCCGCTGTCGAGGTGCCCTTCGACGTCGACGGCGTAGGCGGAGAAGGTGGTGAACCCGCCGAGGATCCCGGTGCCGAGGAACGGGCGGGCCAGCGGGTGGGCGAGGCGGCCGGCGCGGACCAGGGCCATGAGCACGCCGATCGCCGCGCAGCCGACGGTGTTGACGGCCACGGTGGTCCAGCCGAACGCACCGGGGTGGGTCGGCCAGGCCAGCGCCGCGCCGTAGCGGGCGCAGGCGCCGAGCGCGCCGCCGGCGGCGATGACGCCGAGCAGCAGCGCCGGATGGGCCCGCAGTTCGGCACGCTGGGCCGGCAGGTGCAGGTCGACGTCGGGATCGGTCGCGACGACAGCGGGACCGGTGGGATCCGCGGGGGATGTGGGCTGCGGCGCGGGCTGCTCGGCCATGGGGCTCCTCCCTGCGTGGCCGCGCGACCCGGCGGGGGATCGAACGCAGCTGTGTGGCACGCAGGGACCGTTGGCGGCGCGCTGCCGCGGTTCGACCACGGCGGGCCCCACCGCCGCCGGCGGCCGCCGCAGGGCGGGCACTGTCCGAAGGCGATTTTACCCGCCGCCTGCGCGCAGGCCGGCCACCACCCACCATCTGTTCGATTGCACGTCCTGTGGCTGGTCGGGGAACGCGGATACCAACGCAAGTCTGAGCATCAGGGCGGCTGGACTGTCGTCCACGGACGTGGAGATCCCCGGGTTGCCGGGGACAACGTGATCGTGGCGACCCGGGTGCGCAGGGGACCCGGGTGCGCAGGGGACCTGGGCGAGGCGAGCGGCGGGCTCAGCGGCGCAGCGCGTGGCGGCGTCCGCCCACCGTCCGCCAGACCAGCAGCACGACGATGGCGCCGAGGATCGACCCGACGATGCCGGAGGGCTGCAACGCGCCCTCACCGAAGTCCTTGTCGAACAGC
The DNA here is from genome assembly GCF_025403405.1 of Frankia tisae. Taxonomy (GTDB): domain Bacteria; phylum Actinomycetota; class Actinomycetes; order Frankiales; family Frankiaceae; genus Frankia; species Frankia tisai. The sequence goes on from NZ_JANEZT010000585.1 coordinate 1,873, forward strand.
AGATAGCCGAGGAAACCACCGACGAACGAGCCGACGACACCCAGCAGGATCGTCGCGGGGATGCTCATCGGATCGGGTCCGGGCACGAGCAGGCGGGCCACGGCACCCGCAATGAGACCGAGTACCACCCAGGTGATGAGGGTCCAGAGCACAGCGGGCCTCCGACAGGTGAGGATCAGCGGCGGGGGGCCGATGATCGGCGGGGAGATCGACCGCTGTGTACCCGCCGGCGACGCTTCGTCAAACATCAACCGCTCGTCACCCGGGTGACACCGCACCAGCGGCCGGTCGATGTCCACGGGCAGCAGCGGGGTGCGGCCCCGCCCGGACCGCACCCGGATCGCAGTGGGGACGACGGCCGGGCTGGGCAGTGCTCCACCGCGGCGGCGCACCCGGCCGTAGCATGCCCTCGAGGCCGGCGGTGGGTCCGACCCCGTCCGAAGGATGGTTTTCGTGGGTGACATCGGCACGCCTGAACTGCTCATCATCGTCGTCGTCGTCGTTGTGCTGTTCGGAGCGAAGAGGCTCCCCGACGCCGCCCGTTCCCTGGGTCGCTCGCTGCGCATCTTCAAGTCCGAGATCAAGGGCCTGCACGACGACGACCACCCCGCCCCGGCCGCCGGCGAACCCGCGCCGGCCGCGGTGACCCCGTCGC
>NZ_JANEZT010000586.1 GCF_025403405.1 Frankia tisae
GCAGACCCCCTTCCCACCCGAGCGATGACACTCCCGCCGGCGGTCGGCTGGCCTGCCGGCGACCGCCGGACGCGGCGGCCCGCGCGGCCTTCGGCCAGCTCCGGCCCTCCGCCCATGGCCGAACATCCCGCCCGCCCGGGGCTCCGTGCGGACACTATGGGGACAAACCGGGACTAATAAGTCGGATCAGCACGCCCGACGCTTGCTTCCGCAAAAGCCAACACAACAACGCCGCAACACGATACAACTCCGCACAGCCATTCCTCACCGAAGGGAAAACGATCACGCATGGCGGGGGACGTACCGGTCGACGAACGCGCCCTGATCACCCCGACCGGCCCGGTGGGCGGCCGTTCGCTGCGGGCGGCTCTCGCAGGGGCCGGCGCGTCCGACCCGGCCGACAGTGACCACCCGGCGTCCGGCGACGAAGCACCCACCGTCACCGGCGGTGAATGGACCCTGCACCGCTACGGCCGAGTCCAGGTACTCGGCCGCCCGCGGGACGGCGCGCCCGGTGGCGCGGGGCTGCTCGCGGCCCGTACCGGCGCGGGCCTGCTGCCCCCGGCCGACGGCAGCGTGGTGTCGACCACGGGCGTCTCCCCCGGCCTGAACCGGGCGGAGACGCTGGGTCTGGACGCCTTCCGGCTGCGCGCCAGCACCGCCTACCGCCGGCTCAAGCAGGACCGCCCCCGTGACGGCCATCCGTGGGACATGGACCGGCCCTGCACCGACGTCCCGCCGCCGCGGGGATCCACCGGGCCGGATCCCGACCACTCGGCCCCACTCGCCGCCGCCAACGGCCGGTCCGACCTGCAGAGCCCACTGATGACGCTGACCGCGGCGGGCGCAGCCGACGCCAGCTCGACCGCCGGCACCGCGGGCGGCACCGCGGGCTCCCCCACCAGCTCGAAGCTGGAAGGCGCCGTCGCCGTCGGCCTGATCCTCGTCGAGGGGCCGACCGCCGATCTCCAGTTCACGGCGGCCGAGCGGACCAAGGTCGTGGCCGAGGTGCAGAACGGCCTGTCCTGGTACGCCACCACGAACCCGGCGGCCGACCTCACGTTCCACTACGACATCCAGATCGTGCGCCTGCCCGTGCCGGCGGACCCGAAGGCGACCGATCTGGAGGCCCTCTGGCGGGACCCGACGATGGGTCGGCTCGGCTACGCGGCCACCTTCGACGGCGTCTACGACTACGTCGACGCGCTGCGCGCCCGGCTCGGCACCCAGTGGGCCTACTGCGCGTTCTTCACCAAGTACCCGCTGGGCTACTTCGCCTACTCGTCGGTCGGCGGCCCCCGGATCGTCATGTCGTACGCCAACGACGGCTGGGGCCCGGACAACATCGACCGCGTCTTCACCCACGAGACCGGGCACATCTTCGGCGCCCCGGACGAGTACGGCGGCGCCGGCTGCGACTGCGGCGGCCAGTGGGGCGCGTTCGCCGCCCCGAACGGCAACTGCGACTCGTGCGCCCCGGCGCCGGTGGACTGCCTGATGCGCTCCAACAGCTTCGCGCTGTGCCGGTACACCCCCAGCCACATCGGCTGGGGCCACGGAGTCGGCGGCAATCCGGCGCTGGTCCAGTCGAAGGGCCTCGGCACCGCCGGCAACTTCGACGTCGTCGTGCCGTCGACGTTCGCGGGGATCACCCACCTGTGGCGGGACAACGACGCCGCCGGCTTCCCCTGGCGCGACCCGTGGCAGACCGCGCAGGGCCTCGGCCGCGTCGACGCCCTCACCATGGTCCAGAGCACCCTGGCCACCCCCGGGCCACTGGAGGTCGCCGTCCGGGTCGGCTCGGTGCTGCACTTCCTGTGGCGCGACAGCACCGGGGCGTTCGCCTGGCACGACCCCAAGCAGCTCACCCAGGGCGTCAGCGGGGTGCCCTCGCTCGTCCAGAGCCGGCTGGGGGCGAAGGGCAACTTCGAGCTGCTCATCCCGGCCGCGGACGTCGGCATCCTGCACCTGTGGCGCAACCACGACGTCTACGGCTACCCCTGGAGCACGCCACGGCTGTTCGGCGCGAACCTGGGCCGGGTCGACGCGGTCAGCCTCATCCACGGCACCCTCGGCGGTGGTCCGGGCATGCTCGAGGCCGTCGCCCGGGTCGGCAGCCGGCTGGTGCACCTGACCCGGGACAACGCCGCGGTGTGGCGGACCGGGCCCGAATTCGGCCAGGGCGTGGCGGGCAACCCGGCGCTGATCCAGAGCACCTTCGCCGACGGCGCACGGAACTTCGAGGTGGTCGTCCCCGCCGCCGGCGGCGGGCTCATCCACTACTACCGGAACAACAGCGCGCCGACGCCGTTCTGGAGCGGGCCGCGCCCGTTCGCCGCCGCCCTGGGCAAGGTCGACGCCGTCTCGATGATCCAGAGCAACTTCGACGGCCACCTGGAGGTCCTCGCCCGCGTCGGCGACGAGCTACACATGGTGTGGCGCTCCTCCGGGTCGGGAGCGACCTGGTCGACCCCGCGCCGCGTGTTCTAGCAGGCGGGGTCGACCAGGTCGCTCCCGACCCGGAGG
>NZ_JANEZT010000587.1 GCF_025403405.1 Frankia tisae
GGCGGGGTGGCCGGCTTCGGATCCAGCGGGACGGCGCCGGCGAGGCGCAGACCGCCGAGGCTGTCGGGCATGCGCCCGGGTCGTCCCGGGCCTCCCGCACCCCGCGGCGATCCGGATGGGACTGGTGGCCTACGTTGCATGCCTCCATCGTGACATCCGGGCGGGGCTGACGGCCCTGCCGGCGCAGGACTTTTCGGGGCCCGTTGTCCGCCGCGGCGCCCGGCGGCCTGAATCAACCAGCCTCGTCCCCGGCGAGCAGTCGGTTGATGCTCGCCACCTTGCCGTGCAGGGCGTCGCTGACACCGGGGCGCAGGTCCGCTTTGAGGACGAGGCTGACCCGGCCGGCACGGCCGCCGACGGCCTCGGTGGCCCGGCGCACGACGTCCATCACCTCGTCCCACTCGCCCTCGATCGTGGTGAACATGGCGTTGGTCTCGTGCGGCAGACCACTGGCGCGCACGATGCGGACCGCCTCGGCGACCAGCTCGGCGACACCCTCGCCGGTTCCGATGGGCGTGACACTGAAGGCAACCAGCATGCGATCAGACCTACCACGCCGGTGCCCCCGCGGCCATCTCTCCGACGCAGCGCCACGCGCCTGCTACGTCGACAAAACGGATTGGTCGGTAAGCTAGTGACTTGTCACGAAAAGTTGCGCGATCGACCCCCGCTTGGGCGATTACGCAAACCCGGGACAACGGTCCCTGACGGCACGCCCTACCATTGCCCGCCGTGGGGTGGAAGAAAACGGATGACGAGGCGTAGGTGGGGCCACGCACGCTGCTCGACGCGCTGACGGACCTGGCTGTGGTCGTCGGTGCGGACGGTCATGTCACCGACCTGGGTGCCGCGGCCCGCGCGTTCCTCGGTGACCGGATCCCCCGCGACCCGCGTCTGCCGGACCTCATCGAGGTCGTCGACCCGGCGTTCCGCGCGGCGCTCGGCGAGGCCGTCACGGCCGCGCTGGCGCAGTCCGGGCAGTGGCGCGGCTCCGTGGGGCTGGTCGACCCCACCGGGGCGACCGTGCCCCACCACGTGACCATCCGGCGCGATCCGGACGGCGGGCTGATCCTGCTCGCCCGCGACACCACCGACCAGCGCGCCCGCGAGATCGCCGAGAACGACTCCCGGGCCAAGGACGAGCTGATCGCGCGCCTGGGCCACGAGCTGCGCACCCCGCTCAACGCGATGCTCGGTTTCGCCCAGCTGCTGGAACTGGAGCCACTCACCCCCGACCTGCACGACGACGTCGAACGGATCATCACCGGCGGCCGGCACATGCAGGCGCTCATCGACGACGTGCTCGACCTGGCTCGGCTACGTGCGGGTCGCGGCGACATCAACAAGGGCCCGGTCAACGTCCTCGACATCGTCCAGGGCGTGGTGGAGCTGGTCGAACCGCTCGCCGCCCAGCGCAGCATCCGGCGCGTGATCGACCCGGCCGTGCCGCTCATCGCCGACGCGGACCGGCGCCGGCTGTGGCAGGTGCTGCTCAACCTGGTCGGCAACGCCCTGAAGTACGGCCGCGAAGGCGGCAGCGTGCGGGTCGGTATCGTGCCGATCACCGGCTCCCGGATCCGCATCGAGGTCGAGGATGACGGCGCGGGCCTGTCTCCGCGGGCGATCGACCGGTTGTTCCGTCCGTTCGAGCGGCTCGGCGCCGAGCGCAGCGGGATCGAGGGCAGCGGGCTGGGGCTCGCCCTGTCCCACGCCCTGGTCACCGCCATGGGCGGGGTGCTGACCGTCGCCAGCCGGTACGGGGTCGGCAGCGTGTTCGCCGTCGTGCTCGACGCCGTCGACATGCGCTTCGAGGACCCCGACGAGGACGACGACGGTTTCGGCGATCATCTTGGCGGCTCCGGCTACCGCGAAGCGGGGTACGGCCGCGCCGGCTACGGCGACGCCGGTCATGGGCGCGCTCATTACGCCGAGACCGGTCACGAACGCGCCGGTCATAGCAAGTCGGGGTACGGCCAGTCGGGATACGGCCAGTCGGGGTACGGCCAGTCGGGATACGGCGAAGCCGGCAACGGGCGAGCCCGCCGGGACGGTGCCGTCGAGGGTGCCTACGGAGGGCGGCACGCGGGCGTCTCCGGGGTCGGTGGCGGGAACGGCCCGGCCGCGGCCGGGCGCCGGGCGGCTCCTGGCGGTCTTCGGGTCGTGCACGTCAGCGGAGACCCGGCCGTGCGGGCAGCGGTCGCGGACATGCTCACCGAGAGCCTCTCCGCCGACCCGGTCACCGTGCCGCGGGCGGCCCTCGCGGTCGACGCGGTGCGCCGCGCGCGGCCGGCGTTCATCCTGCTCGACCATGACCTGCCCGACGCGACCGCACCCGAACTGCTCGCCCAGCTCGCGGCGGACCCCACCGCGGCCGCCATTCCGGCCTTCGTTCTCACCGAGGACACCGACCCCCACGAACGCGCCATCCTGCGCCGCGCCGGGGCTGTCGACATCCTCACCCTCCCGCTGCAGCCGGCGAGCCTGGTCGCCGGCTGCAGCGGGAGGGTGAGGATGTCGACAGC
>NZ_JANEZT010000588.1 GCF_025403405.1 Frankia tisae
CAGCTCCCCTCGTACCACCCGCCCCGTTCGGCAGGGTGCGATCAACCGTGCGAGCCGGGGGTGAGCGGCCATCCGGGCAGGTTGCGCACGACCATCCAGACCAGCGCGGCGCCGCCGAGCCCGTAGGCCAGCGGCGCGGGCAGGGGGGCGTACCGGTCGTCGCGCACCGCCCGGGCCTGGCGGGCCAGCAGGCCGACGAGCAGCGGAGCGCAGGCCAGCACGAACATGTTGTCGTGGCCGGCCGCCGCCCACCGTCCATGCAGCACGTCGTAGGTGGCACGTAGGGTCCCGCAGGCCGGGCAGTCCAGGCCGGTGACATGGTGCACGGGGCAGCCGGGCATCGCCGTCGACGGGTCGTGCGGATCGTGGCCGGCCAGGTAGGCCAGGCCGGCCACGGCCGCCGCGACGACGCCCCAGGCCGCGGCGCGGCGCCGACGCGAACTGGGCGGCGTCGGCGTGGATGGCGTCGGCGTGGATGGTTGCGGCGTGGATGGTTGCGAGGCGGGCTGGTTCGAGGGCTGCGACCCGCATGGGACGCCGGCGGATCCCGGGGACGGGGGTCGGTCAGTCACGCAGCGGCCGGCCGTACTGGTCGCGAACGTTGCCTATCAGTATCATCACGCCGTCGATCAGCGCCCAGATGCCCAGCCCGCCGCAGGTGAACAGCTGCGCCAGCGCGATCCCGGTGTCGCCAAGGTACCAGCGGCCGGCGCCGAACGCGCCGAGCACGATCTGCAGCACTCCGGCGGTGATCTTCTGCTTGTCCGAGTATGCCTCTCCGGTCAACGGGTGCCGGCCGAACGGAGCGGAGGGGTCGTAGGGTGCCGTGCCGCCATAGCCCGGCGGCGGACCGTAGCCCATCCGACCCGGATATCCCGGCTGTCCCGGGTAACCGGGCTGTCCCGGGTAACCGGGCTGTCCCGGGTAACCGGGGTAGCCGGGCTGCCCCTGGAAACCTGGCTGCCCCGGATAACCGGGCTGCCCCTGGTATCCCGGCTGGCCCTGGTATCCCGGCTGGCCGGGATAACCCGGCTGGCCTGGCTGGCCCTGGTATCCCGGATAACCCTGCTGGCCCGGATAACCCGGATAACCCGGCTGGCCTGGCTGGTCCTGGTATCCGGGCTGGCCGGAGGAGTCGGGCTGCGGGCCCGGGTAGCCCTCCTGGCCCGGGTGGATTTCCTGCTGGTTCGGGTAGCCCGGCTGGTGGCCGGGCGGCTGCTGCTCGGGGTATCCGGGCTGGCCCTCGGATGCGGGCTTCTGGTCGGGGTGCTCGGGCTGCCCTTCCTGGAAGCCGTACGGCTGATCCTGCGGTTGCCATGGCGAGGTCATCTGTACTCCCAGGGTTTGCGGGTCCGGCTCCCCGACCGGGCGCCGCGCCCAACTCGTCCGAGGCGAGCCGGTCCTGGTCGCCGGCCCGCCCGGGACGGATGTGCCGGCGCGGTGATTGCGGCGATGCTATCGAGGCCGTGCCGGCATGTGACCACCGTTTCCTGCCTGCTTTCTGTCCGGTGCGCGACCCCGGCGCGCCGTCGGTGCCCGGAGTGGATCGCCCTTTCCGAGGAGGTGATCCGTGGGTCTTTAGTGGTCCCTGGATAGCTCGTTCGTGGTGGAACCATCGGGTCGTCGTGGCGCCTGCGAGGCGTTCCCGGTTGGTCACGATCGGGTTCCGGGGTTCTGGCACGGCGGGCTGACCTGCGGCTCTCTTTCGCGTTCGGGGGCCAACCACGCCCGACTCGTGACCTGTTTGTCGTCCCGTTTCGGATATCCGGAAGTGGCTGACCTGCGCAGCGCCGGCCGGACGGGCCAACAATCCACGAGCCGGCGGACAAGCGGCTCGATTTCCGCTACACGATCCCCGGTTGTCTTCTAAAGTTCAGCGCGGGTTCCCGAGGCCGGCGGCGTCGCAGGCGCGACCCGGCGGCGCAGGCATGCCCCGTCGTGCCCGCGCAACCGACTGGCGGGAGCTCGGACCGGAAGGCTGAGGTGACTGGCGATGCGACACGGGCACGGCGACGGCGCCGCCGGCGGGCGAGCCGGAGCCGAGTTCGACCTGGCAGCGATGGAGATCCTGGAGCCGCTGGCCGAGAAGTACGGGCTTTTCCTCGCCACCCGGACCTGCTGGTATGTCCAGTTCCGGGGCGGCCGGCGCATGTTCGACGTCGCCTGCGATCCGTGGACGTCCTGGGCTCTCGGCGCTCGGGTCGGGATGTGGTCCGACACTGATTCCGGGCCGGCCGCCGACGGCGTGCCGGCACCCCGGCCACGTGCGCTCAGCGTCCAGGACATTCTGCACACGGTTTACGGAATGCGGGAGAACGCCTGTCCGTGGATCGCAGCGACCCCGGCCGAGCTGCGCGCGATCCTGCTGACCCTGGCCGGCCTTGTCGACGGGTACTGCGGGGAGCTGTTACTCGACGACGACGCCTTCGCCCGGGCCGAGGTTCTGGTCAACCGGGCGACCGCCGAGCGGAAGGCGTTCCTGCGCCAGTTCGAGGACCGCTGAGGGCGCTTCCCCGCC
>NZ_JANEZT010000589.1 GCF_025403405.1 Frankia tisae
GCGAGTTCGTCGTGCTCCCCGTGCCCGGTGTTCGCCACCGCCACGAGGAGCTCCTCGTCTGAGAGGCCTGGCCAACCCGGCTCCTGCGTCACCTAACCACCGTACGAGGTTAACCAGTTGACGGCCTAGATAACCGGTATAACCGTTACAGCGGTTACGCCACCGATGGGGTGGTATCAGGGACGGGAGGCTTCGGTGGCACCGCACGACGGCACCACGACCGGTATCCAGGCCCGAGCTGGCGAGGTGACGATCCTCGTCGCCGCCGCCGTCGACGGGGTGGGCACCACCGTCTCGGTGGCCGCCCTGCATGCCGTGCACCCGGCCGACCTGCTGGCGGTCGAACTCGGCGGCGCCGCGGTGGTACTGCTCGGCGCGGCGGTGGTACTGCTCGGCGCGGCGGTGGTACTGCTCGGCGGCGTCGACGCGGCGGCTGCACCGGCGCGGGGCGGGGCGGCACCTGCTGCTCGGAGCGTTGGTGCCTGGCCTGGCGTTCCTGCTGGGCGACCTGGGGCTGGCCCGTACCAGCGCCTCGAACGGCAGCCTGCTGCTGGCGGCCGAACCCCTGCTATCCGTTCGTCCTCGGCGCGGTCGTCGCGGCCGCGGTGTTCCTGGTCGCCACCCGCCGCTACAGCGACGCCGGCGACGGCGTCAACGCCACCGCCTGGCAGACGACAGGCGGCGCGTTGAGCACGGCACCGTTCGCCGCCATCGCCTGGATCGAGGGAGGCAGCCGGCTCGACACGGCCGGTGTCACGGCCTGGGCCGCGTGCGCCGCCGTCGCGCTCTGCGGCGTCGTGGCCGGCGTCGCGTTCAACCGAGGCATCGGCCGGGTGCCCGCCGTGCGTGCCGGTCAGCTACTGAATCTGGCACCGGTGGTCGGCACGGTCACGTCCGTCGCCTTCCTCGGGGAGCGCCCGACGACGCCGCAGTCGGTGGGCGGCGCAGCCATCCTCGTCGGTCTGGCACTGCTCCTGCACAGCGCCTCCGCTCACACCCGGCAACAACCGCTCGACGACCCGGCGGATCGCACCACCGGCGAACCCCCAGCCATGGCCGAAGTCCACGCCGGTGCGCGTGGACCTCACGAAAAGGAGTCCTGATCATGTCAGTGCGCTGTGTCCCGGTGTCGGGAGCCGAGACGGCGAAGCTGGTGCCGATCCTGCACGACGCCGAGGAGGACGACGAGCGCATCCGGACCGCGATGCGTGCTCCCGCCTGCCAGACCTATGCGGCGCTCGTCGACGAGCAGGCGGTCGGGGCGGCGGTCGTACGCTGGGGCGAGCCGGAGCCGGCCGAGATCCTGTACCTCGCGGTCGTGGCCGGCGAGCGAGGGAACGGCTACGGCAGGCAGATCGTCGCCGCGATACAGGCCGAGCTGCCCGCCCACGGCCGGACACTCCTGGTCGGAACGGCGAACTCCGCACTCGACAACATCGCCTTCTACCAGAAGTGCGGGTTCCGCATGCACGCGGTGAAACCCGACTACTTCACCTACATCCAACCCCCGCTCCGTGAGCATGGGATCGTCATGCGCGACATGATCGTGTTCGCCTACGACCTGGGCGTCATGCCGCCGCTGGCGTACCCGGTCGTGCTCGCTTCTCCGACCGCCGGCGAACCGCAGGCCCTAGCCCCGGAGGTCCCTGTGCCACACCGTCTTGACGGGCGGCCGCCGTTCTGCGACGTCGCCCTCGCCGAGGGTATCGAGCGGGTCGAAGCCCAACTCATCACCGAAAGCAGCGAGGCGTCCCGCCGCCGCCGACCGGGTGCAACCGGCTTCGCCGCGCCCCTTGCCGGCGGCGTGGCGAGCTTTGCCGACGAGGGCTCACCGCTGAACAAGGTCGCCGGACTCGGCTTCGCCGGAGCGCCCGAGGCGGCCGACCTCGACGAGGTCGAGCGGGCGTTCGCGGCCTGTGGCGCCCCGGTCCAGGTCGAGCTGGCCCATCTCGCCGACCCGACGGTGCCGACGGCTTCGCCCACCCCGACACGCAGGGGGTGCCCTCGCACGAGGACTTCCCGCGCGAGGTGCTCGTGGACGCCGTGCGCGACATGGCAGCGGCCGGTGTTCGACGTTACCTCGCGCTGTGTGACGGGTCGGTCGCCGGCGGCGCCAGCATGCGTACGGCCGACGGCGTCACGCAGCTCACCGGCGCGGCGACGGCGCCCGCGCACCGGCGTCGCGGCGTGCAGTCGGCGCTGCTGGCCGCCCGGCTCGCCGACGCGGTCACCGCCGGCTGCGACATCGCGGTCGTCACCACCCAACCCGGCTCCACGTCCCAGCAGAACGCGCAGCGCCAGGGATTCGACCTGCTCTACACACGGGCCGTGCTGGTGAAGCGCACCTGAACAGCTTGTTGGGTGGTCCACGGGCCGTCCGGGTCGGTCAGGACGGTGCGCGGGTGCCGTTCATCGAAGATCAGCATGCGGTCGGTGGCCTCGGTCCGGACGGTGCGGATGAACCGTTCGGCGTAGGCGTTCGCCCGCGGGGTCCGGGGTGGGGTCT
>NZ_JANEZT010000058.1 GCF_025403405.1 Frankia tisae
ACGCCCGGCCGGCAGTCGTTCGTGGTCAGGCCGTCGTGAGGTGGGCGGTCCCGCCCGGCCCGGCAACCGAGGCGGGGCCGGGCCGGGCGGAGGTCAGTGAGGACGGGCGGAGGTCAGTGAGGAGCGGAGGTCACTGCGCGGAGGGCTCGGCGGCGAGGAGGTCCTGCAGCTCGCGCAGGGCGATCGTGAGCTGCTCGGCGAAGGCGTGCAGGCCGTCGGCGACCGTGCGCGGGGTGCTCAGGTAGAGATTGAACCGGTCCGGCAGCAGCACGTAGGCGACGCCGATGCACTGGCTGCTCGTCGAGCCGAAACCGAAGAACTCGACGTTGACCGACGGCGCGGAGCTGGTGCTCAGAAAGTCGTCACGGGTCTTGAGCCAGCCGGGGGTGTCGTAGAGCTCGATCGGCTCGGTCACCCCGAGCTCGGCGCCGCGGCGGCGGGCGATGAACTGCAGCTCCCACAGGTGCTGCTCGGGGGCGCGCCCGGCCTGGCTGTCCTTCGCCCGGCGCACGTGGGCGTCGGCGGCGGCGCGGAACGCGGCCCGCTTCGTCGCCGGGTCCGCGGCCGGGTCCTGCATCGCCGCGACGAACTGGTGGATCTGCGGGGTGATGACCCGCATCGCCTCGGTGCGGCCGCGTCGCCACTGCCGGGTCGCGATCGACTCGTAGGTGGCGCCGACGTGGCCCTTCGCCCGGAGGTGGGCGAGCTGGTAGGCGAGCTGGACGAAGGCGTCCGGCGAGGTCTTCAGCGCCTTGGCCTGGTTCTGGCCGAAGTCGTCGAATGTCAGCACGGTCGAGGCGGTCGCCGCGGCGAAGTCCGTGAACGACGTGCCGGCAGCGGCGATGTCCGCGCGCAGGTCGGCGTCGAGAACGAACTCGATGGGTTCGACGGCGGGCAGGCCCTGCGGCTGGGCGCCGGAGCTCGCCGAATGCTCCTGCGGGGAGGTGGACAGCAGGTCGTCGACGAAGCTGAGGATCGTCGTGCCGTCCAGGCCGCAGTGCTCCACGTTGATGCCCGCCCGCCCGTCCGGGAAGACGATCAGCGAGACGGCCTTGTCGAACCAGCGGTTGCCGGCATCGCCGTGCAGGAGCTGGTCGCAGGCGGCGAGGTTGTCGGCCGGGGTGGCCTCTTCCAGGCAGAGGCAGAACAACGCGGTCTCGATGGTGTCGAGCGCGGCGGCGTTGGCCGGGTCGAGGGCGGACAGCCGCTCCCGGCTCTGCGCCCAGGCCGCGCGCGCCTTGGTGGTGAGCTGGCCGACCGCGGCGTCGGCCGGTGCCCGGGTCGGCGCCGCCTTGAGCACGGCGGTCAGGCCCGCGGCGAGGTCATCCAGCGTGTAGGGGTGACCGTCCGGGCCGACCACGTCGAGCCGGACGAGGTTCCCCCGGTGGAGGACCGCGATGTGGCGGGCCGCGGAAGGGCCGGGCCAGGCGTCGCTGTACGGGGTGCGCACGGTGTCCTGGACGGCACCCGGGATGCGGGTGGTGGAGAACAGGAAGGTGTTCTGCGCCATCGACAGCACCTGGCCGCGCTGGCGGACCGGTTCGATCCGCTCGTCGTCGAGGCGCAGCTTGTAGTCGACGGCCGCCGCGATGAGGCCCGCGGCCCGCTCGACCTGCGGCTGCTCCGCCGCGCAGGCGGCGGCGTCGTCGGCGAACAGGAAGATGTAGTTGGCGTTGAGCGCGATCCTGTCCCGCCGGCCGAGGTAGCGGGAGTCCCAGAAGTCGTCCAGCCAGCTGTGCACGCCCTCGGTCGCCTCGTAGCTTTCCAGCGCGGCGTGCAGAACCGGGCCGGGGCCGTCGGAGCCCTGGAAGGCGGTCACGGCCGCCGCGGTCGTGGCGCGCTCGGCCGGGGTGAGCAGGGGCGCGGACCATTCGAGGAAACGCTCGCAGCTCGCCGCGAGCGTGGGCAGCGGCACCCGGGGCAGCAGGTCGTCGTAGGCGAAGGTTCCGGTGGTGCGCTGGTCGGGTGTGGTCGCGTTCATCCTGGGCCTCGGCTTGTCTCAGGGGGCTCGGTTTGTCTCAGGTTCTCGGCTTGTCTCGGGGGGCGGCTGGAGCTCGAGGGTCCCATGAGTCGAACGGATTGTGCGGGTCGTCGCCACCCCTGGGTGGTGCCAACTCCCTCACCATGGCGCTCAGGTCCGCCGCCCGGTCAGGGTGCCGGCCGGCTGCTGGCCGAAGACGGGCCGGTTCGCGCCGCGGCCGGCGGCGCCGCGCGGCCGGGAGACGTGCAGCTGGGCGTAGAGCCAGCCCTCGGTCTCCAGACCACGGGGGTCGACGCCCACCGAGGCCAGCGTGTCCAGGACCTGTTCCTGCTCCTGGGCGGAGGCGAAGCGGCGCTGCGGGAACACCCCGTCGACATGGACGGTCTCGTAGCCGAGCTCGTCGAGGGTCTCGGCGAACGGCGCGAAGGGGAACATTCGCAGCACGAAATGGGCCATCCATGGCCGCCGCTCGCCGGTCGCACGGGCGACCCGGGCGAGCGTCCGTTCGCTGACGTAGCCGATGCAGCCGGTGGAGATGACGAGGTCGGTGCCGTCGAGGCGGGCGCGTTCGGCCTCGGTGGGGTCACGCTGCTCCAGGTCGGCGCAGACGGCCTCGTCGAGGAAGCCTGCGGCCAGCGCGTAGGAGACCGCCGGCTCGGAGGCGTCGAGGCCGATGAAGCGGGTCCCGCTCGACCGGCGGTGCGCGCGGACGAGTTCGCGGTCGCGGTCCAGCAGGACGTTCCGCGCCGGGCTGGGCTGGGCGCCGTACCGCTCGAACAGGTCGTCCATCGTCAGGTCGCAGCGCAGCAGCGCGGCGTTGATCCCGTAGGAGCAGCCGATGTCCAGCACGGTCGGGGGAAGCCGCCGCTGCGCCCGGCATTCGTCGATGAGCCGGCTGAAGAACGGCTTGGCGAGCTGGGGGATGTGGTAGCCGAGCGTTCGCAGGGTGCTGAAGTAGGCGTGCGGGTCGGGCTGGGTGTAGATGTGGTCGAGGGTGACCTTGCCGGTGTCGTCGAACCGCAGGCCGTCATCGAACGGCCCGGCGGGACTGTTACCGGCGGGACTGGCGTCGGTGGGGTTGGCGTCGGTGGGGTTGGCGTCGGAATGCACGCGGGACGCTCCTCCTCGAACGGCGGTGCGGCTGTCAGGACCGGCGAGAGCTCGACGAGGGCGGTTTCAGTCCAGCAACGCGTCGACGCGCACGGCGTTCGCCTCTGCGGCCAGGTGGCCGGGCAGGACGCGGCCGAACAGCTGACGAGTGCGGGCGACGCTGCCGACCACTCCCGGCCGCTCGGTGTAAGCGAAGATCGCCGAATGTCGGGCGATGTTGCCCTGGACGGGACTGACCCGGTGCATGGAGTAGCGCCCGAGGAAGAGCTGTAGGTCACCGGGACGGAGGGTCAGTCGCCGGACGAGGCGGGAGCCCTCGCCGGCCAGCACGGCCCGGACGTCGGAGAAGTTCTCCGCCTGCGCCGTGCGGATGTTCGAGCAGTACTCGAACTCGCCGCCGCACTCCGGTTCCTGGGTCAGCAGGCTGACCGCGAACTCGTTGGTGTCGAAGTGCCAGGGGTGTTCCAGGCTCGGCGCGATCACGTTCAGGCACAGCCCGGCCAGCGGGTCGGCAAGTTCGTGTACCCGCGACAGCCCGAAACAGGCCGCCACGAAGCGCTGGAACGGCTCGCTGCGGTAGAGCCGGTGGATGGCGAAGTCGGCGGGAATCTGGTCCCGCGCGACGAAGGCGTTACCCCGGCGCATGGCGAGCCGACCGGGATGGTCGGTTGGCAGCGTCGAGTCGACCGCAATGTTGTAGGCGTTGACGGTCTCGACCTCGTCATAGGCCAGCGGGGCCACGGTGGCACATTCCCGGGCGACGGCCGGAAACACGTTGGGGTGGATGAATCCCGGTAGCACGCAACAACCGTCTGTACGCAGATTGTGCCGCGCGCGTGAGACGGCGGTCCACCACAGCGGGTTGGCCGGGTCGGCGAGGGGGTAACTCGTCGTGTCGACCAAATCGCTGATTGACCAAGATTCCGCCGTACTCATGACACTCCTCTCGCCATCCGTTCACGGCTGTTCCCGGCAACGTGAACCGATCGTGACCGGAACGGGAATTACCCCATGTTGACCCGTAAGTCACGATGGTGAAGGTTAGTGTGAGATGCGACACGACTGGGCGGTTGGCTGGTCTGGACTGTTGGCGTGCGGAGTTGTCCGGCTGCTATAGCCGGGCCCAGTTTCCTCTTGCTCGCGGGTCCGGAGAGAGGTGCTGACCTGCGTCTTTGCGGTCTTCGTGGCGCGGCAGGCGGACTCCGGGCCGCATCGCACTCACCCGTTTTCACCAGTGACACCCACCCAAACGTGCTACCAGTTCACCGAGTCATGGCGAGAGCGGCGGGGAGCGTTCGCGTCAGGGTCGTCCTCCGACCGGACGAATCGACGAGCGTCGCTGACTACCATCTGTGTCAGCCCGATCTCGATTCTGGTGGCGGCCGTGGACATTCACGGGCTGGAGGACGAAAGGACGCCCGCAGTGGCAGCCTCGCGTGCGGACCATGTCGTCGCCGTCGTCTTCGCGGATGCGGCGCTCATCATCGCGCTCAGCGCGGGGTTCGCGCAGGTGGCTCGCCGGTGCCGGCAGCCCGTGGTGATAGGTGAGATCGTCGCGGGTCTCGCTCTGGGCCCGAGCCTGCTCGGCCTGCTGCCGGGGGATCTGCCGAGGACGCTGTTCCCCCCGGACATCCGGCCCTACCTGAACATCCTGTCCCAGCTCGGCCTGGTGCTGTTCATGTTCGCCGTCGGCTACGAACACGACCTCGGTGACGTCCGCCGCCGGGGACGGCTGACCATCTCCCTGGCGGGCGCGTCGATCCTGGTGCCGTTCGCCGGCGGCGTCGGGGTCGCCGCCGTCCTGCATCCATGGCATCGGGATGTCGACGGAAAGGCGGTCGGCCTCCTGCCGTTCGCGCTGTTTCTCGGCACCGCGATGGCCATCACCGCGCTTCCGGTGCTCGCCCGCATTCTCACCGAGCGGCGCCTGGCCGGTGATCCCGTCGGGCGATTGGCGCTGACCTGCGCGGTGATCGGGGACGCCCTCGGCTGGTGCATGCTCGCCGTGGTCGTCGCGGTGGTGAACTCCAGTGGCCCGTGGGGATTCCTGCGGATGGTCGGCGAGCTTGCCGCCCTTCTCGCCGCGCTGGCGGGTGTCGTGGCGCCGCTGGCCCGGGTGCTGGCGCAGCGGGCGGCGGCGCGGGCGGATCCGCGCGACGTCGCGCCGGCCCTGCTCACCTTCGCCGTCGTCGGCCTGCTGAGCTGCGCGTGGGCGACGGCCGAGATCGGGCTGCACCCGGTGTTCGGGGCATTCGCGTTCGGGGCCGCGCTGCCCCGGTCGAGTATCGGTCGGCTCGCCCCGGACCTGGGCGTGGACCTCGGGCGGTTCGGGGCGATCCTGCTGCCGGTCTTCTTCGTCTCCGCCGGCCTGTCGGTGGATCTCGGTGCCGTGGGCGGGCGCGGCCTGCTCGAGATCCTGCTGATCGTCGCGGTGGCGTTCACGGCAAAGATCATCGGGGCGGGTGGTGCCGCCGCGCTGTCGGGGCTGGGGCGCCGCCGGTCGGCGACGTTCGCCGTGCTGATGAACACCCGTGGGCTGACCGAGATCGTCGTGGCCCGGATCGGCCTCGACATGGGCGTCCTCGACGAGACGACCTTCACCGCGCTCGTCGTGATGGCGCTGCTGACGACGGCCGCCACCGGCCCGCTGCTCGATCGCCTCGGCATCCCCGTGCCGAGCGTGGCCCCCATCCCGGCCACCCGGTCACCGCTCGAGGCTGCCGCACCGGCGCCGACTGGGGCGCCGACCGGGGCGCCGACCGGGGCGCCGACCGGGGAGGATCGGCGGCTGCCTCAGAAGCCGGCGAGGTAGGCGGCGGTCTTCGCCGGGTCGAGGAACCAGTGCTGGTAGTCGCTGGGGTCGTCGAAGCCGTTGACGAAGCGGCGGGCGACCGCCTCGTGCGCCCCGGCCGCGCCGAGGATCTGCTGGACGTGCTCCGGCGGCGGGGCGAGCAGCGCGTTCGTCCAGGTGGTGACGTGCTGGGCGTGGTCCCAGTACCGGTCGAAGGCGGTCTGCATGAACGCCCGGTCAAAGGGCTTGTCGCCGTGGGCGAGGATGCTGTCCAGGTAGGAGGCGGCGCACTTCGCGGCGTTGTTCGCGCCCTGCCCGGTGATCGGGTCGTTGGCGACGACGACGTCGGCCATCCCCAGCACGGCCCGGCCGGAGGGCAGCTCACCGATCGGCCGGCGCACGACCGGGGTGTAGCCGCCGGCAAGCGTGGCGTTGCTGTCGGTGAGCTCCACGTCGACGCAGCGCTCGTACTCCCACGGCACGTACGTTCGGGTCAGCTCGAGGATGCGCCGCAGGTGCTCGGCGGGTTCGGGGTGGTCGTCCCAGCAGTCCAGCGGGCCGCCGGGGATTCCCTCGAAGAACAGGATGTCGCAGTTCCCGCTGAGCGTGTATGCCGGGATGGCGAACAGCTCCCCGGCCCCGGGGGCGATGTTGAAGCGGACGCCGGGGGCGTCGGGGTGCTCGGGACGCGGCGCGAGCCCGTGCACATAGGCCAGTGACAGCACGCGCTGCGGGGCGGTGTAAGGCGAGCGGTCGGCGTCGCGGTCGAACAGGCCGACCAGCTCCCCCTTGCCCGCGGCCACGATGACCAGGTCGTACAGCTCGGCGAGGGAGTTCAGGTCGGAGGTGGTGACCCCGGAGACGATGAACGTGCCGCCGCGTTCCTCGAACAGCTCCGCCCAGCCGGCCATCTTCACCCGCTGGTCGATGGACTGGGCGGGATGGTCGAGCCGGCCGAACCAGTCCAGCGCCCGGGTGCCGTCCGGCGCGGCCAGCGACACGCCGAGCCCCTCGATTCCGACCGCGTCGGCCTCCCACAGGTTCAGGCCGTGGTCGCGTTCGTGCTGCAGCGCCGTGTGGAACATGGCCTGGGTGGACATCACCCGACCGGATCGGATCTCCGCGGGGGTGCGCGCCGACATCATTGTGACGTCGTAGTCGTGCTCCCGCAGAGTCAGGGCGAGCTGCAGGCCCGACTGACCGGCGCCGACGATCAGGATTTTGGGCATGGGTGCGTGCTCCTCGAGGGTCAGGCCGGGGACGATGGGTCAGGCCAGGGACATGGCGTAGCGGACCAGCTCGCGCAGGGCCTCGGCGGTCGAGGCCGGGTTCCGTGCGTCGCAGGTGATCAGTGGGATGTCGGGGCGCAGGGCGAGGGCTTCGCGCACCTCGTCGAGGTCGTGCCACAGCCGGCCGTCGAACAGGTTCACCGCGACGAGGAACGGCACCGTCGAGTCGTGCTCGAAGTAGTTGACCGCGGCGAAGGACTGGTCGAGCCGGCGGGTGTCGGCCAGGACGATCGCGCCCAGCGCGCCGCGGGACAGGTCGTCCCACAGGAACCAGAACCGCGCCTGGCCCGGCGTGCCGAACAGGTAGAGCACCAGGTCGGAGTCGAGCGAGATGCGGCCGAAGTCCATGGCGACCGTCGTCGTGGTCTTCTCGCCGTGCGGGGGCAGGTCGTCGATGCCCTCGCTGGCCTCGGTCATCCACGCCTCGGTGTTGATCGGCGGCACCTCCGACACGGAGCCGACCAGCGTCGTCTTGCCGACGCCGAACCCGCCGGCGATCACGATCTTCGCCGAGATCGTCAACTGCTCCGGATCGGCGTCGGCGACCGCGGCCTTCCCAGGTGTGTCCCCGCTCAGACCGGCAGCTCCCGCAGGCCGCTGAGGATCCGTTCCAGCACGCCACGGTCATGGGAGTAGGCGTGCGCCGTCGGATGGATGAACACCGCCCCCTGGGTGGCGAGGTCGCTGATGAGCACGCGGACGACCCCGAGGGGGATCGACAGCATCGCCGACAGTTCGGCGATCGACAGCTGCGCACGGGCCCGTTCGTAGAGCGCCTTCGACTCGGGCATCAGCGACTCGCTCAGCGCCGGGTCGTAACTGGGGACCGAGACCAGCGTCTCCACCAGCAGGTGGTGGCGGGCCCTGGTGCGGCCCCCGGTCAGCGCGTACGGGCGGATGCGCCGGCTGCGTGTCCGCGGCGTCCGCGGCGACGGTCCCGGCGCGCTGTCCAGCGGCATCGTGATCACGATCCTTGATGGTCTCGGCACTGCAGGGTCCGGCTCCGGCACGGCACCGGCAAACGTTCTGGCACTACAGCTGCGGGCCGGCGAGGACCCGGCGCAGGTTCGCGCGGGTCTGCGGGGTCAGCGCATGGCCGGCGTGCAGCACGAACTGGGTCATCTCGTAGGCCACGACCTTCATGTCGCAGTCGGCGTCGGTGAGCACCGCGAGGCCCGCACCGTCATCGATGCCCATGAACAGCAGATATCCCGACGACAGCCGGACGATGATCTGCTCGCAGGTCCCCTTGTCGAACAGCGCGGCGCTGTTGCGGGCGAGGCTCAGCATCCCGCTGGCGATCGCGGCGAGCTGCTCGCTCTCGACGATGCCGATCGTGTCCGAGGCGGTGAGCGACAGCCCGTCGGAGGAAAGGATCAGCGCGTGGGAGACCCCGTGCACCCTGGCGACGAAGTCGTTGATGAGCCAGGTGAAATCGTCGTGTCCCTGGAGATGGGTCGTGCCCGTCACCATGGGCTCGGAGTGGATGCCCCGGCCCTGAGGCCGGAGAGGAAACGCCGCCCTGGATCGTTCACCGGTGGTTCTTCTTTCCCTAGGTCCCCTGCCCTGAGGCGGGGGGAGGACGTCAAGGTTGTTTCTCAGGCCCCTCGCTGCTCGTCCCGGGCGGCGCGTTCCCCCTCGGCGAACGCGCCGAGATCGGCGAGCAGCCGTTTGTGGTCCGCCTCCCGACCGGCGGCCGCTGCCGTCGACGGTGCTGCCGGTGGTGCTGCCGCCGGCGGCGGTGGCGGCGGTGGTGCCGGCGGCGGTGGTGCCGGCGGCGGGGCCGCGAGCGGCCCGGTGCCGTTCTTCAGACTGCGTGACACCCGGCGAGGCAGGCCGCTGGCGGTGGCCGCGCCCACTGCCGAGCCCGAGCCCGAGTTCGGCGGCGGACTCGGGACGGGCCGCAGCACCGGTGCGGCCGGGGCGGGCCGCGCGGAGTGGGCTGCCGGTGCGGCCGGGCGTGGGCGGGCCAGGTGCGCGGCCCGGCGTTGCGGCAGTCCGACGGGCGCGGCAACGTGCGCCGAGGACCCGAGGGTGCGTACGGCGGCGACGGGCGCGGCGGTCACGGTCTGGGCGCCCGACCAGCTTGCCTCGGGTAGTTCGCAGATCAGCGCCGCGGGCAGCAGCACCGAGGCGGTCGTCCCGTGCGGATGGCGCCGGTCGAGCCAGGTGCGCATCTCGTGCCGGGCCGCGATCCGGCCCACGACGGCCAGCCCCATGTGCCGCACGGCGTCGTCGTCGAGTGCCGGGGAGGCGCGCAGCCGATCGTTGAGCCGGCGCATCCGCTCCGGCGGCAGCCCGATGCCCTCGTCCTCGACCCGCAGCAGCGCGCTGCCCTGCTCGGTCAGGTGCACCCCGACGCGTACCGGCGTTGTCGGTGGGGAGGACTTGGTGGCGTTGTCGAGCAGCTCCGCCAGCAGCCGGCCGACGTCCTCCGCGGCGAACCCGACGATGCCGAGCGGTACCACGCGGCCGATGGTGACGCGTGAGTAGTGGTCGATGGAGGACATGGCCGCGCGGATCACGTCGACCAGCGCCGCGGTCTCCGAGGCCGTCTCGCTGGCGTCCCGCCCGGCGAGGATGCGCAGGTTCTCGGCGTTACGGCGCAGCCGGGCGGCCAGATGGTCGAGCTGGTAGAGCTCGGCGAGCCGCTCCGCGTCCCCCTCTCGGGCCTCCATCTCCTCGAGCTGGGAGAGCAGGCCGTCCACCAGGTTCAGATCGCGCAGGGCGACGTCGGCGCAGATCGCCGACAGCGCCTGCGTGGCCGTCGCCGCGGGCGTGACCGTCGGCGCAGCGGCGTTCGTGGGCTGGGCGACGGAGGTCCCAGGAAGAACAGAGGTCCCAGGAAGGACGGTGGGCGGGACCACCGGCTGCGTCGGCGAGCCGGCGTGGCCCGGCGCAGGGGTCGACGGCGGTGCCGCGACGGGGGGGACGGCCGGGCGGGAGTGCACCCCGGGCGAAGCGAGGAGCTGCGCGGCGACCTCGCGGGAGTTTTCGAGCAGCGCACGCGATCGTTGGAACAGCTCTCGAGCTCGTGTCGTCATCCCGTCCTTACTGCTCTCTCTCGTGCGGGTCTGGCGCGCTTCCGGTCACCCCCGTCAGGGTGATATGCAATCAGACCCCCGGCAGGCTCGTCCAACCGACTTGCCCGATCCCGGGCTGACATGTCCCTAGTTGTTCCTACCGCTGCCAGGAAAGGGCGCTGCTGACTGTGGCGGTATCGTCGGTAACGCTGGATGAACGCGTCGGGCGCGTCGGGGTACGAAACATTTCCCGTTACCCGGAGAACAATGTTGCATCAACAGGGCAGCTACGGCGTGGATAAACGTGGGCGGGTCCATCGTCCGAAGCGGCACCGTCGGCTGCCGACGGCGTGCGCCGGTCGCCCCCGGCGGCCGGACATCCGGCCGCGCCCGCTAGCCTCTGCTCCTTCCACGAGCAAGGGGAGCCGATGAAGAACTGGCGGGTGCTCGCCCTGACCCTCCTCGTAGCCGTTCTCGCGGCGTGCGGAGGTTCCGGGGGTTCCGGGAGTTCCAGCGGCGCCGCGGGATCCGGCGGGCCGTCGCCCGGGGCCACGCCGACGGCCGGCGCGTCGGCCGCGGGCGGGACGAGCGCGTTCGACCTGATGCACGACTCCGAGGCCGCGGCGGCGTTCGTGACGGCGTTGCGCGCGCAGTTCCCCGCCCTCGCGGCCGGCCGCAGCGACACCGCGCTGCGCGACGACGGCACCCACATCTGCCTCGACGACCTGCCCGAGGGCGGCGACCGCCTTGCGCTGGCCCGCATCCCGCCCCGGTTCGCCCACGGCGGCATCACCCCCGACCAGCCGACCGCCGGCGCCATCCTGGCCCTGGCCCGATCAACGGTCTGCGCCGCCGCCTCGACCCCGTAGCGCCGGAGTGGACCCGAAGCATCCCGAAGCGGCGGCGCAACCGCACCCGCGGGTCCCCGTCAGTAGCCGGAGCGGGCGAGATGGTCGGCGCCGACCCGCAGGGCGTCGGCGAGGACGCGGATGCGGGCGGGGCGACGGGCCGGGTCCGAGTCGAGCGCCCGCACCAGCACCTCGTCGAGGGTGTCCGGCACCGGGAACGGCAACGGGAGTCCCCGCAGCGGCGCCGGCCCGCCGCGCGCCGGTAGGACGCCGGTCAGGCAGTGGTAGGTCATGGCGGCCAGCCGGAAGACGTCCGTGCGGATCCCTACCCGCGGGACGTGCAGTCCCAGCCGATCCTGCTCGGGGGCCCGGTACTCGGCCGGCCCCTCCCCGGCGCGGCGGGTCACCGTGGCGAGTCCCAGGTCGCGCAGCGTCGGCGGCGTCGGGTGCGCGACGGGACCCGGCAGGATCAGGCCGTCGGGGGTCAGGGCTCGGTGGCTGTGCCCCGCCTCGTGCAGGGCCGCGAGGAGATCGGCCGCGCCGGCGGCGGTGCGCAGCAGGGCGGCGGCGTTCGCCAGGTTCGGCGCCCACGTGCGGGCCGCCGCTTCGCGCCCCTGCGCCGGCGACGTTCCCCAGGGCCTCGGGCCTGCCGTGGATCGCGGGGACGGGCAGTTGGGACCGGTCGGCCGCACCGGGCGGGGACGGGCTCGGGCCGCCCCCCGGTCGGCGCGGCGCGCGGGGCCGAAGACCTCCCGCCAGGTAGGGCCCGCCAGCCGGCCGGAAAGCAGGCCCGCCTCCACCGGTGTCACCTGGCCCTCGATCAGTTCGGGGAGGCCGGGACGCCCGCCGATCTCGGCGAGCAGGCGGATCTGGCTGTCCACGGTCGCGAGCTGCGCGTCCGCCGTAAACCCGGGCCGGCGTACGAGGACGTGGCGGAACCACACCGGGCGTGGCGCCGGACCGGTCAGCGAGGCGGTCCCCTCCCGCAACACCCAGGACTCGTCGCCGCCGCGCCGCTCCCGCGGGTCGCCCTCCAGCAGGCAGGCGCGGGCGGCCACCTGCACCGTCTCCCCGCCAGACCAGGACACGTCGGTGGGTGTGGCGCGCCGCGCCGGCGGGGTGACGGCGGCCGATGTCGGCCCGTTCGCCGCGCCCGACCAGGCGTAGCCGGCCGCGCGGGGCCAGGCGTAGTAGGCGGCGCGCACGTGCGCGGCCACCGGTCGGCCGAGCCGGGCCCGCAGACCGCTCTCGTCCCACACCTCGATGCGGATCGAGGTCGCCGCCTGCTGCTCGCGCCGCCAGCGATCCCACCACATCGCCGTGGGATGGTCCATCGAACCGGGAACGCAGAGAATCCACCGGTCGATCCGGTAGCCGTGCTCGCGGGCATTGCGCACCGCGGCCCGGAACGAGTCCCGGATCTGCCCGCGATGGTGCTCCCGGACCTGCGGCAGGAAGTATTTGGCCTGCCAGACGATGATCCGGTCGTCGAGGCGGCCGAATAACACGTCGATCCCGGCGTCACCCGGGTTGGCGTTTAGCTGGCGGGCGCCGGGATGCAGCGCATCGACGAGCTGCGCGATCATCTGTTCGAAATCGTCACCTGCGCCGGCCTCGCTGTGCGTGCGCAGACCGTGTACGCGAAAGTCGGCGGGGAACGGGCCAAGGCGCGGATCCGGCATGCGAGATCGCTCTTCCCGGGGCAGCGGAGGGAGACATCGGCCGATTGATCCTAGCCGATTCGCCCTGCTCTGGCTTGCTCCGGGACGGTCCGCCGGCCCTCGCCGCCACGCCCGGCGCGCAGCCCGCGGGAGCCGGCGCGAACAGCCCGCCCGACGCATACTCTGCGGCACCGCGATTTCCCGCGCACCGCTCCGCGCGCGGCCGCCCTGCCTTTCGTGCTTTTTTCTCATGTGGGCGGGATGGTCGGGATCCTGTCGCGCCCTGCCCGGATTTCCGTTCATCCAGCGCCAGGGAGCAGGCCAGGCGATGGTTCTCCGCTCAGTCCGGTTCGGGTGCCTCGGCGGCGTCGGAGAGGACGTCGAGGAGCTGCTGGCCGTATTTGGCGAGCTTGTTCTCGCCGACGCCGCTGATGGTGGCGAGTTCCGCGAGGGTCGTCGGCATCCGGGTGGCGATCTCGCGCAGCGTCGCGTCGTGGAAGATCACGTAGGCGGGGACGCTCTGCTCCTTCGCGGTGCCGCCGCGCCACGCCCGCAGCTTCTCGAACACCGGCGCCGCCTGCGCCGGCAGATCCACCGGTGCGGCGCGCCGGCTCCGGCTCCCGCTCTGGCCCGCGCCCTGGCTCGCGGCGTCACCGCTGGAGCGGGCGCTCGACCTCGCGACCCGCTCGGGCTCGCGGCGCAGCGCGACCGTGCGCGCCCCGCGCAGCACGTCGGCGCTGGCCTCGGTGAGCGCCAGCGTGCCGTGCTCGCCCTGGACGGCGAGCAGCCCCTGGGCCAGTAGCTGGCGCACGACCCCGCGCCATTCGAGCTCGCGCAGATCCTCGCCCACGCCGAAGACGGTCAGGGCGTCGTGGTGGTGCTGGGTGACCTTGGGCGTCGACCGGCCGAGCAGGATGTCGACGATGTGGCCCGCGCCGAAGCGCTGATGACGCTCCCGGTCGAGGCGCAGCACGGTGGAGAGCAGCTTCTGGGCGGCGACGGTGCCGTCCCAGGACTGCGGTGGTTCGAGGCAGGTGTCGCAGTTGCCGCAGGCCGCGGTGCCGTGCTGACCGAAGTAGGCGAGCAGGCCGACGCGGCGGCACTCGACCGTCTCGCACAGGGCGAGCATGGCGTCGAGATGGGTGCTCAGCCGGCGGCGGTGCGCCGTGTCGCCGGGGGAGGCGTCGATGAGCCGACGCTGCTGGACGACGTCCTGCAGGCCGTAGGCCAGCCAGGCGGTGGAGCGCAGGCCGTCCCGACCGGCACGCCCGGTCTCCTGGTAGTACCCCTCAACGGATTTCGGCAGGTCGAGGTGGGCGACGAAACGGACATCCGGCTTGTCGATGCCCATGCCGAAGGCGATCGTCGCGACCATGACGATGCCGTCCTCGCGCAGGAAACGGGCCTGGTTCTCGGCCCGGACCCGGGAGTCGAGCCCCGCGTGGTACGGCAGCGCGGGGATCCCCTGGCCGGCCAGGAACTCGGCGATCTTCTCCACCGACGCCCGCGACAGGCAGTAGACGATGCCCGCGTCGCCGGGGTGCTCGGTGCGCAGTAGATGCAGCAGCTGCGCCTTCGGCTCCTTCTTCGGCACGATGCGGTACTGGATGTTCGGCCGGTCGAAGTCCGCGACGTGATGGTAGGCGTCCGTCAGACCCAGCCGGGTGGTGATCTCCCTGTGTGTCTCCGGGGTGGCGGTCGCGGTGAGGGCGACCCGCGGCACGCTCGGCCAGCGTTCGTGCAGCATCGACAGCATCAGGTAGTCGGGCCGGAAGTCGTGCCCCCACTGGGCGACGCAGTGCGCCTCGTCGATCGCGAACAGTGCGATCGAGCCCCGGTCGAGCAGGCGCAGCGTCGCCTCGACCCGCAGCCGCTCCGGCGCGAGGTAGAGCAGGTCGAGCTCGCCGGCGAGGAAGGCCGCCTCGACCGCCCGCCGCTCGTCGAGGTCCTGGGTGGAGTTGAGGAAGCCGGCCCGCGCGCCGAGCGCCCGCAGCGCGTCGACCTGATCCTGCATGAGGGCGATGAGCGGGGACACCACGATCCCGGTGCCCGGGCGGACGAGGGCGGGGATCTGGTAGCACAGCGACTTGCCGCCGCCGGTGGGCATGAGGACCAGCGCGTCGCCGCCGTCGACGACGTGCTCGATGATCTCCTGCTGGCCCGACCGGAACGACTCGTAACCGAAGATCCGCCGCAGGACCTGCGCCGCGGCACTGCCGGTGGCGGTGGCGGTGGCACTGCCGGTGGCGGTGGCTGCGGCGGGAGCGCCCGACGGCTCGGCGGGACGCCCCTCGGGGTCGGGCGGCAAGGTCATTTTGCCACCCTACGGCCATCCGTCCGGGTCGGCGGTCCCGCGGTCCGCGGCTGTGGACAACCGCAGTAGTCCACAGCCTCGCAGCGTTTGTGGAGGTCAGAAAGCCGACGACCAGGGGCTGACAGGTGCGGGCTCGCTACGATCCAGATGATTTGTCACCGCGACGCCCAGTACCGGCGGGAGTTGTCCACCCGTGGGCTCGGCGCTGCCGCGGTCCGGGCCGAGGAGAAGATCGCGTCATGTCAACCGACCCGGAGCAGGTCGCGGTCGCGACTCTGCGCCTCACCGATCCCGTCCAGGTCGGGCCCCACCGCCTGCTCGGCCGGCTCGGCGGCGGCGGCATGGGAGTGGTCTACCTCGGCGACGGCCCGCTCGGTCGGGTCGCCATCAAGATCATTCGTTCGGAGCTGGCTGACAACCCGAGCTTCCGGATCCGTTTCCAGCGGGAGCTGCAGGCCTGCTTCCGGGTCAACGGTCGGCACACCGCCAAACTCCTCGACTTCGACATCACCGCCGAGCCGCCGTGGCTGGCCACCGAGTTCCTCGCCGCCTCCACCCTGGGCCAGCACCTCACCCGTCACGGCGCGCTCGGCGAGGCCGACCAGGTGCGGCTCGCGGCCGGGCTGGCCGACGCGCTCGTCTCGATCCACGCGGCCGGCCTCATCCACCGCGACCTCAAGCCGTCCAACGTCATGTGGACGGCTTCCGGGCCCATCGTCATCGACTTCGGGGTCGCCGCGGTGCGTGACGCGGGCCAGCTCACCGCGACCGGCACCCTGATCGGGACGCCGGCCTGGCTGGCCCCCGAGCAGATCACCGCCGGCGAGGTCGAGGCGGCCTCCGACGTGTTCGCCTGGGGCGCCCTGGTCGGCTACGGCGCCACCGGGCAACCGCCGTACGGGGAGGGCCCGTCCGACGCGGTGACCTACCGGATCGTCCACGAGGAACCCCGGGTGGACTATGCGCGGATCGCGCCGCCGCTGCGCGAACTCGTCCGCCGGTCACTGTCCCGCGAGCCCGGCGAGCGACCCACGGCCACGGAACTGCGCGCCGCCCTCGCGGGCGCGGTGGGGCCCGGTGCGGCGGTGGGCACGTCCACGCCGAGCGACAGCGACCGGCCCGACGGCTCCGGCGGCCCGGTCGGGACCGCGCCGAACCGGGACATCACCCTGACCGTGCAGACGCCGACGCCGCCCAGCGGCCCGCCGCCGTCGCCCCCGCCGATCCCGCCGATCCCGGCCGGCGGCGAGCCGCCCGTCGGGGGGCGCGACGGCGCCTCGGGGGTGGTCGGCGGTACCCCGCCCTGGAACCTGTCGGGCGCGGGCCCGGGGGATTCCGCCGGTGGGCCACGGCGTCGGCGCCGCGGCAGGCTGCTCGGGCTGGGCGTCGCAGTGGTGGTGCTGGCGGCCGCGGCCGTCACCGCCGTGCTGCTGACCCGCGGTGACAGCGCCGGCGGCGGCGGGACGAGCACCTTCACCTACACCGCTGCCGGGCCGTGGCGGCTGCTCATCGCCGACCGCCAGACGGGTGACGACGTCGGCTGCACGGTGTCGCTGCACGGTGCCGGCAACCCGGCCGGCGTGGCTGCGCCCGACACCACCTGGGGGGACAGGACGTTCCAGGTCCATCAGACCGGCCGCTTCGACCTCGACGTCACCCCGTCCTCGCCCGGTTGCCGGCTCACCGCCCTGCCCGGCGGCGGCGACGCGACCTTGCCGTTCATCGTCCAGCAGACCGGTGACAGCAGCGCCTTCAGCGCTCCCAGCCGCGTCGAGGTTCTGATCAAGGACTTCAACGGCAGCGAGACCTGCGAACTGGTGCTGCGCGACGTCGCCAGCGGGGAGAACGTCGACGTCGCGACCGCGACGCACGACGCGTCGACCGTCACCCTCGACCCCGGTGGCCGCCGCCAGGTCTACCTGGCCGCCACCGACTGCGCGGTGCGGATCGGCGCCGCCGGCTGAGCCGGGAGGCGCCGGCCAGACTCGGTCGACGCCTCAGCAGATGCGGGGGAGTTGTTCGCCGAGCGGCCGGTCGACGATGCGGTTCCCGCCGAACGCCGTGCGGGCGACGACGACCCCCGGATGTTCCGCGGTGACGGAGCCGATCACGACGGCGTCGCGGCCCGCCGGGTGCGCGCGCATCGCGGCGAGCACCGCGTCGGCGTCGGCCGCGGCGACGAACGCGACGAGCCGGCCCTCGCACGCCACGTGTAGCGGGTCGAGGCCGAGGAAGCCGCAGGCCGCCTCGACCACGGGCGGCACCGGGACGGCGGACTCGGTGAACTCGATGCCGGCCCCGGCCGCGGCGGCGACCTCGCACAGCGCGGTCGCCAGCCCCCCGCGGGTCGGGTCCCGCAGCGCGTGCACCCCGGGGACGGTCGCGGCCAGCATGGCGGCGACCAGCCCGTGCAGCGCCGCGGTGTCGGAGTGGACGTCCCCGCCGAACTCCAGCCCCTCGCGCACGCTGAGCACCGCGATCCCGTGCTCGCCGATCGGCCCGGAGACGATGATCCGGTCCCCGGGCGCCGCCCGGTCGGGCCGGACGTCCACCCCGGGCGGGACGAGTCCGATGCCGCTGGTGTTGACGTACAGGCCGTCGGCCAGGCCACGCTCGACGACCTTGGTGTCGCCGGTGGCCAGCCGCACCCCGGCCGCGGCGGCGGCGCGGCCCATCGCCTGTGCCACCCGGCCGAGGACGTCGAGCTCCAGCCCCTCTTCCAGGATGAACCCGGCCGACAGCGCCAGCGGGACCGCGCCGCGGCAGGCGAGGTCGTTGACGGTGCCGTGGACGGCGAGTTCGCCGATCGAACCGCCGGGGAAGAACAGCGGCCGCACGACGTAGGAGTCCGTCGTGAATGCCAGCCTGATCCCGCCGACGGCAAGGACCGCCGCGTCTGCCAGTGCTGTGTCTGCCAGTGCTGTGTCCGCCATGGCCGAGGTCGGATCGCGCCGCGTCGTCGAGCTGCCGGCGGCGAATGCGGGTAGGAACAGGTGTTCGATCAGCTCGCCGGTGAGTACGCCGCCGCCGCCGTGGCCCAGCACGATTCGCTGATAGTCGCGCAGCGGGGCCGGGCAGGCCCACCCCGCCATGTCCGCCGTGTCTGCCATGCCTGCCAGGTCCGTCACGTCTGCAGCCCGGCAGCCGGCCCGGGGGACCCCGGGGTTGCAGCGGCGCCGGCCGGGGCGAGACGCCGGTACTGGAAGTAGGCGGCGCAGGCCCCCTCCGCCGAGACCATCGTCGCCCCCAGCGGGCGGCGCGGGGTGCAGGACGTGCCGAACGCCGCGCAGTCCGGCGGCCGGATCAGCCCCTGCAGCACCGCGCCGCTGCGGCACGCCGCCGATTCGGCGACGGTGAGCCCGCCGACGTCGAAGCGGATCTCCGCGTCGAAGTCGCGCCACGCGTCCGCGAGCCGCCAGCCGGAGTTCGGGATCGTCCCGATGCCCCGCCAGGCCCGATCGCACACCGTGAACACCTCCGCCAGGATCTTCCGGGCCGCCGGGTTGCCCTCGGGCTGCACCGCCCGCTGGTAGGCGTTGGCGAGCTCGGCCCGGCCGGCCTCGAGCTGCTCGACGGCGTGACGGACCCCGTCGAGCAGGTCCAACGGCTCGAACCCGGTGACGACGATCGGCATCCGGTGCTCGGCGACCAGCGGCTCGTACTGCTCGACGCCCATCACCGTGCACACGTGGCCGGCGGCGAGGAAGGCCTCCACCCGGTTGCCCGGGGCGGTGGCGACCGCACTCATCGCCGGCGGGACCAGCACGTGGCTGACGAGCATCGAGAAGTTCGTCAGGTTGCGGCGCCGTGCCGTCACCGCCGCCAGGGCGTTGGCCGGCGCGGTCGTCTCGAAGCCGACCGCGAAGAACACGACCTGCCGGTCGGGGTGCGCCTCGGCGAGGTGGACGGCGTCGAGCGGCGAGTAGACCACCCGGACATCCCCGCCGCGGGCCTTGACCGAGAACAGGTCCGTGCCGCTGCCCGGCACCCGCAGCATGTCGCCGAACGAGCAGAAGATCACCTCCGGACGGGCGGCGATCGCCAGCGCCCGGTCGATCATTTCCAGTGGCGTCACGCAGACCGGGCAGCCGGGCCCGTGGATGAACTCGACCTGGTCGGCGAGGAGCTGGTCGAGCCCGTGCCGGATGATCGCGTGCGTCTGCCCGCCGCAGACCTCCATCAGCGTCCAGCGCCGGCTCGCGGTGGCGGCGATCGCGTCGAGCAGCCACCGGGCCAGTTCCGGGTCGCGGAACTCCGTCAGGTACTTCAAGGCCCCACCTCGGCTTCGGCCGCGCCGAGCTCCGCGTCGAGCAGCCCGAGTTCGCGGAACATCGCCAGCGTCTGCCGCGCGGCGTCCTCGTCCACTCTCGTCAACGCGAAACCGGCATGGATGATCGTGTACTGCCCGACGGTCGCGTCGGGCAGGTAGGCCAGGCACACGGACCTGATGACGCCGCCGAAGTCGACGAGCGCCATCCGGGTGCCGCGGTCATCCCAGATCTCGGTGATCCGGCCGGGTATCCCCAGGCACATCGCGTCAAGCTCCCTTCCCGCCGGATACCGGCGCCGGATCCGGGCCGCCGGCCAGCGCCGCGACGGCCGCCTGGCCGAGGGCCAGCCCGCCGTCGCCCGGCGGCACCACCTGGTGAACGAGGACGTCGAAACCGGCGTCGGCCAGGCGGGCCCGGCAGGCCCGCAGCAGCACGACGTTGGCGAAGACCCCGCCGGTCAGCCCGACCAGCCCGACGCCGTGCCGCCGCCGGGCGACCTCGGCGATGCGGGTCACCGCAGCCGCGACGGCGAGGTGGAACGCCCCGGCCAGCGCGGGCACCGCCACGCCCGCCCGCAGGCCGTCGACGAGGCCCGCCAGCACCGGCGCCGGCGCCAGGACGCCGTCCGCCAGCCCGAAGGCAAGCGGCCACCCACCCGAGCCGGCCGCGAGCGGCCCGGCGGCGAGGGCCTCCAGCTCGACGGCGGCCTGCGCGGAGTAGGTGGTCCGCTGTCGCACCCCGAGCAGCGCCGCCACCGCGTCGAACAACCGGCCCATGCTGCTGCTGGGCACGCAGGCGATGCCCCGGTCCAGGGCGGTGCGCACGGTCCTGCGCTCCGCGGCGGAGCAGGCCCGTACCGGGGCCAGGTCCGCGGACCAGGGCAGGCCCGCCGCCGCCAGGTGGGCCAGGGCCACCCGGCACGGGTTGCGCACCGCGGCGTCGCCGCCGGGCAGTAGGACCGGGCGCAGGTGGGCGATGCGCTCGGCGCGGGTGATGTCGGAGCCGACGAGGAGCACCTCGCCGCCCCAGATCGTGCCGTCGCCGCCGTAGCCGGTGCCGTCGAAGGCGACGCCGACGGCGGGTTCGCCCAGCCGGCCGTGCTCGGCGAGCAGCGCCGCCACATGCGCGTGGTGATGCTGCACCAGCCGCAGGGGGCGGTCGGCGCCGGCGGTCCGCTGCGCCCAGGCTCGGGTGGTGTAGCCGGGATGGGGGTCGGCGGCGAAGGCCGCGGGTTCGACGCCGTGCAGGCGCGCCAGCCGCGCGCCGGACCGCTCGAACGCCGCGATCGCCGCGAGGCTGCCCAGGTCGCCGAGATGCTGGGACAGGATGGCTCGCCGCCCGGTGGCCAGGCAGAGCGTGTTCTTCAGCTCGCCGCCGGCGGCGAGCACCGGCCCGACCGGGCGGGGGAGATCCACCGTCAGCGGGACGTAGCCGCGGGACCGGCGCAACGGCACGACCTGCTCGTCGTCGCAGCGCACCACCGAGTCGTCGCACGGCGCCAGGATCGGCCGGTCGTGGGTGAGGAAGGCGTCGGCGAGCCCGTCGAGGCGGGTGCGCGCCTCGACATCGTCGAAGCAGATCGGCTCACCCGAACGGTTGGCGCTGGTCATCACCAGCAGCCGCGGCGGCGGGTTGCCGCCCGGGACCGGCGCGAACAGCAGATGGTGGATCGGCGTGTACGGCAGTAGCAGCCCGATGAGCGGGCTGCCCGGCGCGACCAGGTCCGACAGCGGTGCCCCCGGGGCGCGGCCGGTGACCACGATCGGCCCGGCCGGCGCGGCCAGCAGCGCCGCCACCGCCGGCGAGACGTCCCCGACTTCGGCCGCGGTCGCCAGGTCGCGGGCCATCACCGCGAACGGCTGGTCGGGTCGACCCTTGCGCTCGCGCAGCCGGGCCAGGGCGTCGTCGTCCTCGGCGTGGCAGGCGAGGTGGTAACCGCCGATGCCCTTGATCGCCACGATCGCGCCGGCCGCCAGCGCCCGCTGGGCTGCCGCGAGCGCCGCATCGGCGTCGGTCACCGCCGGTTCGCCTGCCGGTTCGCCTGCCGGGCCGAACCACAGCCGGGGGCCGCAGCCCGGGCAGGCGATGGGCTCGGCGTGGAAGCGGCGGTCGACGGGGTCGGTGTACTCGGCCGCGCAGCGCACGCACATCGGGAAACGCGCCATCGTCGTCGCCGCCCGGTCGTACGGCATCGCCTCGATGATCGTGAACCGGGGGCCGCAGTTCGTGCACGTGATGAACGGATGGCGGTAGCGCCGGTCCGCCGGGTCGAACAGTTCCCGCAGGCAGTCCGCGCACACCGCCGCGTCCGGGGGCACCATGGTGCGCGCGCCGGCCGCGGCCCTGCTCGCCACGATCCGGAACCCGGCCCCGCCCGCGTGGAGGATGCCGCCAGGTTGGCCGGCGTCGCTTCTCCGGACGGTGTCGCCCGGGTGGAGCGGCCCGGGAACGTCGGTCACCGTGATCCGGTCGACGCGGGCGAGGGGCGGCGCGGACGGCGCCAGCAGGCGCAGGAACTCGGCCACGTCGGCGGCGTCGCCGTCGACCTCCGCGAAGACCGAGGTCGAGTCGTTGCCGACGAAGCCGGTGAGCCCGAGGCCGCTCGCCAGCCGGTGGACATGGGGCCGGAACCCGACCCCCTGCACGACGCCCTCGACCACGAGCCGCCGACGTACCCGCCCGCCCGGCGGGCACGTCACGGCCCGCTCGTCGGCGTGTTTGTCGGCGCGTGTCGTGGTCACGGCCGCCGTTCCCAGATCATGACCCGGTTGTTGCCGGAGTCCGCGACGGCGAGCCGGCCGGCGTGCAGGGACAGGCCATACGGCCAGCAGAACGTGTCGGCGGTGACGCTTGACCAGCGGTTTTCCCCGGTGTCGGCGAACGTCGGCTGCCCGAGGACCGCGGTGGCCGGGGCGCCGGTGTCCCGCGGCAGACCGTCCCAGAGCAGGATCCGGTTGTCGGCGGTGTCCGCGACGGCCAGCAGATCGCCGTCGCAGTCGGCGGCGTAGGGGAATCGCAGCGTGCCGGCCCGGCCGGGGGCGTAGGGGAATTCGCCGCAGCCGGTCAGGTTGGTCTGGCCGAGGGCCAGGTCCGCGGCGGTGTCGGCGTCGGGATGGGGGGCCCAGCCGAGCAGCCGGTGGTTGCCGGCGTCGGCGACGAGCAGCCGCCCGGCGTCCCCGGTGACGTCGTGCGGCCAACGGAAGGTGTCAGGTCCGGCCGGGCCCCCGCGGTTGTCCTCTCGGCTGGTCGGATCGGGCTGGCCCAGGATCAGGTCGGGCGCCCGATCGGGGGACGACGGCAGGCCGCCCGACCAGCCGAGCACCCGCCGGTTGCCGGTGTCGGCGACGTAGAAACGCCCGCCGATCACGGCCACGCCGAATGGCCAGTAGAAGGTGGTCGGCCCGCACGGCCCGCCGCGGTTCTCCCGCACACTTGCCGCGTCGGGCTGGCCGAGCACCAGGTCGGGAGGGGTATCGGTGGCCGTCGGGACGGTGTCCCAGACGAGGATCCGGTGGTGCCAGGCGTCGGCGACGACGAGTCGTCCGTCAGTGACGACGATCCCGGTGGGCAGGTGCATCCCCCGTTCGGGCCCCCGCCCAC
>NZ_JANEZT010000590.1 GCF_025403405.1 Frankia tisae
GCCCGCACCGGGCGTCACCGGGTGAGCGCGGGCAGTGCGGTGAGGGCCTCCTCGGGGCCGACACGCCAGCGGTAGTCGGCCGAGATCGACCTGAACCGGATCACCGCGTCGGTGTCGACCACGAAGGTGGCAGCGGCGGGCAGCTCGTGGCTGTCGTCCCCGTTGACCTCGGCCAGGTCGATGCCGAGCGCCTTCTGCACGGTGGTTGCGGCGTCGGCCTGGCGAAACACCAGCCCGTAGGCGCGAGCGACGGTGTTCTGGAGATCGCTGAGGACGGTGAAGCCGAGGCCTTCCTTCTCGGCGAACGACAGCGAGTTGTCGGGTGTCTGGGGGGACACGGCGACCAGAGTGGCGCCGGCCGCCTCGATCTCGCCGAGTGCGGCCTGAAACGCGCGCAGCTGCAGGTTGCAGTAGGGGCACCAGGCACCTCGGTAGAACACGAGCACCACGGGGCCCGCAGCCAGAAGCTCGGTGAGCGCCCGGCTCGCGCCGTGGATGTCTGGCAGGGCGAAGTCGGGCGCCGCGGTCCCGACGGCCGGGGCGGCGGAACCGACGCCGTCGGCGGCCATCGCCGCCGCGTCGTTATCGAAGGGGGCCAGCGCCTCGACGCCGTACGCATCGTGAAGCTGGGACCGTAGGGCGACCGTGGCGTCGGTCAGGGACGTGGACTCGGTCTGAGATGCGGACATGCCTTTACGCTAGAAAACCGTCATGAGTTTATCCATACGGGAGAAGCTCAATTACTTAGCTGATCGGCTCATCTGGAAGGCGTCCCCGATAGTATCGGACAATGGAGACCCCGGCTGACCCGCTCGCCGATGTGCTGCAGCTCGCCCGTGTCTCTGGCGCCGTGCTCGCCCAGCTCGTCGCGCACGAGCCGTGGGGCGTCGAGGTTGACCCGCAGCCGGGCGCGACCTTCCATGCGGTGTTGGCCGGATCGTGCTGGCTGCGCACGGCGGGTGCCACCCCGCGCAGGCTCATGCCGGGTGACGTTGTCCTGCTGCCGACCAACCTCAGCCATGTCCTGTCCAGTGACCCGACGACCGCGGCGATGTCGTTGACCCAGGTGGCGAAGATCGGTCTGCGTGCCGACGAGGGGGTGGTCGAGCTGCCGGGCGATGGCGCGGTCACCCGAGTCCTGTGCGCGTCGTACGACTACGACCACGAGGTCGCCCAGCCACTGATGTCGCTGCTGCCGCGCGTGCTGCACCTTGCCGCCGGTGGCCCGGGCGACGACGGCGCGGTGGCCACTGCCCTGGCGTTGCTGCGCTACGAGCTCAACGGTGTGCCTCCCGGCTCGCGTGCGGTCGTGGCCCGGCTGGTCGACGTGCTGCTCGTCCACGTCGTCCGGGCCTGGCTGCGCGCCCGGCCGGCGGGTGAGGGCTCGTGGCTGCGTGCGCTGCACGACCCCGTCACCGCGCGGGCACTCTCCCTGCTCCACGAGGTGCCGCAGCGAGCCTGGACCGTCAACGACCTGGCGGCCGAGGTGCATGTGTCCCGGGCCACGCTGGCCCGCCGTTTCACCGAGCTCGTCGGAGAGCCGCCGCTGACCTACCTGACCCGGTGGCGGATGGACATCGCCGCGCAGCGGCTACGCGAGACCGACGATCCCGTCGCCGCCATCGGGGCCGCGGTCGGCTATGCCAGCGAGCACGCCTTCTCCCGTGCGTTCAGCCGCGCACGGGGGAAGCCGCCACGGCGCTACCGGGTCTACGCACGAACCGCCGCTGCCGCGAGCCGTTCGTAGCAGCGCCCAGCCAGCCCGGGGTCGGGTGAGGAGACGCCGGCGTGCCAGGCTTCGGCTTGTCCGACCCGGTCGGGCTGGAACAAATGCTGGCTGGGTGACCTGGACGCCGCCAGGGAGCGCCGAAATGCGCTGGGAATCGGCGCTCTAGGGGCCGTGCGCTGTCAGTCAGCTGGCTCGGAGGCGCTGCGGCGGGCGCGGAAGGACGCGCTTTTGGCGCGGTTCCCGCACGCGGCCATGTCGCACCAGCGTCGCGAGGTGTTGCGGGAACTGTCGACGAAGACCCATCGGCAGTCCGTGCCCCGGCACGCCTTGAGCCGGGGCCAGCAGGGTCGCGCCGTGGCGCGCAGAAGGGCCGTGACGGTGGCGGCACAGACGTCGCGCACGAGGCCGTCGGGGCCGTCGGCGAGCAGGGACGGGCTACCTCGCAGATCTGGGCGCAGGGTGAGACGGTCGAGTCCGGCCGCGTCGACCCGGACGTCGATGCCGTTGTTGCGCAGTGCGAGGCCGCGGATCACGGCGCGCAGAGTGCGAAGCATCACCACGTCCTCAGGGGCGTCGGGCCGCCCGGCTTCCAGGTCGGTCGGTGCGTCCAGGACTGCCCACCAGGCCCGCATCGCGGGCGGATCGGCGAGTTCGTCGTGCTCCCCGTGCCCGGTGTTCGCCACCGCCACGAGGAGCTCCTCGTCTGAGAGGCCTGGCCAACCCGGCTCCTGCGTCACCTAACCACCGTACGAGGTTAACCAGTTGACGGCCT
>NZ_JANEZT010000591.1 GCF_025403405.1 Frankia tisae
GGGTGGGCCTGCGCGACCGGCTGGCGGAATCCGGTGAGCCGTACTGGGCCGTGGCGGCCTGTTCGGCGATCCCGACGGCGAACGGCCGAGGCCGGTGGTCCAGGTCGCGGCGGGCCGCGTCGATCTCGAACGCCTTGTCTTCGGTGAGCCGGGCGAGCTGTTCGGCCTTCAACCTCGGCGAGGACACCCGCCGTTCGTAGGCACGGGTCGCGGCGACGATGGGGCGGACCGGTACGGGCACGCAGATCACCCGCCGGCCGACGGCGGCGCCGGCCGCGGTCACGACCTGCCGGAACGTCAGGGCTTCGGGCCCGGCGACGTCATAGGCGCGCCCGATCGCCGCCGTGGTCGTCGCCGCGCGCAGCACGGTGTGGGCCAGGTCCTCCACGTGCACCGGCTGCTGCAGGTGATGCCCCCCGCCGGGGACCGGCAGCACGGGAACGTGTCGCAGCAGCGCGAGCAGCCGGGCCATGTTCCGGTCGTCGGGGCCCCCGTAGATCATCGTTGGCCGAATGATCGTCCAGGCCAGCCCGCTGGCCGTGATGGTCCGCTCGGCTGCCACCCGGATGCGTTTCGAGGGCGGATCGAGCGTGGTGAAGATCCCGGTGGTGGAGACGAAGACGGCCCGGCGGATGTCGGCCTGGCGGGCGGCGGCCACGATCGCGTCCGCGTGGCCGAACCCGAGCGAGGCGATGTTGACCAGCGTCTCGCAGGCCGCCTCGCGGAACGCGGGAAGCAGGGTCGCCGGATCGTCGAGGTCGCCCCGTATCGCCTCCGCGCCCCGGCTGCGCAGCCTCGCCGCCGCCGCGTCGCTGCGCGCCAGCCCGACGACCCGGTGCCCGTCCGCGAGTGCCCCCTCGACCACCCGGCTGCCGAGGAAACCGGTGCCACCGGTGACGAGGAATCTCACGCGACCACGTCCGGCCCGGCCTGCGTGGATGCCCGCGGTGGCGACTCGGCGGGGGCGACCGAGGACATGGCCACGGTGGCGGCTGCCGCACCCGGTTCGGGTTCGGCGGGCGGTTCGGGTGCGGTAGCCGGTTCGGGTGCGGTAGCCGCCGGTTCAGGTGTTGACCCCGGTGGGGAGAGGGGCGCCGCCGACGGCGGTACCGGGGGTGAGGCGCCATCGAACAGCAGCGCCTGGTAGCGGCGGGCCAAGTCGTCGCGATCGTAGTGCGCCTCGACGTGCGCCCGCCCGCTGCGGCCCATCCGCGCCCGGCGGTCCGGGTCCGCCGCCAGGGCCAGGACCGCGTCCGCCAGCGCGGCCGGGTCCTCGGGGGGTACGACCATCTGCCCGGCGGCGAGGAGGATCTGCGCCGCCTCGCCGCGGACCGCTCCGATCACCGGGCGGCCCGCGGCGAGGAACTCGAACATCTTCGACGGGATGAACGTGTCGAACATCGGCACGTCCCGCAGCGGGACGACACAGATGTCCGCAGCCGCGACGACGGCGGGCACCTCCTCGCGGGGGACTCCGTCGCGCAGCGCCGTGTTGGCCAGTCCCAGGCGCTCGACGTGCTCGACGAGCCTGCGTTTC
The DNA here is from genome assembly GCF_025403405.1 of Frankia tisae. Taxonomy (GTDB): domain Bacteria; phylum Actinomycetota; class Actinomycetes; order Frankiales; family Frankiaceae; genus Frankia; species Frankia tisai. Next base: position 1,538 of record NZ_JANEZT010000591.1, read on the forward strand.
TCGGCACCCTCACCGACGAAGGCGAACCGGATCGGCATGCCGGTCAACCGGGCAGCCGCGTCGGCGATCGCGGTCAGGCCGTGCGAGATGCCGTGGGCGCCGAGGTAGAGCACGAGGGTGTCGCCGTCGGTGGCACCTAGGCGGCCCCGGATGTCGGCCGAGGCCATGGTGGCCGGGTGGAACCGGTGGAGGTCCACGCCGTTGGGGATCATGTGCACCTTGTGCCACGCGATGCCTCGCCGCACGATGTGCTCCCGGAACCCCTCCGTCACCGTGACGACGCTGTCGGCGGCCCGGTAGGCGGCGAGTTCGAGGCGTTCGAGAACTCCGAGGATCCGCCGGTTGGTGAGGACGCCGAGCTGCTCGAAGATGGCCGGCCACAGGTCACGGACCTCCACGATCAGCCGGGCGCTTCGCAGCCTGGCGAGCAGCCAGGCCGAGCCCAGGGGGAAGAAGGTCGGGGAGGACACCACGACCACGTCGCACGGCCCGGTCCGCCAGCCGCCGAGCAGGACGCTTGAGGCCATGAACGACAGGTGGGACAGGGTCTTGCGGACCACGCCCTCGTTGGGGGTGGCGTACAGGCGGGTGCGCACGACGCGGTAGCCGTCGACCCGCTCGGTGCGCAACCAGGCGCCGCGGTACTCGGGCGGGATCACCCCGGTGGGATGGTTCGGCATACCGGTGAGCACCGTGACGTCGAGGCCGTCGGCCGCCCAGGCCCGGGCCGTCTCCGACAGCCTCGCCTGGGGTGCCCCGATCTCGGGCGGGAAGTAGTGCGTCACCACCAGGACGCGGCGGCCGGGAAGGGGGGACACGGAGTTCAACCTCCAGCCGTCAGTCTCAACATGTATCGCTCAAAGTAGCATAGCAATTACTTGAAGTGATTATTGGTAGTGCGGCCGCCCGCGTGTCGCCGCCGGGGGCCGGGGGCCGGGGGCCGGACGGGATC
>NZ_JANEZT010000592.1 GCF_025403405.1 Frankia tisae
GTCAGATGGGTATAAGAGACAGCCCTGGCCGTGGCCGCCCTGGCCGTGGCCGCCGAGCTGGTTGCCGGCGAAGCCGGCCTGGCCGAGCCCGAAATGCCCGGCGGCGCCGCCGCCGGCCAGCGCGTTGTACGGGGGCAGCAGCTCGCAGGGCTGCACGATGACGAAACCCTGGCCGCTGAACTGCATCTGCCAGCTCTCGCCGGTGTTGCCGCGCGGGCGCCACACCGCCGAGGACGTCACCGCCGCCTGCATCGACACCTGCAGGCCCGACGACCAGCCGACGACCGCGTCCGCGTCGGCGAAGTAGTAGTTCTGGTGGGTGACGTGCATGACCAGCGGAGCGCCCGACGTGCAGACCGCGACCTTGCCGTTGCCACGCAGCTCCACCTGGTAGGAGCCGACGCCGGCGATGCCGACCTGGGTGTCGACGCGGACCAGGTCCCAGTTCAGGTCGGAGTTGAAGGCGAGGACGTTCTTGCCGTCGACGGTCAGCGCGTCGCCAGCCAGGTCGAGAATGTGGATGTCCTGCGCCTGGTTGGCGAGGAAGACCGAGCCAGAGCCGGAGACCTGCATGAGGTTCAGGCCCTCGCCGCCGCTGAAGAAACTGCGGAAGCGCCCGCCCCAGCCCTCCCAGTGGCCGTCGAAGTTCGCCGCGCCCTGATAGGCGACCATCGCGCCCTTGCGGGCGTAGAACTCGCGCATCCCCCGCGCGCCGAGCGTCGCCCGCAGCATCTTGCCGTTCTGCAGGGAGAACGGCTCGTCGGAGGGCCGCTCGGGATTGTCGAGCAGGCTGCTGCGGATCCCGCCTGCCGGACCCCCCGGGGGCATCCCCGGACCGCCGCCTGGGTAGCCACCACCGGGCCCGCCAGGACCGCCGGGATAGCCGCCGGGGTAGTTGCCGCCGGGACCATTCGGATGAGCGCCGTGCGCCCCACCCTGCGTCATGCCGTCATCCTCTCCGCGCCGTCATCCTCGAAGCGACATGGTGGGCCGCTCGTCCTCGCTCGGCTGGACGACGACGAAGCCCTGCCCGGAGAATCCGAGCTGGAAGGCCTCGCCGGAGCCGCGCCCGATCAGGCCGCCGAGGCGCGCGGTGCGCCGGGGCTCGACGCGCAGGCCGTCGGTGTAGGCGACGAGGGCGTCGGTGTCGACGAATGTCGGCGCCTCCCGGGTGTCGAGCACGATCGGGTTGCCCTTCGCGGTCAGCGCGACCCAGCCATGGCCGCGCAGCACCACGTTGAACATTCCCATCCCGGACAGCATCGTGACGCCGCGGACGCGTTCGATCTTCCACTCCAGCGCCGCGTCGAAGGCCAGGATGTTCTTGCCGTTGACGGACAGGCCCTCGCCGGCGAGCTGCGCGACGATGACCTCCTTGCCGTAGTCGGCGAGGTAGAGCAGGCCCTGGCCGGTCGCCGTCATCAGCGGCACACCCTCGCCGGTCGCCCAGGACGAGGCGATCCGGCCGAGCTGCGGCGGCTGCGGGTTGAAGTCGATCAGGCCCTCGTAGGCAATCATGGAGCCGACCCGGGCGAACAGGTCCTGGCCGGGGTTCATGACCACCTTGGCGATCTTGGAGCCGTGCCTGCTCATCCGCTCGAAGACGGGCGTGGGTCCGTAGTGCTCGATCAGGCTGCCCTGCACGGCCCGCTCCCTCCTGCCGACGGGCGACCCGCCGGGCACGCTGCCACGATCGCCGTCACGCTCACACCTCGTACGGCTGGACGACGACGAAATGACCGGCGAATCCCATGAACTGCAGGGCCAGGGCCTCGCCGCTGCTGCCCGCGTAGATCTGCCGGGAGATCCGCACCTGCGTCGAGACGCTGACCCGCATCCCGGTGGTCCACGCGACCAGGGCGTTCATGTCCGCGAACGTCGGGCCCTGCACGGGCAGGGTCATCGGCGACCCCTTGGTCATGACGACCACCGAGCCCGGCCCGGAGACCTCGAAGTGGAACAGCCCGCCGCCGGGGATGCCTGCGCTCTCGATCCGGCGCACCTCGGTACGCACGGTGGCGTCCATCGCCAGCAGGTTCTTCGCGTTGATGCACAGCGACGAGCTGCCGAGCTCGACGATGTGCAGGTCCGCGGCGTCCTGGGCGAGGAAGACCTCGCCGGAGCCCTTGCAGGTCATGAGCTTGAGGCTCTGGCCGGTCAGCTTGCCCTCGATGAGGCCGCGCAGCCCGCCGCTTTTGTAGTCGAACTCGATGTTGCCCTGGTAGGCGACCATCGACCCGCGCAGTGCCAGCGCGTCCGGCCCAAGGGTGACCTTGACCAGCTTGCCGTTCTGCTGGGTCCAGCGCCCGGCCGTCGGCACCTCCCGGTACGGGGCGAGGCTGTTCATCGCCCCCGGCGGGGTCGGCTGGACCTGCGACGGCAAGGGTTCGGGCCCGCCGCCGTAGGCCGGCGCGGGCTGGCCCGGCGCAGCGGGCGGCGGGGTGGCTGTCGCTTATACACATCTGACGCTGCCGACGACTA
>NZ_JANEZT010000593.1 GCF_025403405.1 Frankia tisae
AGGCCGGGCAGTCCAAGATGTCATCCATGGTCGTCCTGGAGGCCCTCGCGAAAGTCACTCGCTGGGGACTGGCGGCTAAATGGTGTCCGGCTCCCCACAGCATCAGCAACCCTCACTGGCCGACCTCGGCAGTCTGGGCGCGGACGCGGCGTCCTGCTGCGTGCAGGCCGGCATGGTCGGGCGGGCGGTGGAGCTGTTCGAGCAGGGCCGCGGGGTGCTGCTGGGTCAGGCGTTGGACACCCGCACCGACCTGACCGCCCTCACCGAGCAGCATCCCGACCTGGCCGCCTCGTTCGTCCGGCTGCGGGACGTCCTGGACCAGGCTGATGACTCGGCTGTGCTCGACCTGCCCCGGTCCGGCGAGGGGACGGCCGGCGCGGCTGGCGTCGACCGGCAGGCGGCGGGTGTCGCGTTCGAGGAGCTGATCGCGTCGATCCGGCGGCGGGACGGGTTCGAGACCTTCCTGCGTCCCCCGCCGGTCGACGACCTGCTCGCGACGGCCGCCCAGGGTCCGGTCGTGGCCGTGGCGGTCTCCCGGTTCGGCTCGTACGCGCTGCTGCTGACCCCCGGCGGGGTGGAGACGGTCGCGCTGCCGGAGCTGACCCCGCAGACGGTCTACGACCAGGTCGTCGCGTTCCTCGACGCGCTGGACGACACCTCCACTGCGGCGCAGGGACGGCTGGTCGAGGTTCTGGGCTGGCTGTGGGATGTGCTGGCCGGCCCGGTCCTCGACCGGGCCGGCCTGACCGGCCCCCCGGCCGGCGGGCAACGGTGGCCGCGGCTGTGGTGGTGCACGTCGGGGCTGTTGTCGTTCCTGCCGCTGCACGCCGCTGGCCACCACGACAGCCGGCACGATCCGGCCCCGGCCACGGTGATCGACCGGGCGGTCTCCTCCTACACCCCGACGGTCCGGGCGCTGGCCCATGCCCGCCCGTCCAGCCCCGCGGCGCCCGGCGGCGCGGCCAGCCTGGAGGGCGCGCGGATGGCGGTCGTGGCGATGCCCCACACCCCCGCCGCTTTGGATCTACCCGGTGCAGGGGCCGAAGCCGCTGCCCTCGAGCAGCGGTTCGGCAGCCGGGTTGAGGTACTGACCGGCCCGCGGGCGACCCGTGAGGCGGTGCTGTCCGTGCTTCCCGCTGCCCGCTGGGCGCATTTCGCCTGCCACGGCACCGCCGAGATCACCAACCCGTCCATCAGCCGGCTTCTCCTGCACGACCACCAGACCCGGCCGCTGACCGTCCTGGACGTCGCCCGGCTACGGCTGACCGACGCCCAACTGGCCTACCTGTCCGCCTGCGAAACAGCCCGCCCCGGCGGCAGTCTGACCGACGAGGCGATCCATCTGGCCTCCGCGTTCCAACTCGCCGGCTACCAGCATGTGATCGCCACGCTGTGGCCCATCGCCGACCGGCCCGCCGTGGGCATCGCCGACGGCATCTACACCGCCCTGGCCGCGACCGGGGACGTCGCGGATGCCGTGCACACCACGACCCGCCGCTGGCGACGCCGGTTGCCAGGCACACCGTCGGTGTGGGCCTCCCACATTCACGTCGGCGCCTGAGCAGACCAGCCATCCGACCACCGAGGGGGACATTGATGGACGTCGACGAGGACGGGGTCTTCGAGGCGGGGCGGGCGATCCGCCCCTACCTCGGCAACCTCCTGAACGACACCGCTGCGGCCGCTGAGCTGGACCGTCACCTCGTCGAGCTGCTCACCGGCACGGCCGAACGGTCTGTCCGGGCCCGCCGGCTGCGCGATCTGCTTGACCGGCACGCCGACACCGCCTGGTTTCTCGCCCAGGTGCTCACCGACGCCCCGTACTACCGGCCGCCCGACCAGCAGCCCGGCTACCGTACCCGGACCGGGACAACCCCCGGCCCGCTCGGCGACCCCGGTATCGTCGCCGCGGAGGGCTACCGCTGCCCGCACGGCGACTACGTCTGGTACCGGCCCGACATCAGCATCCCCGTCCCGGCCTGCCCGACCCCCGGCCACGGCACGCTGACCCGGGACTGACCCGTCGATGCTGGACACGTTCTGGGAAGCCGTCGGCGGTAAGCTCGCCGACCGGTGGGCCGCCGTCTCCATCCCCGCGCTGATCTTCTGGCTGGGTGGGCTGGCCGCCTGGACCTACCACCGCGGTGGCCTGCACACCCTGACCATCCCGACCCACTGGCTGGACCGGCAGTCCACCGCCACCCAGGTCACGGTCATCGTGACAGCCCTGCTCACCGTCGCCGTCTCCGCCATGCTGGTCACCCAGACCGCGACGCCGGTGCTGCGGCTGCTCGAGGGCTACTGGCCACGCTGGACCGGCCCCGTCCGCGACCGGCTCGCCAGCTGGCTGGCCACCCGAGCCGCCGCCGAACAATCCACCTGGCAGGCCGCCGCCCGTCACCTGCCGCACCCGGATATTTTCTGCCGACCCCGATCGGCAACATTTTGCGCGCCGCTGAACGCCGCCCGAT
>NZ_JANEZT010000594.1 GCF_025403405.1 Frankia tisae
CGATCGGGCCCTCGGCCTGCTCGCCGATCACGACCTCGCCGTGTCCACGTTCGCCGCCCGGGTCGCGGCCTCGGCGCGGGCGGACCCGTACGCCGTCGTCTCCGCCGGACTCGCCGCCCTGGACGGGCCCCTGCACGGCGGCGCCAGCCGACTGGCCTACCGGCTGCTCGCCGAGGTGGTCGACCGGGGGGACGCGGTGCTCGTCGTCTCCGAGTACCTGCGCGCCGGCCAGCCGATTCCCGGGTTCGGGCACGGGCTGTACCCCGACGGCGACCCGCGCGCCCGTGCGCTGCTGGCCGCGATCACGGCGTTGCCCGCCGCCGAGCCCCTCCTGGCGGCGGCCCGCGAGATCGCGCGGGCCGCCGGCCGGGAGCGTGCGCTGCGGCCCAACGTGGACCTGGCCCTCGCCGTCCTCACGCTGGCCGCGGGGATGCCCGCCGAGGCCGGCGAGGTGATCTTCGCGGTGGCCCGCACGGTCGGCTGGCTCGCCCATGCCCTGGAGGAGTACCAGGAGACGCCGCTGCGCCTGCGCCCCCGCGGCGTCTACGCCGGCCCGCCGGTGTCCGCGGTGCCGGCGTCCGGAACGTCGGTCAACGAAACGCCGGTATCGAGAGCACAGTCCGCGGACTCGCCCGCGGACTGAGTACGTCCGGCCGGACCTGGATGACGGCTCCGCCGTGTGAGGGGCGCTGCCTGATGGATGAATCTGCCGGACGCGGCCGGCGATCGGCGGTCGGCGATCACCTTGCTCACTGCTCCCGGCCCAGCCTCACGGCGAGTACACGTCCCTCCGGGACTGACGCTGATGAGCCACGGGTGATCACTCTTCTGGTGTCCGCTATCCACTGTGGGTGTTCTGCGTTGCCCACAGGAGCACGGTGAACGCGAGCATCATCCAGGCCGCGAGGTAGCCGAACGCGACCATGGGTGAGGCAAGGGTGTAGAGGAGCCCGGCGACGACGCTGGCGGCGACGTTGCCTGCCGCCTGCACGGTGGCGAGCAGTCCGAACGCCGATCCTCGGATCTGTTCGGAGGCGAAGGCGGCGACGGCAGCGTGTTCGGCGGTCTCCGCGCACCCAATCCCGACACCGGCCAGCACGAAGGCGATACCAAGGACCCAGATCACGGGGCCGGACAACGCAAACATCAGGTAGGAGATCAGGAAGGCGGCGACTCCGGCGGCGGTGACGAGCAGCGGTCCGCGGCGACCGAAGTGGTCGGAGAGACCTCCGGCGGGAAACGATGTGATCGTGGCGGCGATGTTGTAGGCGATGTAGAGCGTGATCGCGATCCGGGTCGCCGTGTCCGTGCCGTGGCCGGGGGTCAGCAGGTCGGTGGCACGAAGAATCAGCACAGTGGCGGCCACATTGCCGACCTCGAACACGGTGAACCCGGCGAGCACCCGCCCGAGCTGCCCCCGCAGGATCGGCTGAACCTGGAACCGCAGCTGGCGCCGCTCGCCGGCCTGGGGCAGCCTTGCCTGCCGGATCGCGTAGACGATGGCAACCGCGGCGAGCAGCCCGGGAACGACCGACAACAGCATCGCGGTCCGCACGCCGGCCACAGACACCAGGCCGAGCGCCAGCAGCGGGCCCGCGATCGCCCCGAGGTTGTCCATCGTGCGCTCGAAGCCGTAGGCCCGGCCGTAGGCGGCGGCGGGCACCACGTCGGCGAGCAGGGCGTTGCGGGCCGGTACCCGCAGTCCCCGAGCCGCCCACGCCGCGCCGCGCAGCGTCCCCGCCTGGGCCGCCGAGGTAGTCACTCCGATCAGCGCGGAGAGCACGGCCGTGGTGGTGTAGCCGCCGACCGCGACCGCGCGGCGCCGTCCCGGGTCGTCGGCCAGCGCGCCGCCGACGAACCGGCCGGCACCGGCCAGCCCCTCCGAGATGCCTTCGATCGCGCCCAGCGCGGCAGCCGGCGCGTGCAGGGTCGTGGTGACGAAACCTGCCATCAGCGCGGTCGGCACCTCATGCCCGACGTCGGCGAGGAAACTCGCCGCCCCGATCCCCCCGACTCCCGGGGTCAGCCACGGCCGGCGATCAGCCGGCGCCTCCGTCGTGTCGACCGCCGGCGCAGGCGCCGACCCGACCGCCGCTCCACTTTCCGCTTCGCTACGCACATGCGGAATGAGACGACATCGTGCACCGTAGATACAGACTGTCGTGCATGATCAGATCCGCATATGATGGTGGCCAGCGCCAGTCTGTACTACCACTGTGCGAACCAATAACTGCACGGTCATCTCTCTGGCGGGCGGTCCGGGCCCGCCGGCCGGACCGTGCCGGTGTGCGCAAGGTCATAGCCGCCGAGAGCTGCGACCGTCTGCTGGATCACCGGGTCACGCAACGCGGCGAGCAGCGGTTGGGCCGCGCCCAGCGCACCGCGGCCCAGTGCAATCTCGTAGGGCTCCCACAGCAGCGGGATGAACGCGAGCCCCAGA
>NZ_JANEZT010000595.1 GCF_025403405.1 Frankia tisae
ATAAGAGACAGGGTCACGATCTGGACCAAGTCCGAACCTCCCGCCCGCGGCGGCGTGGACGAGCGCCCGCCAGGCGACGAAGCCGGCCACGCGCCCGGTCACGCACCCGGCGGCGGCAGCACCCCGCATCCCGGGGCCGGGGATGTGGATGTGGCGCGGTCCGGGCCTGGGGCGCAGGGTGGGACGGGGCCCGGCGGCGAGAGTGCCGCGGGGTGGCCCGCCGACAGATCCGCCGGGTCGCGGGCCGAAGCCGGCGATCCGGCTTCGGCCCGCGGCCGGCGGCGCTCGGGCCGACCGTGGCTGATCGCCGCAGTGGTCGCCGTCATCGCCATCGCCGCGGGCCTGGTCGTGGTGCTCGTCGACCGCGGTGGGAACGAGTCGGCGGCGACGACGAGCGTGCCCGACTCGGTCGCCGCCCGCGCCATCACGCTCCAGGACGACAACGGTGCGCTGGCTCGCCGTCTCGCCCTGGCCGCCTACACGGCCGCGCCGAGCTCGCCGGCCACCCGCAGTTCGATGATCGCCCTGTTCGGCGACGACGTCGTTCCCAGCGCCGTCAACGCCGGAACCGGGGCCGTGCTGTCGGCGGCGGTCAGCCCGGACGGGCGCCACGTCGCCACCGGCGGGACGGACGGCGTCATCACCGTGTGGGAGGTCACCGAGCGGACCGGACTTGCCCGGCTCGGCTCGGTGACGAGCACCGGCTGGATCGGGGCGCTCGCCTTCAACGGCGGCGGCGACCTGCTCGCCTCCGGCGGCACCGACGGTGCGGTGCGGCTGTGGAACGTGCACGACCCGGAGCACATCAGCCGCTGGTCCGTCGCGAGGCTGCATACCGACGTCGTGCGAACCGTCGCCTTCAGCCCGGACAGCAACACCCTCGCCTCCGCCGGGGCCGACGGCGTCCTCGCACTGTGGGACATCACCGATCCCGCCGCCCCGGCGCAGCGCTCCCGCGCCGACACGGCCACCGGCGGGGTGTACGCCGTCGCGTTCGCCCCCGACGGCCGGACCCTGGCCCTCGGCGGGGAGGACGGCACGGTACGGCTGTGGGACATCCACGACGCGGCCCACCCCACGCCGGGGGCCGTCCTGCGCGGGCACACCCGCGCCGTGCGCGCCGTGACCTTCACCGGCGACGGTGCCCTGCTCGTCAGCGGCGGCGTCGACGCCACCGTCCGACTGTGGGACCTGCGTGACCCCAAGCTTCCCGTCCCGCAGGCGGTCATCCCCGGGCAGCTCGGCGGGGTCTCGAGCGTGGCCCGCGGCGCCGCCCCCGCGCTCGTGGCCTCCGGCGGTGACGACGAGACCGTGCGCCTGTTCGACGTCTCCGATCCCGCCGCGCCGCTCACGCTCACCCAGTGGCACGGGCACACCCGTCCGATCAGCACGGTCACGTTCGTCGCCGGCACCGGGGTCGTGCTGTCCGCCGGGCATGACGGCACGCTGCGGCTGTGGGAGGCCGACCCGGGCCGGCTCGCCCACGCCGCCTGTGCCGACCCGGCGAACCGGATCACCCGGCAGGAGTGGGCCACCGCGTTCGGCTCGATGCCCTACCACCAGCCCTGCACCTGACATCCTGAAAGACTGCGGCTGTGAGCGCTGAGCTGGGTCCATCGGTGATGATGGTCGAGGACTTCGGGCCGGCCTGGAAGCCGGGCCGGTTCGAACTCGGTACGGATGGTCCGCGGACGATCCTCGCCGGTGTCGACGGTTCCCGCACGTCGATGCGCGCGTCGGCGTTCGCCGCGGGCCTCGCCCGCCGCCAGGCGTCCCGGCTCGTCGTCGTGTACGTCGCGTCACCATCGGTCTGGGCGGCGATGTCCCCCGCCCCGGCCGGGGAGGCGATCCAGCAGGTCGTGAACTCGATCGCCGCCGAGGTGCGTTCGTCGATCCAGGAACGCTCCGAGGAGCTCGGCGTGCCCATCCGGTTCCTCGTGCGCGCCGGTGACCCCTTCGACGGGATCAAGCGGAGCGCCACCGAGGTGCAGGCCGACATGGTCGTCGTCGGCGCGTCCGAGAGCGCCGGGCACCGGCTCATCGGCTCCCTGGCGAGCCGGCTGGTCCGCAGCGGCCTGTGGCCGGTGACGGTCGTCCCTTGACTTCCTCCCCCTGGCGAACGAGGGGGATTCCCGGTGGCGGTCATGCCGCCTTCCCGGGTGGTTGGCGCTTCGCCGGCCGCTGCTGGCCAACACAGGGCGGGGTCAAATGGTCGTAGCGACGCCTCGATAGGATGATCGTGTTGGCGTCGAGGGGCTGGATGGTGGATGGGTCGGCGGGAGAAGTTGACGATCGAGGAGCGGGAGATTATTTCCCGCGAGTTGGGCAAGAATCGTTCGGCGCGGTTCATCGCGAAGGCGCTCGGCAGGCATCACTCGGTGATTTCGAGGGAGATCGAGCGTAACGGCGGCGAGAATGTGTACCGGGCGGTGGA
>NZ_JANEZT010000596.1 GCF_025403405.1 Frankia tisae
CTCCTCGATCGGCCAACCGGCACCACGGGCCACCTGATGCAACGCCACATCCGGATTCACCGCCACCGGGTTACCCACCGCGCGCAGCAACGGCAGATCCGACTGGCTGTCCGCATACGCCCACGACGCCGCCAGATCCGCCCCCGTGGCCCGCGCATGATGGTCCAGCCACGCCGCACGCGCATCACCGACCAGCGGCGAGGACGCCAACCGGCCGGTGAGCAGCCCGTCGGCACCCACCTCCAGCCGGGCGGCGACCACCTCGTCGAACAGCGGCGCGAACGGCCGGGTGAGCACCTCCACCGCCCCGGTCACCAGCACCGTGCGATGCCCCGCCGCCCGATGCTCCCGCACCCGACGGATCCCCGCCGGCTTCACCCGCCGCAGCAGAATGTCACCGGCCACCTCCGCAACCAGACGCTCCAACTCCGCCGGATCCACCCCCGCATAGCGGGCGTACACCGCACGCATCAGATGCCCCCGGTCGCGGCGCTCCGCCCGCACATACCCCGGCAGCGCCGCCGCCAGCCCCACCAGCTCCCGCGCCCGACCCCGCGGCCCCGCATCGGCCAGCCGCATCCACAGATACGACTCGATCACCGTCGCACTCGCCACCGCACCATCAAGATCGAACACCGCGAGCACCCCGTCACCGGCACCCAGATGCCCCGACAGCCGCCGGCGCGGCGCGGCATCCCGCGGCCGGCGCAGCACCGCCGTCACCGCCGGGCAGTGCACCTGCTGCAGGTAGTGCCGCCAGTCGAAGCACGCCGGATCAAACCCGAACTCCACCTGATCGGCCGGGTCCAACGCCTCGTGCAACGCCCGCGTCGCATCGTCGACGTAGACCAGCTCCGCCTTCGTGTACGCCCGGTACACATCCGAATAGCGGCGCAGGAACGCCACCCGGCTCTGCGCCCGCTCCAGCTCCCCGGCCAGCGCCCGCGTCCGCGCCGACGCCGGGATCTGCGCCAACGCCCGCCCGGCGAACCCCACCAGCCGCTCGGAATGACGCAACCGCGCCTCCACCGCCGTCGCCCCCGCGAACGGCCACGCCGGCACCGCGATCGCCCCCCGACCGCGGCGCGGCAACGGATCGGCCAGGAAGTACTCCCGCACATAAGCGTAGAGATCCCGAAACAGCAGCGGGTTACGAAACCCCGAACACACCGTGTAATAGGCCGGGGTGTCCACCGGCGGCACCGTCGCCGCCGCCGCCAGCGTCGCGTTGACAACCAGATCCACCGGGATGATGTCGACGACCGCGTCCGGCGAGGCCGGGAAGTCCGGCAACTCCCCGCGACCATAAGCCAGGATCAGCGGCTCGGCCATCTTGAACCCCTCGATCCACCCGGGGAACGGCCGCGCCAACGCACTCTCGATGATCGACGGGCGCAGAATCGTCAACGGCAGCTCGCCGTGCGCCTCCTCCAGGAACCGTTCCCCCAACGCCTTGGTAAACGTGTACGCATCGGTCCAGCCCAGCACCTGCGCCCGCTGCCCGCCGGCCTCCACCAGCCGGCGCGCCACCCACGTCCGGCGCAGCTTCTCCGCCTCCGTCGACACCGTCCGCGCCCCGGCCGCAGCGAAACTTCGACCCGCCTGCGCCCGGAACAGCGCCGAGTTCTCCGGCGACCGCGAGGCATCCTCGGTCTGCTGACGCACCCGGGAGGCGGAATCCTGCTCGACGCGCCAGTCCACGTCATGAGCCAGCGGCCCCTCGGCGATGTGCCCCGACCGCAACCCCGCCACATACGCCGTCGACACGTGCACCAGATGCGGGCGCGCCCCGGCGGCCGCCAACGCCCGCAGCAGCTCCTGCAGCCCACCAACGTTGATCCGGAACCCGTCGTCGATCGGCGGGTCGAACGACACCTCCCCGGCGCAGTGGATGACCACGTCGATGTCACCGGGCAACGCCGGCAGCCGCGACAGGTCACCCTCGACGACCTCGACGCGACGCGCCACCAGCTCCGTCAACCCCGCCGCACCCAGCCGCTCACGCAACTGGCGAAACGCCGGCTTGCGCAGCATCCGCGCCAACCGCGCCGCCCCCGTATGACTGCCCCGCGGCCGCACCAGCGCCACCACCGAGGTGTCGGGGAAATCCGACAGCAACCGTTCGAGCAGAGCCTCGCCCATGAACCCGGTCACCCCGGTCACGAACACACGCCTGCCCGCGAGCCGCTCGCGCAGCCCCACCCTGACCTCCGCTGCCCTCACCGCCGACACCCTCATCCGGGCACCCGCACCCGCCGTCAGTCCGGATGAGCGGGTGCACATCCGGTGGGCACCCCGAGGCGACGCCTCGCCCCCGCGGCGCCAACCTGCTCATCACCGGTGCGTGCCCAGGCCGCGGTACGCAGGGAAACCTACCGTCCGCCCCCTGCCGCGGTGACGGGGGGCGGCGAGGCTCAGCCGGCAGCG
>NZ_JANEZT010000597.1 GCF_025403405.1 Frankia tisae
CAGGGGTGAGGGGGTCCGCGGCGGGCCCGGGCCGGGCCCCCCGCGGGTTGGTGATCAGCGGCCGGATGAGTGCGGTCACCTCGGACAGGGACAGCGGCGGCTGCGGAACCGCGGCCGGTTCGTCGGCACGCAGGTCGAGCAGCCGGGCGTAGAGCTCCTCGGCGCGGGGCCGGTCCGCGGCGACCTTGCGCATCGCCTCCTCGACGAGCGGGCGCAGGCTGTCCTCGAACCCGTCGAGTGCGGGCGGTTCGTTCACGGTCCGAAACAGCAGCCCCGGCGTCGAGCCGCCGCCGAACGGGTAGCGGCCGGTCCCGGCGTAGATGAGGACCCCGCCCCAGGCGAACACGTCCGCCGCCGAGGTGACCGGCTCGCCCCGGGCCTGCTCGGGCGCCATGAAGGCCGGCGTCCCCATTTGGTGGTCCGCGCCGTAGCGGTCGAGATCGAGCCTGGTGGCGGTGTCCAGGGCGCGGGCGATGCCGAAGTCGATGACCTTGGGGCCGAGCCGGGACAGCAGGATGTTGGACGGTTTGAGGTCGCGGTGCACGATGCCGGCCCGGTGGATGGCCATCAGGGCGGTCGTCATGCTCACCGCGAGCTGGTGCAGCTCCGCCGAGCTCAGTGGACCCCGTCCCGCCACCGCCTCGGCGAGCGTCGGACCATCGACGAACTCGGTGATCAGGTACGGCTGCTCGGCGTTGATGTCAACGTCGAGGACTGCGGCGGTGCAGAACCGGGCCACCCGGCGGGCGTTGTCGGCCTCCTGCTTCAACCGCGCCCGGAACTCGGCGAGACGGGCAAGATCCGGCCGGATCAGCTTGACGGCCACCTGCCCGCCGGCCGGGTTCACGCCCAGGTAGACCGTGCCCATGCCGCCCGCCCCGAGCCGGCGCAGCAGCCGGTAGGGGCCGACCTGGGTCGGTGCCTCGGAACCCGGCCCGGGACGACGGTCGTCCGCGCCGTCGGCGGCGGCGCCGTGACCGGATGGGTGGGACATCGGTGCGTCACTCCCGCCCTGGTCGTCGAGGATGCCGGCCGACGCTCTGCCGGCGGCTAGCGGCTAGCGGCGCTGCGCCCTGGCCCGGCGCCGTCCCCGAGCCGCCAACTGGTAGTGCACGGCCAGGAAGGACAGCGCGAGGAACAGCGGGAGCAGCACTGAGGGCGCGGTCGCGCTGGTGTCCGCGGAGACGAGCACCATGTCGATGCCGGCGTTGAGATCCTTGCCGCAATTAACCTCCACCGGACGGTAACCCGGCCGGAAGCTGGCGAACTGGACGACGGTCTCAAACGTACCGGCCTGGTCGGCGACGGCTCGCCCGACCAGCTCGCCGCTGGCCGTGAGCACAACCGGCGCCCCGGGTCGGCACCCGGCACCGCGGGCGAACAGCAGGTCCCCCGCGGTGACGACGGTCCGGTCGAACAGCAGCTCCCCGGGTTGTGCCTCCCGCGCCACCGGGGTGCCGACGGGCGGTTGCGGGGCCCCGGAGGCTAGCACCGCGGTGCACTCGCCGAGCACGCGAACGGTGCCCTTGGCGCAGCGTGGCGGCGCCGGAACGGCGCACAGCTCATCGAGCGGCACCGCTATGCCACCCGGGCACAGCCGCCGCCCGGCCGGGCAGTCCAGCGTCGCCGCCCGCACCGAGCCGTCCCAACAGACGACCGGGACCGGCGGTGACGGCTTCGGCGCCGGGCACGCCTCGCCCACCGGCACCCCGACCGGCGAGCCGGGGCAGAGCCGCTGCGGCAGCGGGCACTGGTCCGCGCTGGCCCGCACCGACCCGTCCGGGCAGGTGACCGAGACGGCGTGCGACGGCTGTGAACTGCCGGTCGGGCTGGACGCGGGCTGGTCGGTCCGCGTGGCGGATGGCTCCGGGCAGGGCGTGCCGGCTGCCGCCCGGCCGTGGGGCCGCGCGGCCGCGCTCTCGCAGGGCCGCGGCTCGTCACAGCCCGGCGCCGGCGACGAGCCGGCGGGGCATGGCGGGGTGCACCGTTCACCGGACGGCTCGTCGGCGTCGGCGTCGGCCGCGCCGCACGTCGGCGCAGGGCACTGCCCGGCGGGGACGCCGGCGGCCGCCGGGGGGCAGGCCGAGGAGGTGGAGTCGCACGTCCCCGCCGGACCGTGGGTCATCCCGGTCGGGCAGGGTGCCGGGCGCGTGGAACACGCCTGGTCGGCGTCGGCGGTCGCACCGGCCGGGCATGCCGGCGGTCCAGAGGCGCACCCGTCTCGGGCACCGGCCGCTGTCCCGCCCGGGCATGCGGATGGGCTGTTCGTCGGGCCGCCGGACGGGCTGGCCGAATCCGAGGACGCCGGGCCTCCAGTCAGCCGCGGGTTCTGCCCGCCGTCAGCGCTCGGCGACGGGGCCGGCTGGGTATTCGG
>NZ_JANEZT010000598.1 GCF_025403405.1 Frankia tisae
CCCATCCCCCACCCCGTGCATCGCCGCACGCGGGCCGACCGAAAGGCCGAACGATGTCGACGCTGCTGGTGACCGGAGCCGCCGGGTTCATCGGGTCAAACTTCGTCCGCTACTGGCGCGAACGCCACCCGGCGGACACCGTCGTGGCGTTCGACGCCCTGACCTACGCGGGCTGCCGGGAGAACCTCGCCGACGTCGCGGAGCGCATCACCTTCGTCCACGGCGACATCCGCGACCGTGAACTCGTCGAGTCCACCCTGCGCGAGCACACGGTCGATGTGATCGTGAACTTCGCCGCCGAGTCGCACAACAGTCTGGCGATCATCCGGCCGGGCGAGTTCTTCTCGACGAACGTGATGGGCACCCAGACGCTGCTGGAGGCGGCCCGCACGGTGGGCGTCGCCCGCTTCCACCAGATCTCCACCTGCGAGGTCTACGGCGACATGGACCTCAACGACCCAGGGGCCTTCACCGAGGACGCCCCCTACCTGCCGCGCACCCCGTACAACGCGGCGAAGGCCGGCGGCGACCACGCCGTGCGCGCCTACGGTTACACCTACGACCTGCCGGTGACGATCACCAACTGCTCGAACAACTACGGGCCCTACCAGTTCCCGGAGAAGGTCATCCCGCTGTTCGTGACCCGTGCGCTGCAGGGCGAGCAGCTCCCGCTGTACGCGTCGACGACGAACCGGCGCGAGTGGCTGCACGTGATGGACCACTGCCGGGCGATCGACGCCGTGCTCGACCGCGGCCGCGTCGGCGAGACCTACCATGTCGGCTCCGGCGTCGAGGCCGACATCGAAACGATCGCCGACACCATCCTCGCGGAGCTCGGCCTGCCGGCGTCGCTGAAGACGATCGTGCCGGACCGGCCCTCCCACGACCGCCGCTACCTGCTGGACTCCACCAAGCTGCGCACCGAGATCGGCTGGTCACCGCTGATCGACTTCCGCGAGGGGATGCGTTCCACCATCGCCTGGTACAAGGAGAACGAGTCCTGGTGGCGGCCGCTGCTGGGCCGCTCCCCGGTCTCCGAGACCGCCTGGCGGAGCTGACCCGCGGCGGCCCCGCCGGTCAGCGGCCCCGCCGGCCAGCAGCCGCAGCCGCCGGTCAGCCGCCGGTGAGAGAGGCGTAGAGCTCCGCGGTGCGCTCCGCGACGGCCGCCCAGCCGAACTCGCCGACCGCCCGTGCCCGCCCGGCGCGGCCCATCGCCGCCGCCCGCGCCGGGTCGGCGAGGACGGCGTTGACGGCGTCGGCGAGCGCCTTCGGCTCGTCGGGTGGGACGAGCAGCCCGGTGGTACCGTCGTCGACGACCTCCGGGATGCCGCCGACCCGGGAGGCGACGACGGCGGTGCCGCAGGCCATCGCCTCCAGGTTGACGATGCCCAGCGGTTCGTACACCGACGGGCACACGAACACGTCGGCGTGGCTGAGAAGCTGGATGACCTCGGGCTTGCTCAGCATCCCGTTGAGCCAGACGACGCCGTCGCGCTCGATGCGCAGCCCGTCGACCAGCGCGGTGGTCTCCGCGAGCAGCTCGGGGGTGTCCGGGGCGCCGGCGCAGAGCACGAGCTGCGCCCGCGGGTCGATCGCCGACGCGGCGCGCAGCAGCACCGGCAGACCCTTCTGCCGGGCGATCCGCCCCACGAAGATCACTGTGGGCCGTTCCGGGTCGACCCCGTGCCGTTCCAGCACGTCGGTCGCCGGGTCGGGCCGGTACTCCTCGGTGTCGATGCCGTTGCGGATCACGTGCACCCGCGCCGGGTCGACCGCCGGGTAGGCGCCGAGGATGTCCTCGCGCATCCCGGTGCTCACCGCGACCACCGCGGCCGCCGACTCGATAGCGATCCGCTCGCACCACGACGACAGCTGGTATCCGCCGCCGAGCTGCTCGGCCTTCCACGGCCGGCGCGGCTCCAGCGAATGCGACGTCATCACGTGCGGGACACCGCCGAGCAGGGCGGCGAGGTGGCCGCCGAGATTCGTGTACCAGGTATGGGAGTGGACGATGTCCGCGCCGGCGGCCGCCGCGGCCATCGACAGGTCCATCGACAGGGTGCGCAGCACGTCGTCGCCACCGGCGAGCGCCGCCCAGCTCGGGTGGGCGCTCACCGCGGCGACGCCCGACCCGCCGGGCGCCTCCACCACGACCCGGTCCCCGTCGGCGGCCGCCTGGCGGTGCACGGTGAGGTCGACCAGCCGGGCGAGCTCGCGGGCCAGGTACTCGACGTGCACACCCGCCCCGCCGTAGACGTCCGGAGGAAACTCGCGGGTGAGCAACGCGACGCGCATGGACTGTCTCTCCATCGACTGGTGGGTGGGACGGGTTCAGCGGAACCGATGCGGCGCGGCGGTGATGTGGACCGA
>NZ_JANEZT010000599.1 GCF_025403405.1 Frankia tisae
GTCCGGGGCCGG
Source organism: Frankia tisae (assembly GCF_025403405.1). Classification (GTDB taxonomy): domain Bacteria; phylum Actinomycetota; class Actinomycetes; order Frankiales; family Frankiaceae; genus Frankia; species Frankia tisai. Next base: position 13 of record NZ_JANEZT010000599.1, read on the forward strand.
ACCGGTCCGGGCATCAACCGGGTTCCGGGGATGTTTCGCTGGTAGACATAGCTTGCCGGGACCGGGGGCCGCGCGACGTACGGTCGGGCGGGGGAGCGGCGGTCGGCGCGGGTGCGCTCCGCGCGTGTTCCCGCACCGCCCGCGGCCCGCAGGCCCGGTGCCGTCCGCCGCCTGCGCCCGTTGACCGGCTGCATCCGTCGGAACCTGCTGACCTGGAGGTCCACCGCGAGCCCCGAAGCATCCTCGGCCGAGACGCCACGCCTGCCCGGTGAGGCGTCTCGCTCCACGCAGCCCGCCGCCGATCCGCCGTCACCGCACCAGGGGGCGGATCTTCCGCGCCAGAACCGCCGCCGTGCCCCGGGCCGGACGAACCCGTCGCCGGCGAGCGGCGATGGGCCGGCAACCGCGGACATCTCGCAGCGCGACCAGTCGGACCGCTGGCTGCGCCGGCTCGGCCGGCAGGTGATGGTCTACCGCCGCAATGTGATCCTGGCGTTCGGCGCGGCGCTGCTCGGCACGCTCGTCACCGCCGCCGTCCCGCTGGTCGAGCGGCAGGTCATCGACAATGTCGTCGTCACTCACCGGCATTCGCTGACCCCGTACCTGATCGTCCTGCTCGCCGCCGGTGTGGCGATCTTCGCCACCGCGTTTGTGCGGCGTTATGCGGGTGGTCGGCTGTCGCTGGACGTCCAGTACGACCTGCGTGACGAGGTCTTCAGCACCATCGAGCGTCTCGACGGCGCCCGGCAGGACCAGGTCTCCACGGGGCAGGTGGTCAGCCGGGCGATCTCGGACGTCGGCGCCATCCAGGGGCTGCTGTCCTACCTGCCGATGGTCGCCGGCAACCTGGTTCTCTTCGTCGCCTCCCTGGTCGCGATGGCGTGGCTGTCGCCGCTGCTGACCCTCATCGCCCTCGCGATGGGGCCGGCGCTGTTCCTGCTCGGCTTCCGGGCGCGCAGCACCGTGTTCCCCGCCACCTGGGCGGCCCAGCAGCAGGCCGGCGAGGTGGCGGGGGCCGTCGAGGAGGCGGTCGCGGGCGTGCGGGTGGTGAAGGGCTTCGGGCAGGAGGACCGGGAGCTCGACCGGCTCGCCGGGCACGCCCGGACGCTGTTCGCGCTGCGGATGCGGGCCGTGAAGATCACTAGCCGGTTCGGTGCGGCGATGCAGGCCGTGCCCGCGCTCGGGCAGGTCGCCGTGCTGGCCCTCGGCGGCTGGCTGGCGCTCACCGACCGGATCACCCTCGGCACCTTCCTTGCCTTCAGCACCTACCTCGGGGCGCTCATCGGCCCGACGCGCACCCTCGCCGGCCTGCTCACCGTCGGCCAGCAGGCCAAGGCCAGCACGGTGCGCATCTTCGAGATCATCGACTCCCATCCGGCGATCACCGACGCGCCGGACGCCACCGTTCTCGGCACCGCCCGCGGGCTGATCGAGCTGGACGGGGTGACCTTCGGCTACCTGCCGTCGCGGCCGGTGCTGCGTGACATCAGCCTGCGCATCTCCCCGGGGGAGACGGTGGCCCTCGTCGGCACCTCCGGCTCCGGCAAGTCGACGATCTCCCAGCTCCTGCCCCGCTTCTACGACCCGCAGGGCGGCACGGTCCGCCTCGACGGCCAGGACATCCGCACGCTGACGCTGGCCTCGCTGCGCGACCAGATCGGCGTGGTCTTCGAGGACAGCTTCCTGTTCTCCGACACGGTCCGGGCGAACATCTCCTATGGTCGGCCGGACGCCACGCACGAGCAGATCGTCGCCGCGGCCCGGTCGGTGCAGGCCGACGGCTTCATCCGCGGCCTTCCGCGCGGCTACGACACCGTCGTCGGCGAGCAGGGCCTGACGCTGTCCGGCGGCCAGCGCCAGCGGGTCGCGCTCGCCCGCGCGCTGCTGACCGACCCTCGCGTGCTGCTCCTCGACGACGCCACCTCCGCGATCGACGCCCGGATCGAAGCCGAGATCCACGCCACGCTGCGTGAGGTCATGCGGGGACGCACGACGCTGCTCATCGCGCACCGCCGCTCCACCCTGCACCTCGCCGACCGGATCGCGGTACTCGACGCCGGCCGCATCGTCGACATCGGCACCGAGGCCGAACTCGTCGCCCGCAGCCCCCTGTTCCGCCGCCTGCTCGCCGGCCCCGGCGACACCCTCGCCGAGGTCGAGGCCGAAGACGAGGGCGCCGAGGACGCGGGCGCCGAGCCCGGCGGCCCGCAGCCCGTCCAGCCGCCGAGTTCGGCGTCGAACGGAGGCGGACGGGCCGTCGGCGGGTCATCATCTGGCCGGACCTTCGCCACCACGCCGTCGAGCTCGGGTCTCGGTGCAGTGCCCTCGGGCCGGGGGTTCGGCGCCCCGT
>NZ_JANEZT010000059.1 GCF_025403405.1 Frankia tisae
CCCCCGCACTGACCCCCACGCCTGCGCTGGCCCCGAAGCCCGACCAGACGTAGACGAACCCTCAGAAGTAGCGCACCACGCAGAGCAGGACCCTGCGCTCGGCCGGTGATTGACTCAGTCACCGGCCGAGCCAGTGTTCGACCCGGGCACATCAGCCGGTGGACGGAACGGTCCAGGCCTACCAGTAGGGCGCTGGCTTTCTGGGTGTGGGGGCAGGGACCCCGCGCGGCCCGTGCCGGTCAGCTCCTGACCTGCCCAGCTTGTCAGCAGTACCCGACTTGAGCAGGGGCGTGACCGCCGCCCGTCCCTGGAGGTGCTCAGCGCGATCGGCCGCGGGCTTCGACTGTCCGACGACGAGAACTCCCACCTGTTCCGCTCTCCAGCCGATACCGGCCTATCTCCTGACCGTGGCGATGGACGCCGTCGCGTGGAATCCGGCCGCCGCCGCACTGCTGACCGACTTCGGGGCCGTGGCGCCGGCGGAACGGAACATCGTCTGGCCCAGCTTCCGGTGCCCGTCACTGCGCGCCCGTTGGCTCGACTGGGAAGCGACTGCGGCAGACCTGGTCGCGACGCTCCGCGGCGAGCTGGGCCGCCACCCGAACCAGCCGGATATCGTCCGGCTGGTCACGAGGCTCTCCGCGGCCAGCGCCGAGTTTGCCGACTGGTGGGGCCGGTACGACGTGGCAACCCAGTGCGGTATGAACAGGCAGCTTCGGCATCCCGATGCGGGCGAGCTGCACCTGGTCTGCGAACAGATGACGGTGCCGCCGGCCGACCAGCGACTCGTCACCTTCCACCCCGCCGGCGCCGTCACCGCCAGCCGGTTGGAACTCCTCGCCGACCTCACCGCCACGACCACCGACCTGGACGAGGCGATTTCCGAAAGAACCGGAGCACGCCCCCTACGCCTCGTCCGCTGACATGGAACACGTGGGCCTGCGGCGCTGACAGCTCGAGCGGCGCGGCGATTCCCGGTAGGATTCCTCCCGGTATCCGACTCCGCTGACCCGAGGAGGAACGATCCGGCGTGCCAGGCTCGCGGCGAAATCCTGTGGTGGTCAACTTCCGTGCTCACGAGCTGAATACGGGCAGCGAGGAGGGAGCCCGGAGCGATTTCGAGGTGATGATCGCGCAGCTGGTGGATGCCCTGCACCCCGGCGCTCGGCGGATAAGCCCCAACCCCGGGGACGGCGGCATCGACGTCTTTCTCGGCCGGCTCGACGACCGGATCGTCGTCTGGCAGTCGAAGTACTTCATGCCGCGGGTCGGGCGGAGCCAACGCCGCCAGATCATGGAATCCTTTGCTTCGGCGCAGAAGAATGCTCGCGCGTTCGGCTATCGGATCGACAAGTGGGTACTGTGCGTTCCCAGCTCCATGGATCATCACACCACGCTGTGGTGGGACGGCTGGAAAAGCGCTCAGCATGCCGAGACGTCCACGAAGATCTGTATCTGGGACGAGACCGGGCTCCGGAGCCGGCTCACCCGGCCGGAGGCGGCTGCGGTGGTCGCGGCGTTCTACCCGCCGCCCGGTGGGTCGCCGCAGCTGCCCGCCGAGGCGGAGGTCGGGATCATCGTCCCGCCCGCGGATCTCGGACCAGGTGCGTCGGCGCCCCGCGATCCGGCCGATCGGCACCCCCGCGGCGGTGAGACGATCCGGATCGCCGGCCGCAACTGCCTGCTGCAGGGGGATCCGCAGCAGTGGCGTGGCGGCGATGCCTGGGTGCTGCGGACAGGAGCTGCCACGGTCATGGCCGCGCCGCCCAACCCGGCCTGGTTCCGCCAGGTGCTGATCCGGCGTCCGGACCCGGACGCGGAGGCCCACGCGGAGGCGATCGACACCCAGTTACGCCTGCTTGATCGGATCGGCGGCCGGCGCGGCCTGCCCCGGCTGCTCGAGGGCCGGGTGAGCTCGGTGGAGGCCGCCGTCCTCTCGGCCCGGCCGGCGGGCCGGACCTGGCGGGAGGTGTTCGGCCCGGTGGCCCCGGCGCGGGCCCGCCCGCTGGACCGGGTGACCGCTGTCGGTCTGCTGACCGTCGCCGAACGGGTGGCCGATGTCCTGGCCGGGTTGCACGATGCCGGGCACACCCATCGGGCCCTGACGCCGGACGGGGTGCTTCTTCTCGATCCGAGGGGCGCCCCCGCCCTGCGTGACCTTGGCCTGGCCGGCGTCCGCCGTCGGCCCGGGGAGGGACCCGCCGAGTACCGCGCACCGGAGCAGGAGCGTCTCGGGTTCCATGGCGCTGAGGTTGGATTCCGCACCGACGTTCACCGGCTGGCCGCCATGACCTACCACTGTCTGACGGGACGGCCGCCGGCCCGCGGCCTGCCCGCACCGCTGCACGCCTTCGGGTTCGACGTGCCGGCTGAACTGGACGAGGTTCTGCTCGCCGCCCTCGACCCCGATCCGGACCGGCGGCCCGCCCGGCCGGGCCTGCTCATCCCGGCGCTGCGCGCCGGCATCGACCGCCTCGCCCGGGCCGGGCACTGATGGCCATAGCCCCGATCACCCTGGCTGGCGGGATTGCTCTCGCCCCGAGCGCGCGGCTGACCGAGACGCTGGCCAGCGCCCGCGTCCAGGGCAACGAAGACCTCGACCCCGAACGTTTCGTCGACCAGCTCCGGCGGATGTCCGGCACCGGCGTACCGGCCCGCCTGGAAACGGGCCGGGACAATGCGACGACGCTTCGGATCTACACCGACACCCACGTCGCGCTGCTACGCCCGACGAACCGCGACGACGGATACATTCTGACCCACGTCGCCCGGTGGGGCTTCCGGGACCACCGGAGTCTCGCCCAGGGTTTCCTGCGCGTTCACTGCCCGCAGTGGTTTCTCTATCCGCACGTCAGATACATCGGGGCTGGTTACCACAGCTATTCCGGAGCTCTGCGCAAGGCCTGGGCGGAGCTGGCGACGTCGGCGGCGTCGTCCGCCCGGATGCCCACTCGGCACCTGGACTATCTCGACACGGTCGAGCGGATCATCATGCGGACCCGGGATCTTGAACGGGAACGGCTCGCCGCCACACCGATTCTGTACCGGGCGCGGCGGGCGACCCGTGAACAGCGGTACTCCGCCCGCGGCGTGTACGAGTTCCGGTTGGCCGAGGCGTGCCAGGTCTCCGAGGGCACGCAGGTTCAGGTCAACGACGACCGGGAGCTACGCGGCACGATCCTGCGCAGCGAGAACCTCGACGTGACGGTTCGGTTCGACGGCGTCCCCGACTTCGCCCGCATCCCGGCGCAGGGCGCGCTGGCGGTTCTTCCGAGCGATGTCGTCTACAGGGCCCAGCTGGGCGCGGTGGCCGCCCTGCGGGATGAGGAGGCGACCAATCCCCGCCTACTGGCGATCCTGGCGGAGCACGGGGTCCTGCAACCATCCCCACCCGATCGGTCGGCGATCCCGAGCCGCTCGCTGGACGGCGGCCAGCTCGACGCCTACCAGCGCGCGCTGGGGGAGCCGGATCTGCTGCTCGTGCTCGGCCCCCCGGGCACCGGGAAGACCTGGACCATCACCGAGATCGCCGTCGCCGAGGCGGCAGCCGCCCGGGCCGGCGCCGAGAGCCCGCGCCGGATCCTGGTCACCTCGCAGAGCAACCGAGCCGTCGACAACGTCCTGGGGGGCCTGGCCGACCAGCTGCGGTGCGTGCGGGTCGGCAACCCGGAGGCGCTGACCGGTCCGGCCCGCGAGCTCACCGCCGAGGTCCAGGTGGAGGAGCTGAAGGACAACCTTCTGCGGTACACGGAACCGATCGTGTCGGCGCTGGAGCCGTTCGCCGGGGAGGGGGACGCCAGCGACCAGCTGGCGCTGCTGCGCACGCATATCGGCGCCGCGCAGCAGGACGACGCGATCGTCCTGAGCCGGGATGCCGAGCTGGACGACATCTCCCGGCGGGTCCGAGCCCCGCTCGAACCGCAGATCGCGGCGGCCCGGACCGCGGTCGAACGGCTGGAGAAAGCGGCGGCGGGGCGGCAGGAACGTCTCACCCGGGCCCGGCTCCGCTACGAGAAGGCGGCCGGCCGGCGCGCTCCCGGTTGGTGGGCGGCGGTCCACCGGCGCGGTGTCGCCCGACGCCTGCGGGCCCTGCAGGCCGCGGAGGTCCGGGTCGATGCGGCGGAGCAGGAACTCGCCGCGGCCCGGTCCGAACGCGACGGCGTACTGGAACGGGTCGCACTGCTCGTTGCCCAGGACGGCGTCGGTGGCCGGCTGCTGGCGGAGCGGGAATACGCCTGGGGACACCGTGAACGTGCGCTCACCCGGGCGGCGCGGACCGCGGAGCCGCTGCGTGCGGGGCTGGAGCTGGCGGGCTGCGGCCCCGGCTTCCCCAACGGCGAGGCCGACGACGTCGCCGGCTGGGAGCGGCGCGAGCAAAGCCTCCGCGACACCGTCGGTCTCGCCCGCACCCGCGCATCCCTGCTGGCCGAATGGCGGGGTCGGATCCCCACCGCGGACGAGGAGCTCAAACACGAACTTGTCAGCTACGCCGACGTCATCGCCGCGACCTGCATCGGCGTCTCGACGAAGAAGCTGCTGAGCGGGCTGTCCTTCGACCTCGCCATCGTCGACGAGGCGGGTCAGATCGCCCTGCCCGACCTGCTCGTCCCCCTGGTCCGGGCCCGCCGGGCGGTGCTCGTCGGGGATCACCACCAGCTTCCCCCGTACCTGGACAGCGAGGTCGCCCGGTGGGCAGAGGGGCTCGTGCCAGGCGCGGAACTGTCCGCCCCGGTTGTCGCCGAGACCCGGGACATCGTCGGGCGCAGCGAGTTCGAGCGGCTCTTCGAGCGGATCGGGGCGGAACACGGGGTGACCCTGACGACCCAACGTCGCATGCCCGAGACGGTTGCGACGTTCATCTCGCATTCCTTCTACGGCGGCGTGCTCGCCACCGAGCATCCCGGGACCGGGCCCGATCCGCTGTTCACCAGCCCGTTGGCATTTGTGGACACCTCCGATCGGCCGCCCCCGCAACGGCATGAGACTCGCGGCGGCGCGAACGGTGGCGTCAGCAACCGGCTGGAGGCGAATCTCATTGCCGCCCTGGTCGCCCGTTACGCCGATCACTACCGCGACTGGGCGGTGATCGTTCCGTATCGGGAGCAGGTCCAGCTCCTGCGGCGCACGCTCGTCCGGCGATTGGGCGGGCCCGGGAACGTCGAGGACAACATCGGCACCGTGGATGCGTTCCAGGGCAACGAGCGAGATCTGATCATCTATGGTTTTACCCGCAGTAATCGGGCTGGTTCGGTCGGGTTCCTGAGCGAGCTGCGCCGCCTCAACGTCGCGATGAGCCGAACGCGGCGGCAGCTCGTGCTCGTCGGAGATCTGGACACGCTCAGCAGCTCCACCGACGCCGGCTTCGCGAGGCTCATCGTGGAGCTGAGAACGGCCCTGTCGACGGTCGGGGATCTGCGCGGCTCCCGTGAGATCGAGGCGCGGCTGCGCGGCGCCGTCGAGGACCCGAGGTGACCCGTCCCTCGGTCGGCACCGCCCCGGCGGGCGGTGCCGGCGACCGGCTGCTGTTTCCCGACTTCCGGGCCCTCGAGCTGACTATGACGATGCCGGAGATCCGTCCGCTGCGGATCTTCTCGGTGCGCTGGCCGCTGTGGCAGGTGGAGGTCCAGGCCACCTTCGAGGACAGCCAGCCCTTCGATGTCGTCGACCACTATCTGTTGCGAGGGGTCGTCGAAGGCCGGTTGCATCGAGAGGACGAGCTCGCCCGTTTCTTCGGGCTGTCCGAATCGCTCGTGGCCCGCGGGATCGAGCATCTCGTCCACATCGGTCATCTCCAGCGCGACGGCCGCGACGCGAGGGTGCTGTGGCCCACCGATCTGGGCGGCGCCTCGGTCCGAGACGGGGTTCGTTACGTCCTGAAGGAGAGCCGCCAGCTGCTGCTCTTCGACGCCTTCACCCACCGTCCCTTCCCGCGGGCGTACTACGACGGCTCGGTGCGGATCGTGCCGGACGGGGAGCGGAACCCGGGTGACAGACGTGATCGGTTCCGACCGCTGACGTCGCTGCGGTCGTTCGAGTTCGACGCGGTGCGGGCGGTGGGCTCGCGACCGGACCGGGACCGGTTCAACGTGCCACGCCGCCTGCGGGACCTGCACCCGGTGAGCAACGCCCCCGCCTGGCTGCCGGCCCATCTCGTCCTGGCCGACGGGGCGACCGTGCTGGCCTTCACCCAGGCGGCCCAGGACCGGGACCGGTTCCTCGAGGAGCTGTGCGGCCACGCGCCGCAGGTGGTGCAGGCCCTCGCGGGCGAGCGCGGCGCCGAGCCACGTCAGATCTGGGTGGAGTGGCTGCGCGCTGCGGGGCTGGGCCAGGCGGTGCTGACCAACCTGCCGAACGGGGTGTGGCGGGCGACCCTGCCGGCCCAGATGTTCGGCCCGTCAGCGCGGCAGCCGTATTACCGGCTTGGATCCTTCCAGGTGAAGGACACCTACTTTCTGCAGTTGTGGTGTGACGACGAGCGGGCGCGGGCGACGGCCGTGCGCAGTCGCGCCCTGGCGATCTCCCGCCGGTACGGGCTCGGCCGCGCCGAGCTCGAGGATTCGGTCGCCACCGTGGCGAACCTGCTGGAGGTGTTGGTCCCCACCTTCGACGAGCTGCTCGAGTACGCCGCGGAGTCGGGTACTCCCGCGCAGCTCCGGGCGCTGGAGGCACTGCGATAGTCCACGTGCCGCGACTCCACGCGGCTAGGCGATCGCAGCCAGCTGACAGCCAGCTGACAGCCAGCTGACAGCCAGCTGACGGCCGGATTGTGAATCGGATTCACAGTCGCTACACTCTTCCTGGATGTCTGGTTGGTCGGGGATGTGCGGGTGCCCGTCGTCGGCGGGTCACCGCAGGCGCGAGGGATGACCCGGTGACCTGCCAGAATGATCGGGCTGTCCATGAGGGGGATGAGGATGCCGGGTTCGACCGCGGAGCCTGCAACTACGGAGCCTGCAACTACGGAGCCTGCAACTACGGAGCGTGCGCCATCTCGTCGCGGCGCATTGTCGGCGGGGGCGGGGTTGCCCGGCATCGGGGCGCTGGTCGAGGTGCGGGGGCAGAAGTGGGTGGTCGCGGAGACCGATGCCCAGGTCACGCCGGATGGCGAAGGAGCGCACCACGGCTCGGGGCCGGCCGTGCCGAGTTCCCTCGTCACCCTGCAGAGCGTCGAGGACGGTCGGTACGGGCAGACGATCGAGGTGATCTGGGAGGTCGAACCGGGCCGGCGCGTCCTGCCCAGCGGCTCCCTGCCCGAGGTGACCAGAGGCGGCTTTGACTCGCCGGAACGGCTCGCCGCCTTCCTCGACGCCATTCGCTGGTCGGCGGTGACCTCCGCGGACGCCCGCCGGCTCCAGGCCCCGTTCCGCTCGGGGGTGGCGGTCGAGGACTACCAGCTCGAGCCGGTGGCCCGAGCCCTCGAGGCTCCGCGGGTGAACCTGCTGCTCGCCGACGACGTCGGCCTGGGCAAGACGATCGAGGCGGGGCTCGTCGCCGAGGAGCTGCTGCTGCGGCACCGGGCCCGGCGGATCATGATTGTCTGCCCGGCCGGGCTGACCCTGAAGTGGCGCGACGAGATGGCCGAGAAGTTCGGCCGCGAATTCACCATCATCGACGCGGAGCGGTGCGCCGCGGTCCGCCGCTCGCATGGCAGCGCAGCCAATCCGTTCGAGGTCTATCCGCTCACGATCGTCAGCCTGCCGTGGCTGCGCGGCCCGAAGGCACAGCGCCTGCTCGACGAGGTGCTGCCCGGTGACGGCCAGCCGACCTATCCGCGCACGTTCGACCTGCTCATCCTCGACGAGGCGCATCACGTCGCCCCGGCCGCGCCGAAGCAGGTCTACGCGGTCGACTCCCAGCAGACGAAGCTGATCCGAAGGCTCGCCCCGCATTTCACCCACCGGCTGTTCCTGTCCGCCACCCCGCACAACGGCTACCTGGCATCGTTCACCGCCCTGCTGGAAATCCTCGACGACCAGCGGTTCGCCCGCGGGGTGGCACCGGACCGCAGGGCCGTCGAGGAGGTGGTCGTCCGCCGGCTGAAGGGCGGCATCGAGAACGCGGACGGCACGCCGCGGTTCGCCCCGCGCCGCTCCATCGACATGCCGGTGGTCTATCCGGACAGCGAGCGGGAGATCCACGGCCTGCTCAAGGAGTTCTCCGCGCTGCGCCGGGCCCGGCTGAACTCCGAGCGCGGCCGGAAGGCGACCGACCTGGTGACACTGCTGCTGAAGAAGCGGCTGTTCTCCTCCCCGGCCGCGTTCGCGCACACCGTCGCCGTCTACCGGGAGACCCTCGCCGCGCGGCAGGGGCGGCCGGGCCGCGCGGGTTCCACCAGCGGGTTCGACGCCGACGACGACGTACCGGAGTGGTTGGAGGACTACTTCGACGACGTCGCGACCCTCGACGACACCCAGCTCGCCGAGGCCGAGGATGACGCGCTGGACCGGGTCCGCCCGCTGCAGCCGGACCCCACCGACTCGGAGAGCGCGCTGCTGGAACGGATGCAGCGCTGGGGGGACGCCCACGAGGCCGAGCCGGACGCGAAGGCCCGCGCCCTGCTCGACTACCTGACCGCGGTCTGCCGCCCGGACGGGAAGCACTGGCTGAACGAGCGGGTCGTCGTGTTCACCGAGTACCGCGACACCCAGATCTGGCTCGCCGGCCTGCTGCGCCAGGAGGGGCTCGGCGGAGCGCGCCTCGGCCTGCTGCACGGCGGCCTACCCAACGACGAGCGCGAGCAGCTCCGGCTGGCCTTCCAGGCCGACCCGAGCGAGCACCCGGTGCGGATCCTGCTCGCCACCGACGCTGCCAGCGAGGGCATCGACCTGCAGAACCACTGCCACCGGCTGGTCAACTACGACATCCCGTTCAACCCGAACAAGCTGGAGCAGCGGATCGGCCGGATCGACCGGTACGGCCAGCGGCAGGCGCCGGAGATCCGCCACTTCGTCGGCTCCGGGTGGAGTGGCGCGGTCGACTCCTACGAGGCCGACCTGGAGTTCCTGTCCCGGGTGGTGAAGAAGGTCGCGCAGATGAAGGCCGACCTCGGGTCCGTCAACGCGGTGCTCTCCGACCGGGTGCAGCGCCGGATGCTCGGCGAACGAGTCGCGGACCCGGCCGAGCTCGACCTCGACGTCATGGTCGGCGCGGCGGGCGGGAAGGACGACGCGGTCCCGGTCGCCGAGAACGTGCGGGAGCAGGTCCGCCGGCTACGCGCCACCCTGGACGACACGATCCGCGATCTCGGCATCACCCCGCGGGCGGTGCAGCGGGTGGTGAGCACGGCGCTGGACCTCGCCCGCCAGCAGCGGCTGACGCCGCACGTCGACGAGCGCGGCGACCTGTTCGGCGGTCATCTCCCCGATATCCCAGGCATCCCCGGCGTTCCCGGCCTGCCGGACGACGATCCGGGTGACGGGATGTTCGACGTGCCGACGCTGACCGGCTCGTGGGCGCGCGCCTCGGCCGGGCTGACCGAGAAGCTGCACCGCGAGGACGCCCCGCCGCGCCAGCTGCCCATCACGTTCGACGCGGCGGTGGTGCGGGGCCGCGACGACGTCGTGCTCGCCCACCTGGGCCACCCGCTGGTCGACATGTCGACCCGGCTGTTGCGCGGCGCCGTCTCCAACGCCGACGTCGGCCTGCACCGGGTGACCGCCGTGCAGACCGCTGACCCGCGCTGCGAGGAGGTGCTCGTCGGCGCGTTCTCCCGGTTCGTGCTGGTCGGTGCGGACGGGGTGCGGCTGCACGAGGAGGTGTTGCAGGCCGGCGGCTGGCTGCCGGCGGCCGGCCGGTTCCGCCGGCTGGAGAACCTCACCATCCTCGGGGAGATCGTCGGCTCGGCGCTCGCCGCCGGCCGTCCCGTCACGAGGGAGACCCAGGAGCGGCTCGCCGAGCGCTGGCCGGCCGCGCGCGACGGCGTGCTCTCCGCCCTGAACTGGCGGACGAGAACGCGCCAGGAGTCGCTCACCCGCATCCTGGCCCAGCGCCGCAGCGCCGAGGAGGACCGGATCACCTCGACTCTGGACCAGTTCGCGAGCACGCTCCGCTCGGCGCTCGACAGTCCCGAGAACGAAGAGGGCGTCCTGTTCAGCCGGACGGAGATCACCAGTAGCCGGGAGGAGCTGGCCCAGTTCCGCAAGGACCGGCAGTCCTGGGAGGACCGCCTGCACCGGCTCGGCCAGGAAAAGCAACGGGAGCTTGATGTGATCGCCGGACGCTACCGCAACCCCCAGCAGCACCAGTTCCCGGTCGCGGTGGTCCTGGTCGTGCCGGCCCGGGAGGCGGGACGATGAGCGTTTCCGGGCGGCGGCGCCCCCCGGTCCAGGACGGGGCGGTGCAGCACCGCGACTGGCTGAGCCTGATCGACATCAGCGGCCCGTTCCTGAGCCTGCCGGTGCTGCGGCGAGCCTGGCCGACGCTCGACGCGCTGGAGAAGAAGACCCGCGAGCGGCTGCGCCGGGAACACGCCACCTGGCTCGACGCCCCCGCGGCCGGCCAGCGCGACTGGGTCCGCTTCGTGCTCGCCGACCTGCTCGGCTGGGGCGACGCCCTGGTCTGGCCCGAGGCCGACGACCCCCTGTCCGCGCTCGCCGTGGACGTCGACCAGCACGACACCCATATCGTCCCGTCCTTCGTCCTCGTCGAGCCTTCGAGCTCGGGGGCGCAGGCAGGGGTGAAGCCGGACGCGGTGCGGCTGCTGGGCCTGGTTGTGGCGCCCGGGCAGTCGCCGACGGGGCGGACCGCCGGGCAGGCGTGGGCGGCGACGCCGGTGGACCGGGCGGCGCTGGCCTGCCGGCATCACGGCATCGAGCTGGCGCTGGTCACGAACGGCCGGCAGTGGGCGCTGGTCTGGGCGCCGCGCGGCGGGGTGACGACGACGGCGGTGTTCGACGCCGTGTCCTGGCCGGAGGCGGCCGAGCGGGACGTGGTGCGGGCGTTCGCCTCGCTGCTGTGCCGGCGCCGGTTCTTCGGCGTGCCGGACGCGGAGACGCTGGTCCCGCTGCTGAACGCGAGCCTCGGCAGCCAGGAGGAGATCACCGAGGCGCTGGGCGTCCAGGTTCGCCAGGCCGTCGAGCTGCTCGTCGCCGCCTTCGGCCGCTGGCACGTCGCCGAGCACGCCCGCGGGGGCATCGGGCTGCGCGACATCCGCGAGCATGACGTCTACCGCGGCGCGGTCGCGGTGATGATGCGAATCGTGTTCCTGCTCTACGCCGAGGAACGCGGCCTGCTGCCCGCCGACAACGAGCTGTACGCGGGCACCTACTCGGTCGGCCGGCTGTGCGCGGAGCTGGAGCAGCAGCTTTCCGACGGCGCCACCGAGGACGACCTGGAGCAGTCGACGGCGGCCTGGCACCGGCTGCGCGCGCTGTTCACCGCCGTCTACACCGGCGTCGACCATCCCCGGCTGCGCATGCACGCCCACGGCGGTTCCCTGTTCGACCCGGACACGCATCCCTGGCTGCCGCTCGGCGTCGACGACCGGACCGTCCTGCACATGCTGCGCGCCGTGCAGTACATCCAGGTCGGCTCCGGACGGTCGCGGGAGCGGCGGACGTTGAGCTTCCGGTCCCTGGACGTCGAGCAGATCGGCTACGTCTACGAGGGCCTGCTGTCCTACGACGCCCGTCGGGCCCCGGCCGGCGAGGTGATCGTCGGCCTGGTCGGCAAGGAGGGCCTGGAGGCCGAGGTCAGGCTGTCCGAGCTGGAGGACCTGGCGTCGCGGCACCGGGGCCGGCCGCTGCTCGCCGCCACCCTCGCCGAGACGTACGCCGCGAGTGGCCTCGGTTCGGCGAAGGCGGTCGAGAAGCGGCTCATCCCGCTGGAGGCCGGCGAGCGGGAGGAGGCCCGCAAGGCCCTGCTCGCCGTGACCCGCGGGGACTACCCGACCGCCGAGCGGCTGCTGCCGTTCTTCGGCCTGCTGCGCCGGGACCTGCGGGACCAGCCGGTGGTGATCCTGGAAAGCGGCCTGTACGTCACCGAGTCGCCGCTGCGGAAGAACACCGGCACGCACTACACCCCGCGCTTCCTCGCCGAGGAGGTCGCGAACAACGCCCTCGAGCCGCTGGTCTATGCGCCCGGCCCGTTGCAGACCGCCGACACCAACGCCTGGAAGCTGCGGTCCAGCACCGACATCCTCGCCCTGAAGGTCGCCGACATCGCGATGGGCTCGGCGGCGTTCCTCGTCGCCGCCGCCCGCTACCTCGGCGCCCGCCTCGTCGAGGCCTGGACGCTGGAGGGCGATCCTCGGGCTGGTGGCCGGGTCGACGCGGCCGGCGGCGCGGGCGGCCCCGGCTCCGGTGCTGCTTCCGGTTCCGAGGGCCTGCCCGGGCACGACGAGACCGGCCAGTGGCTGGGCCGCGACGCCGAGGAGGACGAGGTCGTCGTCGAGGCCCGCCGGGCGATCATCGAGCACTGCCTGTACGGGGCGGACATCAACGAGATGGCCGTCGAGATGGCGAAGCTGTCGCTGTGGCTGGTCTCCATGGACACCCGCCGCCCCTTCACCTTCCTCGACGACAAACTGGTCGCCGGCGACTCCCTGCTCGGCATCACCTCCCTGGACCAGCTCGAATACATGCACCTCGACCCGGCCAAGGGCCGCGAGCTCCACTCCGACATCTTCGGCTGGACCTCCGGCGTCCGCGAACTGATCCGCGACGTCGCCGCCGAACGCCGCGAACTCGTCGAGAAGGACGGCTCGTCCCTGGACGGCCTGGACGAGAAGAAGGCCCTCCTCGACGACGCGAAGGCGCGCACAGCCCAGATCACCCTGTTCGCCGACGCCCTGATCGGCGCCACCCTGGCCCACGCCGGCCGCGGCGACCGCGGCCAGAAGATCGCCTCCGAAACGGCCGCCAAACTCGCCGCCGACATCACCGAGGGCCGCAAGGACGTGGACGAAGCCCAGCGCGAGATCACCCGCTGGCTCGCCACCGACCATGTCAAGGGCAGCTTCGACCGCTACCCCATCCACTGGCCCCTGGTCTTCCCCGAGGTCTTCGAAAAGGGCGGCTTCGACGCCATCATCGGCAACCCGCCCTTCCTCGGCGGCAAGAAGATCAGCGGCGCCTCAGGCTCTGCCTATCGGGAATACCTGGTCGACAACCTCGCCAACGGTGTCAAGGGCAACGCCGACCTGATCGCCTACTTCGCACTGCATGCCCACGCCATACTCGGTGGCAGCGGCCAGACTGGCCTGCTCGCGACAAACACTCTGACCCAGGGCGACACCCGCGAGGTCGGGCTGGATCAGATTGTCGCCGACGGCCACATCATCCGCCGGGCGATCAAGAGCCGTCCCTGGCCATCACGGTCAGCCGTTCTGGAGTTCAGCGCGGTCTGGACCACTACGCAGATCGGTCAGAACGCGGCTCGCTTCGCGGACGGAATTCTCGTCCCCGTCATCGCGCCATCCTTGGACACTGAGTCGCGAGCCTCGGGTAACCCATATCGGCTTGCTGCTAGTGCGGGAATCGCCTTCATCGGGAGCTACGTTCTCGGCCTTGGGTTCACCATGGAGCCGGCGGCCGCGCAGGCCCTGATCGCGAAGGACCCCCGCAACGGGAACGTGTTGTTCCCATATCTCAATGGCCAAGATCTAAACTCGCGCCCCGACTGCTCCAGTAGTCGTTGGATCATCAACTTTGGTGATCGTGAATATCGGGATGCTCGAAGCTATCCCCTCTTGCTTGAAATCGTACGAATTGAGGTAAAGCCTCAACGGGATCTTTTGCCGGACTATAAGCGCCGCGTAAAGGAAAATTGGTGGAAGTACGAACATCAGGCTACAGTTCTCTATGCTGCGGCTGGGCGGGTGAGCCGAATCATCGTAATCGCGTTGGTCAGTCGGACGGTGATGCCGGTGATGGTGCCGACTGGGCAGGTCTTCGCGCATAAGCTTGGAGTCTTCGCTACTGATGATACGGCAATGCTTTCCTTGTTGTCCGCCTCTCCTCACTTCTGGTGGGCAATGAGTCGTAGTTCGACGATGAAGGCGGACCTTAACTATTCCCCGTCGGATGTGTTTGAGACCTTGCCGTTGCCGGAGCTGAGTGTGGAGATGCGGGAACTCGGGGAGCGGCTGGATGGGTTTCGGCGGGAGGTTATGTTGGGGCGGCAGTCGGGGTTGACGAAGACGTATAATTTGGTGTTTGATTCTGGTTGTAAGGATGCCGATATCGTCGAGTTGCGGGAGATTCATCGGCTAATCGATGAGGCTATCTTCCGGGCGTACGGCTGGGACGACATGATCGAGCGGGGGCTCGACCACGGCTTCCACCCGGCGGGGAAGTACACCCGGTACACGATCGGGCCGTGGGCGCAGCGGGAGGTGCTCGACCGGCTCCTCGAGCTGAACCATGCCCGGTACGCCGAGGAGGTTGCCGCCGGGCTGCACGAGAAGGGCGCCAGGAAGAAGGGCGCCCGCACCAAGCCGGCCGCCGCCGCACCGCCAGGCGAGGCCCTGTTCGACCTGTAAGTCTGTGCTCGCCCGACCCGGTCCGCCGTGATCTGCGGCGGGTCGGTTGGGACAGCCGGCCGGTCGGCGGGCGGATACATCGTCCGTCTCCGCCGGCCGCACCACCGCCGAAGGCCGGGACAGCCTTCGGCCTACCCGCCGGTCGTCATCACCAAGCCAACCGGCGGGGATGGAAACGGCGTCGCGCCGCCGAACCGCCGGGGAGCCGGTGGCGGCCCTGAAGCCGTAAACCTCGTTCAGGCACCGGCCCGACGCGGCCCTGTCGGCGAGCGTGGAGACGAGGCTCGCCGCATCACCCAAGCCCCACGGCGTCACGGTCATTCCGTGCGCCGGGGAGGCGTATTCGATGCTGCCGGAAAACGATTCCGGCGGCGATTTTCTCGGGGGTTTTCGCATGGGTAAGGCAAGGTTTGTCGTCGTCGCCACCGTCCTCGCCGGGATGGTCGGGCTGACCGGCTGCCTGGAGGACACGTCCGTCTCCACCACGGGGACGACCGCCGGATCGACGCAGGGCGCCGCCGCGAGCGGAGCGGCCGACGCGCCGGCCGGGCAGTCGGGCTCGACGGCGGGCGGCGCGAAGCAGGCCCAGTACGGCGAGGTCCTGGAGATCCGCAAGGGTGGCGACGTCGCGGCGACCATCAGCGTGGCCGCGCCGAAGGCGGTCTCGTCCTTCTTCAGCGGCTTCACCAAGCCGACCAGCGGCCCGGCGTTCGCCACCTTCATGGTGTCGTTCGCCTCGCAGAAGCAGGGCTTCGCCGTCAACCCGTTCGACTTTTTCGTCCGCACGCCGGAAGGCGCCCGGGTCCAGCCGACGTTCGGCTGCGAACCGGCGTTCAACGCGGCGACCCTCGGGTCGGGGGAGAAGTTCCAGGGCTGCCTGACCGTCGACGCGGCCCACGGCAACCTCGTCTACACCTCCGGCCTGTTCGACTCCACCAGCCTGGTGGAGTGGCCCGGCTTCTGACCCCGGACCACCACGTTCTGGAACCACTGTCACGACAGTCGACGCAATGAAGGGTGGAACCGGCGTGACCAGCATCATCATGGTCGGGAAACGCTCGCGAACCACGGCGAACCGGCACGGGGCGACCTCGTGAACCGCTGGATCACACGGGTGTTGCCGCGTTCCCGCCGACGCGGCAAAGCGGTCGAGCCGCCTGTGCGGCGCTCAGGAATCTTGCCCTGGCGCCTGCCCGACGGCTCGATCGAGAACCCGGTGAACATGAGCACGGAGGAGTACTGCGCCCTGACCAACCTCACCGTCACCGTACGTCCGGGCGACGACGACTACGAGGAGCTGGACGCCTGGCTGCGGCTCCGCGGCAAATGACAGCCCTGCGGCCGTCACCATGGACAACGGTGGCAGAATCGAGGTCGATACATGCTGGTCCCCGCGAATGATCGAGAATGCACAGAATGGTTTGGCTACCGGCGGGACGCTGCCTCCGCCGATGTTGCCGCAGTCAGGGACCGGATCGCCGATGCCGCCCGGGACGGCGGCTGGGAAGCCCTTTTTCGCGAGCTCGACACATCCAACCATCAAAACTGGGTGAACTCCACGCGGCTCGACGGGCACCGCGGATTTGCGCCGTTGCATCAGGCCGCCTGGCACGGTGCGTCGTCCAGCATCGTGGACGGGCTGTTGTCCCGCGGCGCCTGGCGCATGTTGCGGACCACGCGGGGGGAGCGGCCCGTCGACATCGCCACCGCCCGCGGCCACAGCCACCTGGTTGACATTCTGCGCCCTGTTGCCCGGCATCCACTTCCGGCGGAGGTCGTGGCCGCGCTCGAACGCCGGCTGCACCTGCTGCTGGCGGAGGTGAGCATGGGCCTGACAGAACGTCGGCGGATGCGACTTCCGCAGGTCGAGGTACTGACCGAGATACCGGAAGGTCGGCTCTGGTTTCCTGTTCCAGGGATGTACGGCGGCGCGGACATCCAGCTGGAGGCGGCCGAGAACGCGCTGATCGTGGAGAGCTGGTGCCGCGTCGTCGACGGTTCCGGCCGCCGGCATCGCATCACGCCTGATGAGACCGTCCTGCTGGAGGAAGGCTTCGTCTGACCCCGCCGTCTGACTGGGCGCCGGCACCTGTTCCATCGCGGGGCTGGGCAACCCGCCCGTGGCTTTGGGTGTTGCCGCAATACTGACCCTGTGAGCGTCGATGCCGCGTGACCTCCCGGCACCCGGTGCTGATCTTCCCGAACCTTCGTCCGGTGCGGCGAACCGGACGGACCGGATCAGCGGGCCCGAGGTGAAGGCGCGGCTGCTGGATCTGGCGGCCACGCGGGCCCGCGATGGCTCCGAGCCCGTCGATTCCGCCGATCCGGTTGATTCCGCCGGTTCCGTGGATCCCGGCCGGTCGGGATCGCGGGACGTGCCGCATTCCCGCGCCGAGTCGAAGGCGCAGGCGCTGGACCGGCGGGTGCTGGGAGACCAGGTATCGCCCGCCGACGTCGATCGGAGCCCTCCGGCCGTCCTGCCACGCGAGCCGACGTCCGCCGAGCGAAAGGTGGCTCTCCTCGACCGGGCGCACGAGCGGGCGAAACGAAACGACCAGGTCGCCGCGTCCGACACCGACACCGACACCGCCCGTCCCGCCGACCGCCGTCCTCCCATCCCGGAGAAGACGTTCAACCATCTTCTCGATGGCGCGTGGAGCAGAAAGGGTCGACCGGTGGGCTTTCACAGCGCGCCCGGCGGATTCCCACCCGCGGACCGGCGCCTCACCTGGACCGGCGAGCCGTCCCGATCAGGCGAATACGAGGCCAAGGTTGAATTCTGGGACGAGTCCGCCGCCGAGTGGCGACCGAAGAAGGTTCCCACGCATACCATGTTCCCCGACTCCTGGAACACGGAGAAGGTCCGCAAAGCGGTCGAGGAGACCTATGCTGAGGTATACGATCAAAAGATAGAACCGGCACTGGAAGAAGGGCGGGACGTGTCGAAGGAGATTCTGGTCGGATCGCATGATGGGGTCCAGATCCAGTTCTATGTCGGGCCGGACGGGACCGTGCGTACCGCATTCCCGATCAAGGAGGATCTGCGCGATGAGTTCTGAGACGTGGAGGTTCGTCGACGGGAAGTACGGATCACTCAGCATCGATCCCGAAGGATTCTTCGATGACGGGAGGCTGTTTGCCCTCCGCGACTGGCTCCAGGGCGACATCGGGTACAGCTTCAGGAGCCTGAGTAGATTCCGGGACGACTGGTCGCGGGTGCGGCGCGGTGAAGTGGAGGGGACTGCGGGGAACGTCACCGAGCAGACTCTGGTGGGTGACGAGGTACTGTTCGAGTCGCTGTACGACCGGTGGGACGACGTCAGGATACCGCTGGCAGAGATCGACGAGATCCTGGAAAAATACGCCGCCTACCTCCAAGAAAAGGCCAAGCGCCAGGGCGCAGTCGACGGAGCCTCGTAGTCGTGTCACCATCCGGCTCCATCGAGCTGCGGATCGAGTGGATCGACGCACCCGGCGTACTCGACGCACTCGACGCACTCGGCGTACGTGCTCCTGAGCTGGCCGCCACCTGGGCGAGGTACGAGCTGTGGGTGGGCGGCAGATGCGTGACCCAGATGGAGGAGTCAGACGGCACTCTCCGGCGGTCGGTCTACGGCAGCCTGTATCCGCTGGCGGAATGGATTGCCACCAACTGGTGGCCGCTGACGGGGCATATTCGTCCCTCGGCCATCAGGTCCGAGTACTGGACGTGGTCGAACCTGCGTCGGTACCCCTGGCTGCGTCAGCACAACCTGCGAGGTGCCGGGGACGGAATGGCCTGGCCCGATCTGACAGTGGTGCCCGAAGACGCGGTCACCCGGGTGGTCTGGGCCACCGCCGACGACGGGGCACTCGGACAGCCGAGGTTCGCGTCGAGCGGGCAGGCGCTGGTGCCTTCCGAGGAGGCCAGAGGGGCGTTGGCCGGCGTCGTCCAGCGCATCCTGGACCGGCTCGCGGAGTCGGACATCGGGAAGACGCCGCTTTCCGTGGAATGGGCGGAGATAGGAAGCGCGGACGAGGATGAGCAGGAGTTCTGCCGGGCGGCGGCCCGACTGGGCCTCGACCCGTACTCCGTCGACGAGGAGACCTCGGCGACGCTACTCGCCATCGTGCCGGCCATCCCGGACGAGCTACGGGCCGACTCGCCGCTGACTGTGCGACACCAGGTCGACAACCAGCCGGAAGACTCCTGAGAAGTCGCGACGGCCGCCTGCACCCAGTGGTCCTGTGATCCATATGCGCAACCGCGGGTTGCACCGCGGACCTGACGGCGGCAGCCCGTAATCTGTTCTAGAATCGCACACGTGCGGAACGCTGGCGGGCACTCGATCGGCTCTCGCATCGCCGAGGCACGGGGGCGCCGCGGGCTGACCCAGGCCGCCCTGGCCTCCGAGGTCTCCCTGGACCGATCGGCGCTGGCCAAGATCGAGACCGGTGTCAGGCGGGTGACGGCCGTCGAACTTGCACTCATCGCTGATGCTCTCGGGGAACGCATCGAGTGGCTCCTGACCGATCCCCCGCCGGCCGTCGTCTCGCACCGCAACCTCCGGGAGCCCGGGGCCGTGGACCCGACCATCGACGCCTGCGTCGAAAGGGCCGCCCGGCATGTCGAGTTCGTGGTCGAGCACGACCGCCGCCTCAGCCTGCAGCTCCCCGTCCCCCAGCCACGCCCTGACGGAGTGCGGGCGGCCGAGGAGATGGCGGCCCGCACCCGCACCGATCTGGGCCTGAGGCCAGGTGATCCATTGTTGGACATCTCCCGCCAGGCGGCGTCCCTGGGCCTGCTGGCCTTCTCGTTTCCCATGGGTCCGGACGCCGCCGACGCGGCCTCCATTCTGTTGGCGACCGGCGCGGTGGCCGTGGTGAACGGTGACCTGAAGGTGGGCCGCCGCCGGCTCGCCATCGCACACGAGATCGGCCACTGCCTCTGCGCCGACGAGTACACCGTCGACTGGCGGGTGGCGGAGCAACCCGACAGCGACGCCACGGAGGCGCGGCTCGACCGGTTCGCCCGAGCGCTGCTGCTACCGGCCGCGCCACTGCGGCAGAAGTCGTGGGACTCCCTGGACGGCGACGAACTCCGCCAGACCGCCGTCCGCGTCGCGAGCACCTTTCGGGTGGACATGTCCACCCTCGCGCGCCGGCTCGTCGACCTTGGCCTTGCCGATCGCGGTCGGGCCGACACGGTACGGCGGGTCCGCACGACCCGTGCCGACATCGTCGAGTTCGACCTGGTCGTCAGCGACGAACTGGCACCCGTACACCTGCCGCACAGCTACGAGGCGTCCGTGATTCGTCTCTACCGCAACGAGACGATCTCCAGCGTGCGGGCACTCGACCTGCTGTTTGACTCCTGGAACGAGGAGGACCTGCCGCTGCTGCCCGACCTGCCGCACGACGCGATCTGGGACTTCGTCTGATCGATGGACCACAACGAGATCCTGGTGTTCGACACCGGTCCATTGCGGCATTTCGCCACGAACGGCTGGCTCGGCGCACTCAAGGCGGTCGTCGGCGGAAGACAGGCCTTTATCCCGGACACAGTCATCACCGAACTTCGTAGATCCGCGAGTGCGGACAGCTCGATTCAAACGGTGTTGGAGGCCGACTGGCTCGAACATCGCGCCCTGCAGACAGCGGAAGAACTGGCAGCCTTCGGCCGCTTCGCCGGGCTGCTGGTGCGGGGAACACGTAATGTCGGTGAGGCCGGTGTCCTGGCGCTCGCCGCGGTGTCTGGCGGGACCGCTGTGATCGACGATGGCGCGGCGCGCCAGGCAGCCAGGGTCGCAGGCGTGCCGTTCCGCCCGACACTCGCACTGCTGTGCGAGGCGATCCGAGACGGACTTCTCACTGTTTCGCTTGTCTCAGCGTTAGTCGACGATCTTCTGGGTGGCAGTTACCGGCTGCCGTTCCGGGCTGGGGACTTCGCCCATTGGGCGGCGGACAACGGGCTGCTCGATCAGCCCGAGGTCGAGAGCAGTCCGGGTTCCCCGGCCTGACTTGCGCTCAGGTCCGGCCTCGGCTCGCGCGATTGTGACCGAGCTCGGCTCGGTCAACTTCTGGGGCGGCAGCGAGATCGCGGAGCGGATCGAGGACGGCCAGATCGCCGTCGACTTCCTGCGCCCGCTGGACGTGCAGGCCGCCACGGTCACGACCGAGGTCGGTCAGGCGCTGTTCGCGTTCATTCCCCGGGGGATTCCACAGCTGTTGATCGGCGGGCTCGCCGTCGGCATGGAACTGCCCGGGTCGGCCGCGGCCGGCCTTCTCGGCGTGGTGAGTCTGCTTCTCGCGGTCGTGATCTCGGAGGCGACCGTCTATCGATCGGCATCTACATGATCGTCAAGGGTTTCCGGACCTCGCCCGTCACCGCTTGATCGCAGGAGCCGGCATGCGGCAACGCCTCGGTCTCGCGCACGCCCCCGGTCACCCCGAAGACCGGTGACCGCGATCGTGGGGGTCGTGGTCCACGGTCAGCGCCGAATCTGTTCCCGGTGATATTGCTGTTTACAGATAGTGGCGTAGTATTGGTCAATGGTGATACCGGCGGGTGAGTACCAGGTGATCGCGGCACGGGACCTCGGCGCGGCGATCAAGTACTTCCGAACCTCCGCCGGGGTGACGCAGGTGGCAGCGGCCGAGGCGACGGGGGTCGGGCAGTCCTACATCTCGTCACTGGAGGCGGGCAGGTTCGGCAGTTCGCTGACACACGCGTTGCGGCTGTTGCGGTTCGTCGGGTGCGAGGTCGTCGTCCGGCCGAGGCGGGCACGTGGCTGACCATCTGGTGGCCTGGCTCCACGAGACCCCTACGGCGGTTCTGACGCCTGGGCCGGAGTTCCGGATCACGCTGGAGTGGCGGGCCGAGGCGGTGGAGCGGTGGGGAGCGGGTAGCCCGGCGCTGTCGGTCGGGCTACCCATCGGGGCGGTGATCGGTCCTCGGGACATGCGGGGTCTGGACTTCTTCGGGAACGTCCTTCCGGAGGGGCCGACGCTGCAACGGATGGCGGCTATCGCCGGGGTACGCCCAGCCGACACCTACGGGATCCTGAAGGCGTTCGGCCGCGACTGCGCCGGCGCGATCCAGGTGCTACCCGAGGGCGAGGAGCCAGGCACCGGTGACGAAGACGGCTACCGCGTGATGAGTTCCGAGGACCTGCGCCGCGTCATCGGCGCGTTGGACGTCGCCCCGCTGGGGGTGGCACCGGAGCGCGGGTTCCGGCCGTCCCTGGCCGGATGCCAGCGCAAGGCGCTGTTGGGCCGCGCTGCCGACGGCTCGCCGCGGCCTGCGGGCTGGCGGCGGCGGAAGGGGAACTGCTCGACGTCGCGGGCCTCCCGGTGCTGGCGGTTCGGCGGTTCGACCGGCAGGAGCGCACCAGCGGGCGGCTCCCGGTCAGGGTTCACCAGGAAGACGGCTGCCAAGCGACCGCTACGCGACCAGGAATGAAGTACGAGGAACAGGGCGGCCCGTCGCTGCGCGACTTCGCCGAGGTGCTGCGGACCTTCGGCGACCCCCGAGATGTCACGGTCCTGCTGCGCCGGGTGACCTTCAACACGGCCGTGGGCAACGCCGACGCGCACGCAAAGAACTTCGCGATCATGCATCAAGCCGACGAACCGGACGTCCGCCTCGCCCCGTTGTATGACGTGCTGTCGACGATCGCCCTCGAGCTGCGCGACCATCTCGGACAGCCATGGCGAGCCGACACTCACCTCGGCCAGCGGGTCGGCGGGCAGGCGGACATACAGGCGGTGACCGCAGCCCACCTCGTGGACGAGGCGACCACCTGGGGCCTGCGCCGACGGACCGCCGCGGCCGTCGTGACCGACACGCTGGACCAGATTCTCGCGTCCATTCCGGACACGCCCGGAGACGACAGGGTCCGCGCCATCATCAAGCAGCAGACCGAGCGAGTCCGTCTCGGGAGGAATCCACCGTCGAAGCCGTAGCGAGCTGCACGCGCTGCTGACCCGGGAACCAGACGGCGATCTCGGTCCGGTCTCCAGGCCTCCGCCGTCGACATCGAACGAGCCCGAACCGGGGCGTGCCTGGACAGGTAGCGCCGGTTCAGGCCGAGTCGCCGTAGAGGGTGGGGAGGTCGAAGAGGAGGACGTC
>NZ_JANEZT010000005.1 GCF_025403405.1 Frankia tisae
GAGCGGAGGTGGCGCGGGGTACGGGAGGTCGGCGTGGGGCGGCAAGGCGTCGCCCGAACGGAGCAGTACCCGCAGCGGCGTCGCGGAGCCGGTGGCGAGTTCCGCGCCCTGGGCGCCGGCGAGGGCGAACAGCGCCGACGGGTCGGTCAGCAGCGTCACCGTCCCGCGGGGGATGAGCAACCGGGCCAGCTCACCCGTGCTGAGCAGCGTCTCCTCTACCCGCAGCCCGGCGTCGACGTAGGCGGGGACGACGTAGCGGCCGGCGGCGTCGAGGGAGCGCCGACCGTTGAGCACCCCGGGCCTGGTCACGGCGGCGATGTAGCGCCCGACGATGAGGATGTCGCGGTTGACGACGGTGCCGTTCTGCACGACCACGACCAGCCCGCCGCGCACGACCAGGTCGGCGTCCTCCTCACCGTCGGCGACCCGGCGCAGGCGTTCCAGCGTGGCGGGCGAGGGAGCCAGCCGGCCCGCACCGGCCACCGGGAGGTGCCCGATCGGACCGGCCGGAGCCAACCGGGGGTCGCGCCGGTCCGCGCCGGGGATCATGACGGGTGACTCCGTTCGGGCGGGTGCCCGCGGATAGGTGGCCGAACCGGCGGAAGCCGTCCGCGCCGGCCGGCCGCGTGCCGCCATCAGCCGGGGTCCGAGGCTGGTGCATTCGACGTTCAAAGGCAGCCCTTCGTCCACCGGCCGGCGCCGGCGGCGCATGTACATCCGGAGACGGCAGGCAGGGAAGGCGGCCGCCCGGAAACTTCGCGTAAATCGCGCCGATTTTCGTTATATCCCAGCGAAAACACCAGATACGCCGCGGGAGGGCAGGCCGGGGGACGACAACGGGCACGGCGGACAACCGACTGCCCCAGGATGGCCCGTCCGGACGATGCGGAAGGTGCAATCGACGGCACCATTGCGGTCATCACAATCCTCTCTACCTGCCAAGACCCGAGCTCGGCCCGTATCGCGCCAGGACGATCGCCTCGATGAAGCCCACGATGGCGTACAGCGCGATGCTCGCCACGGTGATCACGACCACCGAGGCCCACACCCCGCCGTAGTTGAACGTCTGCTGGGCGCGCTGCATGTAGTAGCCGAGCCCCTCGCCGGTCGCCAGCCACTCGGCGAGCAGCGCCCCGATGACCGCGCCCGGGACGGCGATGCGAGCGGAGACGAACAACGCCGGCAGCGCGCTGGGCAGCGCGACCTTGCGCAGCACGGTCGCGGGACCGCCTCCGTAGGCGAGGACCAGGTCGGCGGCGGCCGGCGGCCCGGAACGCAACCCGAAGACCAGGTTCACCAGCGACGGGAAGAACACGATGATGCCGGCGATGACCCCGACCGCGGTCAGGCCCCGGCCGAAGATCAGGGTGAGCAGCGGAATCATCGCCACCAGCGGCACCGATCGCAGCATCATCGCCACCGGCATCAGCGCCCGTTCCACCGAGCGGAACAGCACGAAACAGACGGCGACGACGATCGCCGCCACGGTGCCCGCCAGATAGCCGACCCCGGCGTCGCCCAGGGTGTGCCACAGCCCGTCGAGGATCGTCCGGCGGCTCTCAGCGGCCTTGTCGGCCGTGAACAGGTACGTCCACACCGCCTGCGGGTCCTTGGCCACGAGCGGGTCAAGATCGAAC
Organism: Frankia tisae; assembly: GCF_025403405.1. Classification (GTDB taxonomy): domain Bacteria; phylum Actinomycetota; class Actinomycetes; order Frankiales; family Frankiaceae; genus Frankia; species Frankia tisai. The sequence continues at coordinate 1,638 of NZ_JANEZT010000005.1, forward strand.
ACGGCGATGAACGCGTACCAGAGGCCGACGATCACGGCGGCGGACGCGACCACGGACAGCACCGTGCGGCCGGCCCGCAGCAGGATCGCGGTGAGCAGCACGTGCGCACCGCGGCCCGGGGCCGGCGGCGGCGCCGAGGCGGCCGCAGCCGGTTCCACGGCCGGTTCCACGGCGGTCGCCGTCGGGGCGCCGGCCGTCACTGCCCGCCGCCCGGGTTCCCGCGCGGCGCCCACGGGGTGAGCAGCCGGGCGACGAGCGCGGTCAGCGCATAGCCCAACCCGGCGACCGCGGAGGCGACCACGGCCAGCGCCCACGTCCGCGGAACCTCCAGGGCCTGCTGGGAGTGGACCATCGCCACGCCGAGCCCCCGGTCGGCGCCGAGGTACTCGCCGATGATCGCGCCGAGGACGGCCGCCGGCGCGGCGATCTGCAGCGCGGCGAAGGTACTGGGCAGGGCGGCCCGCAACCGGATGTACCGCATCTGCTTCCAGGCACCGCCGCCGCCGGCCCGCACGACGTCGAGGCTCGCCGGATCAGCCGCCCGCAGCCCGAGCAGGGTGCCGACCATCGTCGTGAAGAACACGGAGATGCCGGCCAGGGCGATCTGCGGGGTGCTGCCGTCGAACACGGTGGTGAGGATCGGTCCGATCGCGATGATCGGCAGGCAGTAGGACGCCACGCCGATCTGCAGCAGCACCCGCTCCACCACCGGCACCCCGAAGAACACCACGGCGAGGCCGACGGCCAGGCCGTTGCCGATCAACCAGCCCTTCGCCGCGATCTCGACCGTCGACTTCGCCGAGGTCCACATGAGCCGGTGGTCGTCCCACAGCGCCCGCACGACCTCCCACGGGGTGGGCACCACGCCGCCGTTGTCGAGCACGGTGATCGCGAGCACCCACCACAGCGCGAGGAGCCCGACGATGCCGGCCGCGCCGCCGATCCACGACGACCGGTCGGTTCCCGTCCCGTCCCCGCGGCGGCGGCGCCCCGCTCCGGGACCGCCTGACCCAACCGGTCCACCCGATCCCCCGGGTCCGCCCGGACCGCCGCCGGTCGCGCCGAAGGCTGTGTCCTGCAGGGTCGTCATACTCCGCTCCGAACGGGGTCGCCCGCCGTCGCCGCGGTCCCCGCCGTCGCCGCGGTCCCTGCCGTCGCCGCGGTCCCTGCCGTCGCCGCGGCCCCTGCCGTGGGCTCGCCGCCAGCGAACAGCAGCGCCGACAGCTCGTCGTGCAGCTCGTGGAACCGCGCCGAGCGCAGCATCTCCGGGGTGCGCGGCCGGGGCAGGTCGATGTCGACCAGCGCGGAGATGCGGCCCGGTCGGGCGCTCATCACCGCGACGGTGTCGGAAAGGATCACCGACTCGGGGATGGAGTGGGTGACGAGCAGGGTGGTCGTGGCCCGTTCGCCCCAGATCCGCAGTAGCTCGAAGTTCAGCCGCTGGCGGGTCATGTCGTCGAGGGCGCCGAACGGCTCGTCAAGCAGGAGGATCCGCGGCTCGACGACGAGGGCGCGCGCGATCGCGACCCGCTGCCGCATCCCGCCGGACAGCTGCGCCGGGCGGGCCTTCTCGAAACCGGTGAGCCCCACCAGCCGGATCAGGTCGGCGATCACCGCCCGGTCCGCCTTCGCTCCGGCGACCTCCAACGGCAGGCGGATGTTGGACTCGACCGAGCGCCACGGCAGCAGCGCCGAGTCCTGGAAGGCGATGCCGAGATGGTGGCCGCGGCGGGCGGCCGCCGGGGGCTCCCCGTGTACCAGCACCTCGCCCGCGCTGGGCGCGTCGAGATCGGCAAGGATGCGCAGCACCGTCGACTTGCCGCAGCCCGACGGCCCGATGAGCGTCAGAAACGAGCCCTCGGCGGTGGCGAGATTGACATCGTCGAGAGCAAGCACGGACTTGCGGCCGAGACGGAACTCCTTGCGCAGGCCCGCCACTTTCACGCCGGAGCCGGGGGCAGGTGCCACGCCGGAGCCGGGGGCAGGTACGCGGGGAGCCGACGGTCCCGGGACCGGCTCCGGCACAGGCGTGACGGCTGCGCTCATACGAGTTCCGGCTTCTCCTTGTACAGCTCCCGGATGATGGACAGATCGAACAGCTTCCCCGCGGTGATGTCGACGCCGGCGAGCTTGAGGGTGGCGATGTTCTCTTCGACCAGGGTGTCGGTGAGCGTGAACAGCCCGTTCTTCTTCGTCTCCGCGGTGAGGATGAGCTTGTTCTGGTCGGCGCTCTCCAGACCCTGTTCCTTCTCGTCCAGGCCGAGATCCTTGCCGTAGACGGTGGCCGCCAGCCTGGCGCCGAGCGAGGCGTCGGCGGTGGCGTCCTTCCAGCCGCGGATCTCGGCGGTCAGCGCCGCTTTCACCTTGTCGCGATTCTTCGCGATCGACCCGTCGGTGACCATGAAGGTCTCCGAGACGAGCGGATAGTTGTGATCAGCGAGCAGAAATGTGGTGACGTCGAAGCCCTTGACCCGCAGCAGGTTCGGTTCGTTCGTCACGAACGCGAACCAGCCGTCAACCGTTCCGGTGGTCAGCGGCAGCGGGTCGAACTCGACCGGCACCTTCGTGATGGACGAAGGATCAAGCTTGTTCGCCTTCAGGAACGCCGACCAGACCGACTCGTTCGTCGCCTGCACGCCGATCTTCTTGCCGACCATGTCCTGCGGCGTCCTGAGGGGGCTCTTCGCCAGCGACAGGATGGCGAAGGGGTTCTTCTGGTACTGCGCACCGATGATCTTCAGTGGGGCGCCCTGGGTGATCGCGGTCCCGGTGATGTCCGGTGAGGAGATTCCGATGAAGGCCTTTCCGGTGGCGACGTCGGTGTCCTGGGGCGTCGCCGACGGGCCGCCCGCGATCAGGTTGACGCCGGAGAAACCCGCCGCCTTGTAGTACCCGCGCTGGTCGGCGACGTACTCGCCGGCGAACTCCGCGTTCTTGATCCAGGACAGCCGCACGCTCAACGTGCCGAACGAACCGGCACCGGCTCCACCCGAGGCCGAGTCCTCGTCGTCGCTGCCGCACGCGGCGAGCAGACCGCCTCCGCCGACGGTAAGCAGAGTCGCTCCCGCGGTCACTCCCACACCCCGGCGGAGAAAACCCCGCCGATCCAGACCTGTTGTCACCAAACTCCCATCGGCGTCGTCTCGGGCACACCCCATCAGCCGGTCGATCCGACCTGCCCGAGCGGTCTCCCGGACGCTAGGAAGGGGGCGTATCCGTCCCATCGCACCCAGGTGAATTGCCAGTAACTCCATTCTGACCGCCCGTCCGGTCACTCTCCACCACCACCCCCAGGATTCCTGTCGAACGAAACGTCACCGAAACCTCGATGCCCCGAAAGGGGTTCATCGTTCACCAGAACGACATCGGGCAACGATCGAATGACGGACATGCATGAGGGCAAGAGGATCGGCGTACGGATCATCTGGCCGGGCCGCAGCGGCGCCGGCATCGATGGCCCCGCCTGCTAGGCTTCGCGGTCGTGCTGCTGAGCCCCCACGAACAGGAACGGCTGCTCATCCATGTGGCGGCCGGACTCGCCCGGGAACGACGCGCCCGCGGGCTGCGGCTGAATCATCCCGAGGCGACCGCGCTCCTGACCTCGTTCCTGCTGGAGGGGGCCCGCGACGGCCGCAGCGTCGCTGATCTGATGACCGCAGGGCGCGGCGTACTCACCCGGGACGACGTGATGGAGGGGGTGCCGGAGATGCTCGCCGAGGTCCAGGTCGAGGCGACGTTCCCGGACGGCACCAAGCTGGTCACCGTGCACCAGCCGATCCCTTGATTCCCGGCGAGGTCCTGCCGGGCGAGGACCCCATCGAGATCAACCCGGGACGGCCCGTCCGGACGGTGCTGGTCCGCAACACCGGTGATCGCCCGGTGCAGGTCGGGTCGCACTACCATTTCGCCGCGGCCAACCCGGCGCTCGAGTTCGACCGCGGCCTGGCCTGGGGGCACCGGCTGGCGGTGCCCGCCGGCACCGCGGTCCGCTTCGAGCCCGGCGTGGAACGCGAGGTCGACCTCGTCCCGCTGGCCGGTGCCCGCATCGTGCCCGGCCTGCGCCCGGAGTCGGCCGGCCCCCTCGACGGGCGCGAGAGCCACGACCCCGGAGAGGGCTCATGAGCCGGCTGGACCGATCCCGCTACGCCTCCCTGTACGGACCGACGGTCGGTGACCGCATCCGGCTCGCCGACACCGATCTGATCATCGAGGTCACCGAGGACCGCAGCCGAGGTCCGGCCCTCGGCGGCACCGGTGACGAGGCGGTCTTCGGCGGCGGCAAGGTCATCCGCGAATCCATGGGGCAGTCGCTGGCGACCCGCGCGCAGGGCTCGCCCGATCTCGTCATCACCGGCGCCGTGGTGCTCGACCACTGGGGGGTGATCAAGGCCGACGTCGGTGTCCGCGACGGGCGGATCGTCGCGCTCGGTAAGGCCGGCAACCCGGACACCATGGACGGCGTCCATCCCGACCTGGTCATCGGGCCCGGCACGGAGATCATCGCCGGGAACGGGAAGATCCTCACCGCGGGCGCGGTCGACTGCCACGTGCATCTCATCTGCCCGCAGCAGGTGCCCGAGGCGCTCGGCGCCGGGATCACGACCCTCATCGGCGGCGGCACCGGCCCGGCCGAGGGCACGAAGGCGACCACCGTGACGCCGGGCTCGTGGAACCTCGGCCGGATGCTCTCCGCGATGGACGACTGGCCGGTGAACGTCGTCCTTCTCGGCAAGGGAAACACGGTCAGCGAGGCGTCGATGTGGGAACAGCTCCGCGCCGGCGCGGCCGGGTTCAAGCTGCACGAGGACTGGGGCACGACACCCGCCGCGATCGACGCCTGCCTGCGGGTCGCCGACGCCGCCGGGGTCCAGGTCGCGCTGCACTCGGACACGCTCAACGAGGCCGGCTTCGTCGAGGACACCCTCGCCGCCATCGCCGGGCGGGCCATCCACGCTTACCACACCGAGGGCGCCGGCGGCGGGCACGCCCCGGACATCATCACCGTCGCGGCCGCCGCCAACGTGCTGCCGTCGTCGACGAACCCGACCCGCCCGCACACCGTCAACACCCTCGACGAGCATCTCGACATGCTGATGGTCTGCCACCATCTCAACCCCAGCGTGCCCGAGGACCTGGCCTTCGCCGAGAGCCGGATCCGGCCGTCGACGATCGCCGCCGAGGACATCCTGCACGACCTCGGCGCCATCTCCATGATCGGTTCGGACTCGCAGGCGATGGGCCGGATCGGCGAGGTCGTGCTGCGCACCTGGCAGACGGCGCACGTGATGAAGCGTCGCCGCGGGGCCCTGCCGGGCGACGGCGCGGCCGACAACGCCCGGGCGCGACGCTACGTCGCCAAATACACGATCTGCCCGGCGGTGGCGCACGGGCTGGACGCGCAGATCGGCTCGGTCGAGCCCGGCAAGCTCGCCGACCTGGTGCTTTACGATCCCGCGTTCTTCGGGGTACGGCCGTCGCTGGTCCTCAAGGGCGGGTTCATCGCCTGGGCGGCCATGGGCGACGCGAACGCCTCCATCCCCACCCCGCAGCCGGTGCTGCCCCGCCCGATGTGGGGGGCCGCGCGCGGTCCGGCCGCCGCCTCGTCGCTGACCTTCGTCGCGCCCGCCGCGATCACCGCCGGGCTGCCCGAACGGCTCAGCCTGGCCACCCCCATGGTGCCGGTTGAGGACGTGCGCCGCCGGGGCAAGGCCGACCTGCCCGAGAACACGGCGAGGCCGGACATCCGAGTCGACCCGGACACGTTCACGGTCTCGATCGACGGCGACGCGATCGAGGCTGACCCGGTGCGCGAACTGCCGATGGCCCAGCGGTACTTCCTGTTCTAGCGACGGCTGCCCAGCGGCGGCCACCCAGCGACGGCTACCTGACAGCGGCCCGACGGCGGCTGCCCTGACTGCGCGTCAGCGGGCGGCGTTCTTGATGAACTGGTCTCGGTAGGAGGTCGGATCCCCGCTGTAGTAGCCGGCCCGGACATGACGGCGGGTGGCGGTGTTCTCCGTCGCGCGGGCCGCGGAGTGCCACAGGTAGGCATCGTGCAGCAGCAGGTCACCGCGCTCGGCGTAGACGGCGATCTCCCCCGGGATCTTCTCGAAGCCCAGCGGCATCGCGTGGGGAGGCTCGGCGTCGGTGTATCCCCCGCTCGGGCGGGCGTCCGCCGGCACGGTGACGTTGTTGATGTTTCGGTAGGGCGCCGGTGTGGCCCAGCGGTGGGAGCCCGGCACCACCCGCAGGAAACCGTTGGCCGGGCTGGTCGCGTCCACGTGGAGGGTGAACGCGCAGCCGGGCCAGACGTCGAGGCTCGGCATGGCCTGCCAGTCCGAGTGCCAGCCGATCCGGCTGTACCCGGACTCGCGGCCGGGCCGGGCGTCCTGGTAGACCACGCCGTCGTTCGGGCTGGGACTCATCCACACGTCCGCGCCGAGCAGGCGGCGCAGCAGGGCGACCATGATCGGATGGGTCGCCACCGCACGCACGGCCGGGGCGAGCTCCTCCACGTGCTCGACGTAGTTCACATACGCGTCGGCGTCGACGTCCGCGCCGCCGTGGGTCGTTCCGTTCGACGCCCGTTCGGGCGGGGCCACCGCGCCGTCGGGCTGACCCGACCGATCCAGGTAACGGGCGTCCAGGTACTGCGTGGAGCCATACCGTTCGGACACCGTTCCGGCGAGAACCGCCCGCTGCGCCGCGCCGCATTCCCGCTCGACCCGGTCGAGGAACTCTGCCGAGTGCAGGCCACGGAGCAGGACGAAACCGTGGCGATGGTAGAAATCGTCGAGGCTGGCCAGCGTTGGCACGGCCAGCGGATCCACTGCGGTCAAGTCCACGACGAACACCCCGGCCCCGGCCACCGTCGGCATGGATGGTGCCCCCCGTCGCGCGGACCCGCCGGCTCCGGACGACTCGCCGGATCGGGATCGTCCATCAGATCGGAACGGCCCGACTGGGCCGGTATGACCGCCGTCACGGGTCACACCCGTCTGCGCCGGGACGGATGCCAGGCTGTCCATGGTCGTTCCTCCACCCTCGACGTCACCGCCGGCCCGGGTGGCCCCCCGATCGGGCCGGCCGGTTCCTCACGCTACGGCGAGTGGGTTTCGGTGCCGTTGCTGACCAGCAGCACTCCGGCGGACGGCAGACCTCGCCCGCGGCCACCCAGTAGCCCCAGTCGGGCGCCCCAGCCGCCACTCGGACCGCGTGGCCGCCCGGTTAGTGTCGGCTGCGGGAGCGGGTCCGGTGGCCGGTGCTGTGCGACGTGTGGGAACCCTTGCGCTCGCATTCCCACACGTGGTCGTCGTTGTCCCAGTCGGCCTGGTAGCCCGCCTGGCAGCGCGGTTTCGGCGGGCGGTTGTCGCTGCAGGAGGTGAGCACGGGTGCCAGCGCCACCGCCGCCACCAGCAGCCCGGTCAGGCGGACCCGCAGCCCGGCGCGTCCCATCGCCCGTCGTGACATGTCGCCCCTCATACCGGTGTTTCGTGGTCAGCAAACCCGGTGGCGTGGTCGATCCGCGCGGCGCGGTGCGTGGCCGCTGGGCTCGGGTACCGCGGGGCCGCCCGGCCGAATCGGACCATGGCCACCGGCGGCGAACTCTTCCACAGACGGACGACCGGCGTGACCGGATTGTCGCTGGGACGACCAAGGGTGCCGCCTGGTCGAGGGGTGCCACCTGGTCGAGGGGCGCCGTGACGGAGACATCGGGATGGAGGCGCTGTGACGTCCGGTGACGAGGAGGGTGGCCTCGGCCGTGGCGAGGAGCAGCCCCACGGCAGCAATCGGCGCGACCCCCGCGGCGACGGGGCCGAGCCTGGCCCGATCGGGCGGTCGGGTCGGCGGGCGACACTGCTGGTGCTCGCGGATGGCCGCATGCCGACCGGGGGGCATGCCCATTCGGGCGGGGTCGAGGCCGCCGTGACCGACGGCAGCCTGGCGAGCCTGGCCGATCTGGCCGCGTTCCTGCTCGGCCGGCTGCACACCGCCGGCCTGGTCGCCGCGGCCTTCGCCGCCGCCGCCTGCCACGCCCTCGCGACCGGCCGGACCGACGTCGTCGAGCTCGACACCGAACTCGACGCCCGCACGCCCTCCCCAGCCCTGCGCGCCGCCAGCCGCGCGCAGGGCCGCACCCTGTTGCGAGCCGGCCGGGCAGCGTGGCCGGTACCCGCAGGTCCCCGCGCCCCGCACCACGCGGTCGCGCTGGGCATGGTGGCCGCCGGCGCGGGACTGACGCCCGGGGAAGCGGCCCTCGCCGCGGCGCACGTGACGGTCACCGGGCCGGCGACGGCCGCGACCCGCCTGATTGGACTGGACCCCCTGGCGGTCACCGCGATCCTAGCCCGCCTCGCCGACGACGTGGAGGCGATCGCCCAGGCGGGCGAGGCCGCAGCCGCGCTGCCCCCGCGGGAACTGCCGGCGCTCACCGGCGTCCGCCTGGACCTGCTGGCCGAGCGCCACCGGGTCACCGCGCTGCGGATGTTCACCTCCTAGTACCGCAACGGCACTTGTAGGCGGCCTCGTCGTTTGTAGAGGGAGCGTCGGGCTTGGTGTTACCGGTGTCGCCGCCAGCGAGGTGCTGCCCGCAGGCCTCGTCGACATAGCGGCGGGCATCATCAGGTACCCCGTCGACATCCAGTCCGCCCGGCACAGCAACCGCCGCATCCCATCCGAGGACACCGCGGCGGCAGGTTCCGCCAACGTCCAACCGCGAGACGAAAGTGCGATAGGCATACCAACGCCTCGTCGAGGTACCTGGAATACTTCGTGACCATGGATCAGCCAGGTCGCCAGGCACAGAGTCCTGCGTCGGGTGCAGCGGGACTCGGCCGGGTGGAAGATGGGGCCATCGAATTAGCTCAATCATTGCACGAATTCTGGTCGCGGGAAATTGTCCGTCGCAGGGTCAAGAAGCCGCAACTCATTGATGTCGGCTGGACGTGGGCCGCCCGCGAGGTCGCGACGCCGTGGGCAGAGATCAGTGGCTCCGTTTTCTCTATCGCACCAGGAGAGAGAGCTGGTGCGGTCGCTCCCCCTTCAGTGCCTCAGAGCGGGACCATAACCGACCTCTTCCGTGACATGTACTCCCGACTGCCCGGGAACCGGCTCGTGATCCTCGGCGGGGCCGGATCAGGAAAGACCGCCGCCATGATGCTTCTAATGGAAGAGATACTTCGCACACGGCTCAATGGACACCTGGGCCCAGAGGAACCGATTCCAGTATGGTTAACCCTTGGCGGCTGGAATCCCGATACGACCGATCCTCTGAGCTGGGTGAAATCCTCCCTAGCCCGCGATCACCCCTTCCTCCGCGCAGCCAAATTCGGTCCGAACGTTATAGACAGGCTAATATCACAAAGACGAATCGCGCTCTTTCTCGACGGCCTGGACGAGATGCCACCGAGCCTTCGAGGGAAGGCCCTGAGTAGCCTGGATCTCCATCTTAACGATCTTCGCCTGGTCTTGACCAGCCGGTTCGACGAGTATCATGATGCCCTCGCCCGGGGATCATTGAAAAAAGCCGCAGTAATTGAGTTGATGCCGCTAGACACGGAAACAATACAGGCACATCTGACCAACGATCTTCCCGAGCAACTAGTCGCCGGCGGACGTAAGGTCCGGGAGTATCTTCGTGAACATCCGACAGGAAATCTGACCGAGGCCCTAAACAATCCCTTCATGCTTTCGCTGGCGAAGTCAATGTGCCGAGACAGCGACCCGGCATATCTACTCTCGGCAAGTCTTACCTCGGTTTCCAGTATCCGCCACCGTATCCTTGAAAAGACCCTCGAGATAACATACCCGGATTCAGCAGAGCGTGACCACGTAACCAGGCGGCTGACGTGGCTGGCTCGAAAAATGGGCACCAATCGTGACCTGGCGTGGTGGACGATCCCCACGTGGCTCACCGCGGAGCAGCATTGGGCCGGAGCGGCGTTGACATCCGCGGCGGGGATACTCGTCGCCATCTCTCCGCTTCTTTCGCAGACCCCGATCATCCTCGTCCTTGTACCGATTCTAGCGCCGATCACGGTTTTTGTGGCGATTCAAATATCGCTTCTAATGACCTTATTCGGCAGTAATATGATCGGTGACTCCATGGATCGGTTCCGCAACGGTCCGATCTTTGGCTCTGGCGCCGGCCCGCGTGCTCTCGCCGTGCGCAAGCCCAGTGCGGTAGAACTGCTGCGAGGTCTTGGCAACGGTGCACTGTGTGGTCTGGCCTGCGCCGCTATCGGACATCGTGCCGGTGATCTGAGTGGAAGCCAAACGCTAGCAAAATGGCTTTCGGTGGGGCTGGGTCTTGCCGGTCTGCTTGCTTTCGATCTGCTGGAGGTGTGGCTAACGCCCGTGGCGAACGAGCCATCCGCGACCCCAAAATCGACCTATCTCCTCGATCGCCGGACGGCTCTGGTCTGCGGGGGTGCGGGTGGACTGATGTTCGGGGCACTAGTAGGCCTGACTATCAGCAACTACTTCGGCCCGGCGCTCGGGATAACTGTCGGCCTGTACGCGACGGCGCTGTTCGGACTCCTTTTCGGTAACGGGAATTCGGTCGCCGTACTCTTCTTCGAAATCTTCAATCTCTGCACGCAGGGACACCGTGTGGGTATTATCCAATCCCTGGAGCGAGCCCATGCGAGCGGTATCCTGCGAACGGCGGGAGCTCTCTACCAGTTCCGACATGCCGAGCTGCAGGAATACTTAGCCGGCCTTGGCCGGCCGGAGAACAGAGCGGAATTGAATCCGGCCGGTCGATCCGGAGAACCCACAGTGCGCGCCGGGTCCCGATCCCCGGAAACCACGATCCAGGAACCCACGACTGGCGGTGCACAAGTCGGCGTCACCCAGTACCAAGTCGCATTGTCATTCGCCGAGGAGCAGGCAGGCTATGTCCACGACGTCGCCCAAGAACTCGCATCGCTCGGCATCAAGTACTTCTATTACAAAGAACTCGAATCCGATCTGTGGGGCAAGGATCTCGGAGATGAACTGCCCAATATTTTCGCACACGGATCGAGCCGCGTAGTCATCTTCACATCGAAGGAATATTTCTCGAAGGTCTATACGTTGATCGAGCTCATCGCCGCCTTCGGGCAGCACAAGAAGAATCGCTCGGCGAATTTCATACTTCCGGTACTCCTCGACGATACACCGCTCCAGCTACTGCCGCCGTCGACCGTTACTATTGACGGGAGAATCAAGAGTCCCCAGCGGGTCGCGGAACTCATTGCCGAGAAGATTGCGCATTCCTCGACGACGTAGGGAGAGCCTGCCACGTTGGAGCAGGCCGTGGTCGGCAAGATGACGTTTCTCATTCATCAAACTGGTAGTACCCGAGATCCGGGAGCTGATCGCCACCCGACTTCGCAGGCTCCGCACTACCAGCAACGAGGACACACCTACATGCCGTTGCAGTACCGCGTATCTGGCTGTGATCGGCGGATAGTCCGCGCGGAACTCGCCGATCGGGATCGTGGTCGAGGAGTGGAGTTGGCGACGGGCTGGATGGCCGCCGATGCTCTCTTCACCGCCAGGTGCCGATCTCAGAGCCAGGTGCCGATCTCAGAGCTCAGGTGCTGATCCCACGGCCAGGCGTCGATCTCTGATCACGCCGGTCCGATCTGCAGCGTTCCGGCAGTCGTACGGGCAGTTACAGGGGTTGACGACGGTTTCGGGTCGGCGGTCCGGGATTTACCTCACGCAACTGCTGACCGCCAGGTGGCCGGGCGTGGTGGTGAGCCGGTGCCGAGGCCCGGGCCGGCACTGGGACTGTAGGCGGGGCGGACGTGTGTGACGCGGTTGTGCGCCCGGGACGGGCTCCATCGTGTTCGCGCCCTGATCACGCCGCAGCCGCGCGGCGCCCCGGAGCAACAACTCCGTTCGCTCTGGAGCGCATCAGCATGGAGACCGAGGAATCGCCCTTCGGCTCAGGCTCCGACGATCGCGGTGTTCCACGCAACCGCCCATGCATCCGAGTGCATCCCGGTCCGGGGCCATCCGACCCGGAATCGGCTCATCACCCGTCCGGGATGTCGAGCTGGTCCAGCAGGGTGGCGGCGGCATCAGCGGGGCCGTCGGGATCGCGCAGGGCGCCGTCGGGGGTGAACAGCTTGTAGTACCGCGGGAAGGAGACGTGATCACGCATCGTAGAGGCGTGCAGCTCGGCGAAGACCTGCCGCAGGTACTTGATCGCGGGTAGGCTGCCGCTCGCGCCGCTGTAGCCGACGAAGCCGACGAAGCCGACGAAGCCGATCACCTTGGCCTGCCACTCCGGGTAGCCAGTCAATGGCGGTCTTGAGCGATGCCGGGAAGCTGCGGTTGTAGTCGGAGGTCACGACGACGATGGCGCCGGCGGTGCCGATCCGCCGGGTCGGTCCGGCCATGGCGACCGGGCGTGGCAGGTCGGGGGCGAAGGCCGGCGGGATGGCCGGCATCACCGTCGGCAATGGGAAGTTCGCCAGGTCGAGCACGTCGACGGTGAGCCCGCCGTGCCGCTCGGCTTGAGGGTGGGCCAGACCGGCCGCAGGGTGGTGGGGGCAAGGGCCATGATCCGAGCGAGGCGGGCTGCTACGGTCCCCGCGTGGGCGACACCGAGCTGGGCCTGTTCCTCCGGGTCCGCTTCGCCCCCACCGACGTGGGGCTGCCCAGCGGACCCTGCCGGCGTGCGCGTGGCCTGTGCCGCTCGGAGGTCGCCGCGCTCACCGGGGTGAGCGTCGAGTACATGACCTGGGTGGAGCAGGGCCGCGATCAGGCAGGGCCCGTTCCGGGCGGATTCCTACATGGCGGCCCTCGCCGACAAGTTCGAACGACTCGATCTGCCGGCCGACGACGAACAGCGCTTCGTCGTCCTGCTGCCGGCCGACGAGGCCACTGCGGCTGCGCTCGACCGGCTCACCGGTCGACATCCGGTCGCGAGGAGACGACATCCGATGCCCACGACCGCCGACGCCTCATCGCGGCCCGCCACCCCCCGAACGGACCGTACGACTGTTCGGGCGTACGCCGCCGTCCGGGTCGAGCGGGGCCCGCACGGCGCGCCCCGGCTCGCCGAGCTGCGCTCCGACGTGCCGGTCGTCCTGCGCCTGACCGGTGTGACGCCCGGCCGGACCGGGGCGAGCACGGACACCAATTCGCTACCGACGGTGACGGTCCATCTGGTCAACGGGGCTGCCGGCCCACTGGCCGGAGACGATCTTCGACTGGACGTCTCCGTCGGCGGTGGGGTGCGCCTGGTCCTGCGCTCCGTGGCCGCGACCGTCGCGCTGCCGGGCCACGGCCCCGGACCGTCCCGCCTGGTCGTCGACGCGGAGGTGGCCGACGGCGGCGAGCTCGACTTCGGCCCGGAACCGACCGTGGTCGCCGACGGAGCCGACCATCGGATGATGACCGAAGTCCGGCTGGCGGCGACGGCCAGGCTGCGGCTGCGCGAGGAGATTCTGCTCGGCCGGTTCGGCGAGCCCCCCGGGTCCATCCTCAGCACGCTGCGCGTCGACGTGGCGCGTGCCGACGACCCCGGCGTCGTCGGCGCCGCCCGAACGGACGGTGCGCCGTCCGGCTGGACGCCCCTGCTGCGCCAGGAGCTGCTGCTCGGGCCGAGCGTGCCGGGGCTGCAGGGTCCCGCCCAGCTGGGCGGTGCCCGCGCGGTCGGCTCGCTGCTCGTCGCGGGGCCCGAATGGGCCGGACCCGGCCCGGAGCCCACCGTCGCCGCGGGGGTCAGCCGGCTGCCCCTGACCGGTCCGGGCTATCTGGTCTCGGCGTTAGCCGACGATGCGGTCACCCTGCGCCGCCGGCTGACGGCCGCGTTGGTCCCGCCGGCTGAGGACCCGTGACCCTCCGGCGGTCAGCCTCCGGCGCCGGGCTGACGGTCGTCCGCCCGGACATGGGCCTGGGTCCCGCCGGGCGCGGGCACTCCGTGCGTGGCGTCCCCGCGCCACGGCTCGTCGGACCGTCCGAGCGTGGAGCTGGGCTGGGGGAAGCCATCGTTCCATGGGTCGCGGGGCGGCTCGACGGCACCGGCCGGTGCCGGGATCGTCCGCACGGCGGGAGAGGTCCCGACGGTCAGCGGATCGGCCCCAGTCCCAGCCGCAACCCCAGCGGCCGCGTCCGTGGGCTGCCGGTCGGCGGACGGCGTGCCGTGATCGTCGTAGGTGCGTCCCTTCCAGGCGGCGCCGCGACCGGCCCGCTTGAGCCGCGCCGAGTCCAGCGTCATCCCGAGGTAGAGCACGGCGACGCCGGGGAGCAGCAGGGCGGCGGGAAGCGGCTGGCGGTAGTACCGGATCATCGGAAGGTAGGAGAGCGTCATGATCACCCAGGCGACCGCACCGACGACCGCGGTCGTGAGATCGCCGGCCACGATGCCCGCGATGGTGGCGGCCACCGGGACGACGAAGACCAGGGCCATCCCGAGCACGGTGCCGAGCAGCAGCAGCGGCGAGTGCCGAAGCTGGGCGTAGGCGCTGCGGGACACCATCTTCCACAGGTCCGCCAGCCGCGGGTACGGCCGCCGGCTGTGGACCTGCTCGGCGAGCCCCAGCCAGGTCCGTCCACCGGAGCGCTTGATGATTCGGGCGATCGCGACGTCGTCGATGACCGCCCCGCGCACCTCGGCCAGTCCACCGGCCGCCAGCAGGGCCTCGCGGCGCACCAGCGAGCAGCCCCCGGCCGCCGCCGCCACCCGCGAATTCGGACGGTTCGACCACCGGAACGGATACAGCATCGCGAAGAAGTAGACGAACGCCGGCACGATGACCCGCTCCCACGCGGTGTCGGCCCGCAGCACGGCCATCTGCGAGACCATGTCCAGCCCCTGCGAGCGCGCGGAGGCGATGAGGCTGGTCAGCGAGCCGGGGTCATGCGCGATGTCGGCGTCGGTGAGGAGCAGAAACTCGGCATCGCCGGCGCAGTCGATGCCACGCCGCAGGGCCCACAGCTTGCCGGTCCAGCCGGGCGGGGGCTCCGTGGAGGCGGTGACCGCGGCGGTGACGCCCGTGTGCCCCTTGCGGGCGGCCTCCTCCGCCAGCGCTCGGGCGACCTCCGTGGTCCCGTCGGTGGAACCGTCGTCGACGAGGATCAGGCGTACCGGACCGGGATAGTCCTGGGCGAGCAGGGTCGGCAGCGTCACGGGCAGCACGTCGGCCTCGTCCCGGGCCGGGATGATGATCGCCACGCTGGGCCAGGACGGCGGTGCCTGCCGGGCGGGGAGGCGCTGATCGGTGCGCCAGAAGAAGCCATGGCCGACGGCCAGGTACAGCCAGGCGAGCAAGGAGGCGAGGGCTATCCACTGCAGCACAGTCACAGAGAGTGATGCTGCCACGGGCAGCGAACAGCTGTCAGACGAGCACGGTAATTGTGTGTTAAGAACTTTCCGTCCGCTGTAGACCTGCCGCGGTCCTGGTGGCCTCGCCCCCGCCGACGCCCTCCGGCCGCACCGCCCGACAGGGCCGCTGAGCAGGGGCGATGCACGGTCGAGGACGGGCGGACGGCGCACCGCGGACGAAATCGGCCGGCCCACCGACCATCCCGACGGACCCTCCTCGATCGGACCGTGTCGGGCAGGGGTTAATACTGCGGTGCCATCGCATCGTCCTGTGTGCACCCCCACCGAACGGGCTGCGGCCGCCCTCACCGATCCCAGCCCCGGCAGAGCCACCTCGGAAGGCACCGACTGCACCATAATCAGGGGGTGACCAGAAGCCGTCGTACCGAGCAGACGGCTGACACCCGTCAGGCCCTGATCTCGGCAGCCCGCCGCCGGTTCGCCGAGCAGGGCTTCGCCGCCACGGGAACCGAGGAGATCGTCGCCGACGCCCAGGTCACCCGAGGCGCGTTGTACCACCACTTCCGCGACAAGGCCGAGCTGTTCCGTACCGTGATGGAACAGGTCGCCACCGAGGTGGCCGAGCAGCTCGTCGCGGGTGAGCTCGCGCGCGACGCGGAGCTGCCCAGCGACGCCTGGACGCAGCTGCGACAGGGGTTCCAGTCCCTGCTCGACATCTCCACCGCGGACAGCGACTTCCAGCGCATCGTGCTGATCGACGGTCCCGCCGTCCTCGGCAACCAGGCCTGGGACGCCCTCGTCGAACGGCACGGCTACCGGCTGCTGTCCGAGTGGTTGGAACGGGCGATGGCCGAGGAGCGCATCGATCCGCTCCCGGTCGGCCCGCTGACCAGGCTGGTCGCGGCCCTGCTGTCGGAGGCGAGCATCTACACGGCGGGCGCGGCCGATCCGGACACCGCCCGGATCGAGATCGGCATCGTGCTCGACCGGCTGCTGCGCGGCCTGGGCCGAGGCGGCGACCTGGCCGAGCAGCCCCCGGTCAGCGTCGACAGCGGCTCCGGCCGTACCCCCTAGCCGCTCTCCCGCCACCGCCCATCCCAACCACGAACGCCGCCCCGACCATGGACCGGTCGGGGCGGCGTTCGTGGTGTCGGCCGGACGGTGGCGGGAGAGCCGCCACCGGGTCAGACCGTCAGACCTGGCGGACGGCGCGGATGGACTCCTTGAGCGAACCCATCGTCGCCAGCACAGCCGAGGTCTCGTAGCCGCAGTGCGCCATGCAGTTCGCGCAGCGCGGGTCCTTGCCGCGACCGTAGGAGTCCCAGTCGGTGGTCTCGACGAGCTCCTTGTAGGAGGAGACGTACCCGTCGCTCATCAGGTAGCAGGGCTTCTGCCAGCCGAACAGCGAGTAGCTCGGGATGCCCCAGGCGGTGCAGTCGAGCTCCTTCTTCCCCTCGAGGAAGTCCAGGAAGATCGGCGAGTGGTTGAGCCGGAACCGCTTGCGCCGGCCCTCCGCGAACACCTTCCCGAACATCTCTCGGGTCTCCTGGACCGCGAGGAAGTGCTCCTGGTCCGGAGCCTTCTCGTACGCGTAGCCAGGCGAGAGCTGGATCTGGTCGACCTTGAGGTCGTCGTTGAGGAAGGTCAGGATGTCGATGACGTCCTGCGGGCTGTCGTTGTTGAAGAACGTGGAGTTGGTGCCGACCCGGAAGCCGGCGGCCTTCGCCGCGTGGAAGGCCCGCACGCACTCGTCGAACGTGCCCTCCTTCTCCACCACCGCGTCGTGCCGCTCGCGCAGCCCGTCGATGTGCAGGACGAAGGTGAAGTAGGGCGACGGCGTGAAGTTCTTGAGCTTCTTCTGCAGCAGCAGGCCGTTCGTGCACAGGATCACGAACTTCTTGCGCTTGACCAGCTCGTTCACGATCTCGTGGATCTGCGGGTGCATGAGCGGCTCACCGCCCGCGATCGCGACGACCGGAGCGCCACACTCCTTGACCGCGGCGAGCGCGTCCTCGGGGCTCATCCGCTGCTTCAGCACGGACGCCGGGTGCTGGATCTTCCCACAACCCGTGCAGGACAGGTTGCAGGCAAACAGTGGCTCCAGCTCCAGCACGAGCGGGAAGTGCTTGCGGCGCCGCAGCTTCTGCTTCGCCAGGTAGGTACCGATACGGAGCTGGTACCGCCACTCGACCGCCACGGTGTAGTTCCCCTCTCCTCAAATCATCGGTGGATGACCGATGATCGCTGCACTGACCATACAGCCTGTACGTACAGCCTGCATGTGGATCGAGCGATGAACTGTCGCACAGCGGTGTCCCGTAGCCGACCGGCTCATCCGAGCAATGGGTCGCGGACCGTATCCGGCCAGGTCAGGGCAATATTCGACGGTCAAGTGGCGCCGATTTCGGCGTCCGCCGGCCTCGCATCGTCAACCTTCGACGAAGCGTCGGAGGTGCCGGGAGGACGTCCATCCCGGCCGAAACTTCCGCGGGACGGACGACGGGGCGCCGGCGACGACACCTCATTATCACGCAGCGTTACACACCTCGGGACTGTCCGCGACCGGAGCGGTCGGCGGCGAGGATCAGACCGCGCGGAACCTCGACCGGCCGGACGCCGAACAGCCGGGAGACGGGCGGCGCCAGGGTCAGGCACGTAACCGCTGGCCGCGGTTTCGGCCGCGGCCAGCGGTTACGGCCCACCGACGCCGCGGCGGGACGGACTAGGAACGTGCGTCCGACCCAGCCGATGTGGCCGGGGTGGCCGATGTGGCCGGAGCGGCCGGGGTGGCGCCTGCCCGGCGAAGCTCCTTGGGCAGGTGGAAGGCGACCGTCTCGGTGCCGACGGACCGGGTGGTCACATCCGTCGTGCCGAGGCCGGACAACGCCGCGGTCAGTTCCTCCACCAGCGACGGCGGGGCCGAGGCGCCGGCCGAGATGCCGACCGTCTCCACCCCGTCCAGCCAGGCCAGCTTCACGTCGCCGACGTTCTCCACGAGGTGGGAGGCCACCCCGTCACGCCGGCTGACCTCCACCAGCCGCACCGAGTTGGCGCTGTTGGCCGACCCGACGACGAGGACGAGCTGGGCCTCCTGCGCGACCTTGCGCACCGCGTTCTGCCGGTTGGAGGTGGCGTAGCAGATGTCGGCGGATCCGGGGCCGACGATCGCGGGAAAGCGCTCCTTGAGCGCGTCGACGACCTCCTCGGCCTCGTCCATCGCCAGCGTGGTCTGCATGAGGTAGGTGACCCGCTCGGGGTCGGGGACATCGAGGGAGTCGACCTCGTCGGGCGACTGCACCAGCTGGATGCGCTCGGGTGCCTCGCCCAGCGTGCCGTCGACCTCCTCGTGACCGGAGTGGCCGATGAGCAGCACGGTGTCGCCACGCGAGGTGAACCGGCGTGCCTCGGCGTGGACCTTCTCCACCAGGGGGCAGGTCGCGTCGATGACGGAGAGCCTGCGCCCGTCGGCCTGGTTCCACACCGCCGGGGCCACCCCGTGCGCGGAGAACACCACGGTCGCGTCGGCGGGCACCTCGTCGAGCTCCTCGACAAAGACAGCCCCACGGGCGGCGAGATCGGCCACCACATGGGAGTTGTGCACGATCTGCTTGCGGACGTAGACCGGCGCACCGTGGATCTCCAGGGCGCGCTCGACGACCTCGATGGCACGCTCGACTCCGGCGCAGAACGCCCGCGGCTCGGCGAGCAGCACGGTACGCCGGCCCACCGCCGCCGCCCAGGCGCCGATCGGCAGGCCCAGCCGGCGCATCGTGCGCAGGCCCAGCACGCCGCGGCGGACCAGGTCGAGGCGACCCAGCGGCTCGTCGGCGGTGTCGACGATGACCCGGACCGC
This sequence comes from Frankia tisae, assembly GCF_025403405.1. GTDB lineage: Bacteria > Actinomycetota > Actinomycetes > Frankiales > Frankiaceae > Frankia > Frankia tisai. The sequence continues at coordinate 20,777 of NZ_JANEZT010000005.1, forward strand.
GGCGAAGGGGACGTCCCCGACCCCCGCGGCGATCGAGGCGCTCTCCATGTCCACCGCGATGGCGCCGGTGGCGGCGAGCCGGGTGCGCTCGTCGCCGGTGGCGACCTTGGCCACGGTGACGATCGGGCCGACATGCACGGTCAGGCCGAGCCGGCGCAGGTCACCGGCCAGCAGCGGGGCGGAGGCACAGCGGGCCGCGACGGACCCGTCGGCGGCTCGGACCTCGCTGGCGACGACGATGTCCCCGGGCTTGATCCCGGGGGCGAGGCCGCCGGACAGGCCCACGATCGCGACGGCGTCGGGGCGCGCCTGTCGAACCACCCGGGCGGCCCGGGCGGCCTTGTCGGGGCCCATCCCGGTGCGCACCATGACCGTGTTCGAGGGCAGGCCGGAACGACCGGCCGCCATGGCCTCGAAGCGCAGCGCCGTCGCGACCACGAGCCGGGCACGGCGCCGCGGGCTGACCACCGCCGCGGCCGGCTCGGCGGGCCGCGGCGGAGCCTGCACCCCGCCGGCCGGCGCCGCGGCGGGCGAACCCACCGCGGCCAGGCCGACGACCGGCGCCATCGTCGCGGTCGCGACGCCCGCTGCGCCGCCGGCGACGCCCGCCGAGCCGCCGACGCCCGCCGAGCCGGCGAGGGCCCCCGGGGCGGCGAGGGACAGCGCCGCCGGGGCGGTGCCCGCGGCCGCGGCCACCGACGCGCCCGGCCGGCGCGCCGCGGCAGACGAGGGAACCGACGGCGACGCCGGGTCCTGGGCGGGGATCACGGCGGGTCCCCCCGCCGCGGCCGCCGGGGCCGTGCGGTCGGCGGGGGTCACGACAGCGTCGGGAGCGTTCCCGTCGCCGCCCGGGGATGCGGAGGTGCTCATGGTGTGGCCACCCCGGTGAGACTCACGTACCGGCCGAGCGCGGTCAGCGGGAAGACCAGCCGGTACAGGTGGTAGTTCAGGGAGAAGTCGCCGGGGAAACCAGTGCCGGTGAAGTAGGGCTCGTCCCAGGTGCCGTCCGGCCGCTGGGTCTGGCACAACCAGCGCACCCCGCGCTTCACGGCCAGGCTGTGCGGGTCCACCGCCAGCAGCGCGAGCAGCGCCCACGCCGTCTGTGACGCGGTGAGCTCGCCCCGGCCGATCCAGGCGGGGTCGGTGTAGGAGCGCAGGTCCTCGCCCCAGCCACCCTCGGGCGACTGGTGCTCGAGCAGCCACCGCACCGCGGCGGTGATCGCCGGGTGGTCGGTGGGCACCCCGGCGCCGATCAGCGCCGGCACGACCGCCCCGGTGCCGTAGAGGTGGTTGACGCCCCACCGGCCGAACCAGGACCCGCCCGGCTCCTGGTCGTCCAGCAGCCACTGCACCGCCCGCTGGGTGATCGGGTGGTCGGAGCGGCCGAGGTCGGCCAGCATCTCCACGATGTGCGCGGTGACGTCCGCCGACGGCGGGTCGACCACCTCGCCGAAGTCGCAGAACGGGATCTTCGTGGTGAGCGTCCGGACGTTGTCGGCGTCGAAGGCGCCCCAGGCGCCGTTCGACGAGCGCATTCCGACACTCCAGTCGACCCCGCGGGCCGCCGCCGCGCGCATCGCCGCGGCCAGCCGCGGGTCCGCGTCCTCGACGGTGTTCACCGCGGGGGCGCCAGCGCGGCTCTGACGGGCCGACGGCGGGATGACGTGCCCCGCACCGAGCAGCCGCCGCAGTGCCAGCACCACCTCGGCGGTGTCGTCGACGTCCGGGTAGAAGTCGTTGTCGAACTCGAACGCCCAGCCGCCGGGGGCGAGCTCGGGGCGGCGTACCGCCCAGTCACCGGCGACCCGGACCTCCTCGTCGACCAGCCACCGGCCGGCCTTGACCATCGCCGGGTGGTCGCCGGGGACACCGGCGTCGGCCAGCGCGACGACCGCGAGCGCGGTGTCCCAGACCGGCGACTGGCAGGCCTCGATCTGGCGGGTCGGGCCCGCCGGGGTGTCCCGGCGGATCACGTACCGCTCCATCCCGCGGAAGGCGGTGGCGATCACCGGGTGGTTCAGCGGGTACCCCATCAGGTGCAGCGCCATGACGGAGTAGACCCAGGGCGGCTGGATACCGCCCCAGCACCCGTCGGCCTCCTGCCGGGCGACGACCCATTCGGTGGCGCGGCGCAGCGCCAGCGTGCGCAGCAGCTTGATCGGCCGTCGCTCGTAGCGGTGCAGCAGCTTGTCGAGCCGCTCGAAGGCGCCCTCCCAGCTGCGCAGCGGGGCCGGCTTGCGCACGGCCGCGGGCACCTTGAGCTCGTCGATGTCGAAGCCGAGGTCCCGCGTCGGCCGCAGCGAGCCGACGATCGTCAGCGCGACGATCGTCTGGCGTGCCCAGCAGGCGAAGTCGTAGACGTTCAGCGGCACCCAGGACGGTAGGAAGATCAGCTCCGGCGGGATGACCGGCACGTCGTCCCACGACCACTGGCCGAGCGCCGCCAGCCAGATCCGGGTGAACACCCGGGAGGCGGCCACCCCGCCCTGGGTCCGCACGAGCTCCGCGGCCAGGGCCATGTGCGGGGCGTCGACCGCGTCGCCGGCGAGGCGCAGTGCGATGTACGCCTCGATGGTGGTGGACAGGTCGGCCGGGCCGCCGTAGAAAGTGGGCCAGCCGCCGCCGGAGAGCTGCTGGGAACGGATCCAGCGGGCGGTCTGCTCGGTTTCGTCGTCTCCGCGGATGCCGAGGAACTGCTTCATGAACAGATCCTCGGCATCCATCGTGACGTTCGTCTCGAGGTCGCCCTTCCACCACCCTTCATCCGACTGCAGCGCGAGGAGATGATCCCGCGCGCGCGCCGCGGCGACGTCCGCGCTGATCGGCGCGGCCGCCTGCGGCCTGCCGGCACCGCCGGGCAGCGGCGGTGAGGACCGGGAGATCCCGTAGGCGTCGGCCGTGGCGGGCACCGGGATGGTGGGCCGCTTCGGGCTCTTCTCGGCAGTCGGAGCAGCCGGGGACGGGTCCGAGGTCAGGCTCATCGACGACTCCCCTCGTCGTACGTACGATGGTCAAGCTGACGATCATCAGGCTGATCGCCGGTTCGCCCGGCAGTGCGGCCCGGTGGGTCCGCCCGCCGGTCGAGCCGTGGCGGGGCGCCGCCCGGCCTCCCGGCATCACCCCGGTCTGGAACGGGGCGGCGGGTGGACCAGGCGGTATGGGCGCCTGCGCTCACCTGCGGCCTCCTCAGCGATCGCGCTCGGTCACGAAGCGGGCGAGGGCGAGCAGCTCCGCCTCGACCGTGGCCGGCATCGACAGTGAGCGCAGCACGTTCTCGCAGGCCTTGAGCTGCCGGTCGGCCTCGGCGGTGGTCCAGTCCCGCCCGCCCGCCTGTTCGATCAGTTCGGCGATGTGGGCGAGTTCGGCTTCGCTCGACTCCCCGGTGCCGACGAGGAAGGCGCGTAGTTCGTCGGCGGCTCTGCCGCCGGCCTCCAGCGCGACCACCACCGGCACGGACTTCTTGCGGGAACGCAGGTCCGACAGCACCGGCTTGCCGGTGACCGACGGGTCGCCCCAGATACCGAGCAGGTCGTCGATGAGCTGGAAGGCCGTGCCGAGCCGAGAGCCGTACTCGGCGAGCGCATCGACCATCTCGTCCCCGGCGCCGGCAAGCACGGCGCCAAGCGACGCCGAGCAGGCCAGCAGCGCGCCGGTCTTGCCGTCCTCCATCCGCAGCGTGTCGGCCACGGTGACGTCGGAGCGGCTCTCGAACATCAGGTCCTCGGCCTGGCCGCGGACCAGGTCCTGCACGCCGGCGCCGAGGATCAGCGCCGCGCGTCGGGCGGCCTCCCCCTCGACCTCCAGCAGGACCTGGGTGGCGAGACCCAGCAGGGCGTCACCCGCCAGGATCGCGCCGTCGGCGCCGAAGACCGTCCAGGCCGTGGGCCGGTGGCGGCGTTCGGTGTCGCCGTCCATCAGGTCGTCGTGCAGCAGCGAGAAGTCGTGCACGAGCTCGACGGCGACCGCGGCCGGCAGGCCGACCTCCGCCGACGCACCGGCTGCCTCGGCGGACAGCAGCGCCAACGCCGGGCGGACGAGCTTGCCGCCGCCACCGGGTAGCGGTTCGCCGGCGGCGTCCACCCAGCCGCGGTGGTAGGCGACGACGTGGCGAAGGCGCGGGTGCAGGCGGTCCACCACGGCGCGCAGCGCCGGCACGGTGAGGGCCCGCCCCCGCTCGATCGCATCCGGAACCGTCATGGTCATACCGGGAATCCCCCTGTGGATGAGTGCCCTGGCTGGCCGGTGGGCACCGGCCCGGTGACCGCCTTGGTTGCGGCGGTCACCGTGTTCTCCCCCCGTGGATCCGGAGAATCCGACGAATCCGATGCATTCGGTGCAACCGCTTGATCCAGCAAAAGCGAGGTGGTTGATGAGTGGGTGGTATGCGTGCTCAGCGCCTCCTCGGCGCTCTGCCGCGGAAGGGCCCGAGCCGGTGCCGGTGATCGCCCGGCAGCCTTTCGAGCTCCCTCGGCGGACCCGGCCAGCCCGTTGACGACGACCCCCATACCGGCCAGGCTCTCACGGGTTGCAGCGAGTCCGCTACGCACAGCGGATTCCATGGTCGCCGGCCAACCGGTGTCGGTCCACGTGCCGGCCAAGGCAAAGCCGGGCAGTCCGGTCGACGTACCCGGGCGCAATGCGAGCGAACCGGGAGCCTGCCGGAAGGTGGCTGTGCGCTCCCGGGTCACGAAGACCTCGAGCGGCGCGGCCGCGCGGGCGGCCGGGAACAGCCGGGCCATCTCGTCGACGAACAGGGTGCGTAGCTCGTTCGCCGACCGGTCGATCCACGGCTCGGCCGCCGACTGGGACAGCGCCAGGTACTGGGCACCGGGCGGGCCGGAGGCGGCGAGGCCGGACGAGATGGTGCGATCGAAGATCCACTGAATCGGTGAATCGACGACGGCCAGGAACGGCCCCTCGATCACCTGCCGTGGATAGATCATGTGCACGTTGATGATCGGCGAGTCGCCGAGCTCGCGCAGCCGCGCGGGCTGCGGGCCGGCGCCGGCCGGCAGCAGGTCCGCCGCTGCCGGCGGCGGCACCGCGAGGACCACGGCGTCGGCGCGCAGCCTGCCCGCGGCGTCGGTGCCGGGTACCGTCTCACCGCGGTTGGTGCCACCCGCGGTGACGGCCAGCTCCCAGCCGCCGCCCGCGGCGGTGATGGAACGGACCTTGGCCCCGAGATGCACGTCGGCGCCGGCCGCGGCCAGGGCGGCCATCGCCGCGTCGCCGTGCAGCCGGGCCAGCGGGACCTCCGCCCAGCCGAGGTCGCCGGCGTCGGCGCCGTCCAGCAGGCCCGTGCGCACGACCTTCGCCGCCAGGCCCAGCGAGGCCTCGGCGGCCGGCGCGTTCAGCGTGGCCACGGTGAGCAGCTCCCACAGCGCCTTCGTCGCCGCCGGGCCCTGGCCGTGGCTGGTCAGCCAGGCGCCGAACGACCGCTCGTCCACCGCCGCGGAGCGCTGGTCGAGGCGGCCGAGCTGGAAGGCCGCGAGCCCGGCGCGCAGCCGCTCGGCGAACGGCAGCGCCCGGTAACCCAGCAGTGCCGGGGCGAGGTGCAACGGCGCGGGCAGGCGGACGCTGGTGCGCCGCAGCCGGGTCCGGGTGAGCGAGTCACCGAGCAGTACCGGGACGTCGAGGCGGGGCTGCAGCGTGGTCAGGTGCTCCACCCCGAGACGCGCCAGCAGCCCGCGGTAGGCGGTGCAGCAGCGCATGAACACGTGCTGACCGGTGTCGATCCACAGGTCGTTGCGCCGGAACGAGGTCGTCTGGCCGCCCAGGCGCGGCCGGGCCTCCAACAGCGTCACCCGCGCGCCGCTGTCCACGGCGAGCAGGGCCGCGGCCATCCCGGCGAGGCCGCCGCCGACGACAACCAGGTGCGGTGGGGAGTCATCCCGGCTCGCCGCCGCACCGGCCGCTTCGGCCCCGGCGGCCACGTCACTCGTTCCAGCAGTCATGCGGCGCTCGTCTCCGGCCGCCCGGCGAGGCTGCGAGCGGCGACAACCGCCTTCTGCCAGCCCGGCAGCGCAAGTCGGCGGTCCAGCACGGCGGCCGGATCGTTCTTGATCCGCCGGTTGAGCCGCAGGTAGATGCCGGCCATAGCGCCACAACAGGCAGCGCTTCGCCGGTCCAACAGGTCGAGCAGGACCATTCCCCGCTCGTACCAGTCCTCGGCGCGCTGCGCCGAGGACCGTAGGTAGCCCAGCAGCGCCGTGGGTGGGCCGCCGAGGCGGCCGCTGGCATCCACGACAAGCTCGATCCCGGCGGCCTTGAGCTCCTGCGCCGGCAGGTAGATACGCCCGCCGAGCAGGTCCTCGCGGACATCGCGCAGGATGTTCGTCTGCTGCAGCGCCACGCCGAGGGCGTCGGCGATGGCCGGGGCGGAGCGGTCGGAAGCCGCCTGCTCGGTGCCGAAGATGCCCAGCGAGAGCCGGCCGATCGTGCCGGCGACGAGCCGGCAGTAGCCGACCATGTCGTCGAACGTGTCGTAGGTGGTGCCGTGCACGTCACTCTCGACGCCGTCGGCGAGTTCGATGAACGCCTCCAGCGGGATCGGGAAGCGCCGGGCGGCGTCGTCGAGGGCGACGTACATCGGGTCGGAGCTGCCCGCGCCCAGGTTGTTGACCTCCGCTCGGACCTGGGCCAGCCCGGCGAGCTTCTCCTCGGGCGGCAGGTCCCCGTCACCGATGTCGTCCAGGTGGCGGGCCAGCGCGTAGACGGCGCTGAGTGCGCCCCGTTTCTCCGGGGGCAGCAGGCGGATGCCGTAGGAGAAGTTGCGCGCCGCCTCCTTCGTCAACGCCTCGCAGGCGGCGTACGCCTCGGCGACGGTCGGTCGGCTCACCGGGTTCGGCACCGGGCTGGTCATCGGTCCTCCTCCGAGGCTCGCCGGGCCGCGACGCCGGTCGCGCTGGTCGCGGTCGCGACCGCCGCAGCGGTGCGGGCCGCAGCCGGCGCTCCCGGGGCCGCCGACTGGGCCAGCGCCACCAGGGCGAAGCGGGCCATCCGTGGCTTGGGGGCCTTCGGCGGGCCGCCGAGCACGTCGTAATCGGCGCGACGGATCGCGTCGAACGCCGCGCGGCCACCGCCGACGAAGCCGGCCAACGCCAGCTTCAGCCGACCCGACACCGTCGCGATCAGCGGAGCACCCTGGTCCATGACGGTGCGGGCCCGGCTGACCTCGAAGGCCATCAGGTGACGCACCGCGGGGCTCGCCACCCGCGCCCGCAGGTCGTCCTCGGTCACCCCGAAGGTGTCGAGATCCTCCTGCGGCAGGTAGATGCGCCCGGCGGCGAGATCCTCGGCGACGTCCTGCCAGTGCTCGGCCAGCTGCAGCGCGGTGCACACGCGGTCGGAGAGCACGACCCGGTCGGGGGTCGCCAGTCCGTACACGCCGAGCACCATCCGGCCGACCGGATCGGCCGACAGGGTGCAGTAGCGGACCAGGTCGTCGAACGTCTCGTAACGGGTGACCCGCTGGTCCTGGCGGTTGGCCTCGACGAGCCGCTCGAAGGGCTCGGCGGGCAGGTCGCAGGCGTGCACCGTGCGCGCGACCAGGCGCAGGACGGGCAGCTCCGGCTCACCGCCGGCCCAGATCACCGACAGATCCTCGGAGAGGCGGTCGAGCAGGGCGAGCCGATCGCCCGCGGCCTCGTCGCCGATGTTGTCGACGAACCGGCTGAAGGCGTACACCGCGTTGAAGTGGGCGCGCACGGCCGCGGGCAGGACGATCGGCGAGACCGGGAAATTCTCCGCCGGCGCAGCGCGCAGCAGGTGTTCGGGGGGAGTGGACAGGCCCGTCGCGCCCGACGGCGCAGGCGTGCGTGGTGGGCCGGTTGGGGCGTCGATGGCGGTCATACGCCTCTCCTTCGATGACGGTCTGCACTCCGGGCGCGGCGTGCCGGGCTGGGGTCCCCGCGGATGCCCCGGCCGGCGCCGGAACCCGGCCGGCGCCGGGAACGTGGACGGCGCCGAGGTTCGGCGGGTTCTGCGCTGGCGACGACCCGGTCCGCCGACGGGACCAGGGCGCCCGATCGCACCGGATGGTCATGGGCGCGTCTCACGCGGACCTGCTCGGCAGGTCCAGGCGGACCGGCTTGTGCGACCGGTCCTGGCAGGCGCGCCGTGCCGCCACCCGGGTTGCGGGGGGCGTGGGGCCGACGGCGCCGTGCACCCCCGGCCCCACCCCGGCGCGTCTGCCACCGACGGCCCGAAGGCCGCCGGGGCTGTGGTCGGTGTCACTCACCCCCAATTGGCGGCGACACAGGCCAGCCGGCAGGACGCTCCCAGCGCCGGATCATCCGAAGACACCCGCCAGCTTGCGGTACAGCGACGGCACCGCGCCATGGACCCGTACCGCTCCGAGTAGCCAACCAGGCACCCAGACCTCCGCGCTGCCCCGTCCCGCTCCCGCCAGCATGCGCTCGGCGACCAGCGCGGCCGGGATCGGCCGCGGCCATCGCCGCACATATGGTGCGCCGCGGCGGTGGAAGAACGGGGTGTCGACGACGCCAGGTAAACACAAGGTCACCGTGATGCCGCGTCCGGCGACTTCGGCCCGCAACGCGTCGGCGAAGCCGACCATCGCCGCCTTCGTCGCAGAGTAGGCCACCTCGCCGCGCACGCCGAGCGCACCGGCGATGCTGCCGACGATCAGGATCCGCCCCTGCCCACGATCCAGCATGGCCGGCAGCATGGCCCGAACCAGCGCCATCGGCGACAGGACGTTGACCGCGATGAGTTCCGCGATCGCCTCCGGCGACATCATGTCGTACGGGCCCGCGGCGCCGAGCCCGGCGGAGCACACCAGCAGGTCCACATCGCCGAGCAGTTCACTGGCCCGGGAGGCGACCGCCACCTCCGAGCCGGCGACCGACAGGTCGACGGAGATGCGGTGCCCCTCCGTGGCGGCGGCGACCTCGTCCAATGCCACGCCGTTGCGGCCGACCAGCAGCGAGCGGCAGCCACCGGCGGCCAGCAGCAGGGCGGTTTCCCGGCCGATGCCACTGGAGGCGCCGGTCACGACGGCCGTTCGAGGTGGCCAGGTGGCGGGGGTTGTACCCGTTCGCGCGGTCCGGTTGGTGAGGACGGTCAACCCTCCCTCACGGAAAGCAGGCCGGGACCGTGTGCTCATGACACACCACTTCCGGTCGTTCCTTTCACGCAGCTCTCCCCCGCGGGCACTGGTTGCACGTCACCTAACTACTTTCCCCACTCATCTCGCCCCGCGTCGCGAGGTGGCCCGACCGAGCATGATCGGCATGGTCCGATGGCACGAGCTCTGCCGTCGGACCACCGCATCGACCACACTCGATGGCCATGCCGATCCGGACAGCTACTGCTTCCCAAGCGTCGGGCTCCAGGACCCCGGGCGCGTGAGCGCCACCGGGTCCACGACTCCCACCATTTCACCGCCCCGCCGCCGGATCGTCCATGGTCAGATGGGCGACATCGGGCGGGCGGATCACCTGCGCGGCTCCGGACTCCCTATCACACTCCCTCTGTCGTGACCGCCCCCGCTATCGGGGCTGCCCCGCTATCACGACCGCGGGTGCGGCCCGATTTGACGGTCGTGCGACGGATTCGGGATCTTCTCCTGGGACGCGTGAACTACTTCACCCGGCCGGCCGGGTATTGGGGTGATTTCCCACCGCATTGCCTACGCCGGATTTACCCGGCGACGACCCGCCACTGTCACCACGACCTCACAACTGACGAGCACGGATCTGCCACCTCTGGTGTCAGTACCCTGCCGTCAGTCCGATCCGGTCGCCACCGGAGCCACCCGATCGGTGCGCAGGTTCATCGGTGGATCGTTCCCGCGCCGGATCGAGCCGAGCTGTGACGTAGGCCGGACAGGCTGGTGGGGCATCGTCCGAGCACTGATCCATCCTCCACACGACGACCACCCTACCGCCTCCGACAAACGTGATCGAAAGCAGCATTTCTCCGAACCTAATGGACGGGCCACCGGGCGTGGATATCACCCGCAGCGGTGACCTCCGACACATTGGTCCCGAAGATGCATCGCGAGAGGTCCGACAGTGGTCGCGACCACGACGACGTTGGCACGTTCGGTGGTCGCCGGGGGTGCCGACTACCCCAATCGGACACTCGGCCGAAACAATCGATCACCCGAGCAAATGCGGTTCAATCTGCCCACGCATCCAACGGATGGACTACCCCGGGTGGATACCCGGGCGGATTTGGCCCACCGATCCCGGTGATCCCGCCGTCACGCCCGAGGGAAGCGCCGCCGAGGAAGAAACCGATGGCGCGGGCAGTGCCGCGGGTGTTGCGGATTCCACGCACGATCCGGTGGCCGCGGCGAGCCGGGCGCCCTCGCCCGTGGCCGAGCGGCAAGCCGATCCCGGCGACCGGAGCGCCGGATCCTCGGCGCCAAGCGCGGCGAACGTGGCGGCCACGATCTCGCGCCGCTCGGCGGCGGAGACCAGCGGAGGCATCCCCTGCGGCAGCCGAGCGACAGCGGTACGCAGCGCCGCCGTGCAGAGTTGCTCCCCATGGCCGGGCACACCGGGTAGGCCGGACCCACCGAACACGGCCGGCGCCTCACCGAGGATCACTTCGGCCCCGGCCTCATCCTCGGCCTGGGCACCCTGAGCCTGGGCACCCTCGGCCTGGAGCTGAGCCTCCTCGGCCTGGAGCTGGGCCTGGCCGCGCTCGAACGCCATCCCGAGAATCCCCGAGCGCAACGCGCCGAGCGCGCAGTGCGCCCGCAACAGCCGGAGGTCCGACGGTTCCGGGCCGGCGAGCGCCCGGACCAGGGCCTGCTGCAGGGAGACCATGTCACTCTTGCCGATCTTACGGTGGATCACCGAGGGATCGTTGACGAAGGCGAGCAGCACGCCGCCGGGACCGGCCATGACGTCGACCAGCCGCTCCACCAGGAGCAGTGCGCTCGGCGGCGGGGACTGTCGGACCAGCTCGACCAGCCGGCCCAGCTCGGAGACGAACGGCTCCAACAGCGCGTCGAGGATCGTCTCCTTCGACGAGAAGTGATAATAGAGTGCTGCCTTCGTCACGCCGAGCCGCTCGGAGATATCCCTCACAGACGTGCCGGCATACCCTTGCTCTGCAAAGAGGCTGATCGCGGCGGCGAGGATGCGCGACCTGGTGTCGCACGCCGACCCGGGTGATGTTGGCTCGGCCATGGCAGCCCTACACCCCTCCGATCGAGTCCGCGCCGAATGTTACCCTCAACCTTACCTACTAAACGACCGGTAAGTTTCCAGGTAGCGGGGCACCACTGCTGCAGATCAAGACGTCGCAGGTGGCGACACCGACCGATCATCAACGTTCGAGGGGAAACCGTGGCATCGCTCGCCCGTTGGTGCTTCAGGCACCGCCGGCTCGTACTGCTCCTATGGATCGTCGCGATTGTCGGCCTGGGGGGGATCAGCCAGGCAGCCGGAAGCGACTACAAGGACGCCTTCTCCCTGCCCGGCACCGACTCACAAAAAGCGATCGACCTGCTGCAGCGTGACTTTCCGGCGGCTTCGGGAGACAGCGCCACCATCGTGCTGCACAGCAAGAACGGCACCGCCATCACCGACCCGGCCCTGCGCACGCCGGCGACGGAGATGCTCACCAAGCTGGCCAAGGTCCCGCACGTCACGGACGTCGGCAGCCCCTACGGCCCGCGCGGGGCCGCGCAGATCAGCAAGGACGGACTGACCGCCTTCGCCACGGTCGACTTCGACCTGCAGGGCATCGACCTGTCCAAGGACGACATCCAGCAGCTCGTCGACACCGCTCGCGGCTACGGCTCGAACACGCTGCAGGTCGAGGCCACCGGCCAGGTCGTGTCGATCATCGAGCAGGCGAAGCAGAGCTACAGCGAGCTCATCGGCATCGTCGCCGCGGCGATCATCCTGTTCCTCGCCTTCGGCTCGCTGCTGGCCGTGACCCTGCCGCTGATCACCGCCATCGTCGCGCTCGGCGTCGGCAGCCTGCTGATCATCCTGCTCTCGCACGTGCTCACCATCGCCGAGTTCAGCCCGGTCCTGGCGACCCTGATCGGCCTCGGCGTCGGGATCGACTACGCGCTGTTCATCGTCAACCGGCACCGCATCGGCCTGCGGGCCGGCAAGTCGCCCGAGCAGGCCGCGGTCACCGCGGTGAACACCTCGGGGCGCGCCGTGCTGTTCGCCGGCATCACGGTCTGCATCGCGCTGCTCGGCATGTTCGCCCTCGGGGTGAGCTTCCTGTACGGCGTGGCGATCTCGGCGGCCGTGGCCGTGGCGATGACCATGGCGGCGGCCGTCACGCTGCTGCCCGCCCTGCTGGGCTTCTACGGCATGCGGGTGCTCAGCAAGCGCGATCGGCGCAAGCTCGCCGACACCGGCCCGGAGCACGAGAACGTCGCGGGCTTCTGGTGGCGCTGGGCCAAGGGCATCGAGCGCCGGCCCCGACGGTTCGCCGTCATCAGCGGGGTGGTGATCCTCGTCATCGCGATCCCGTTCTTCTCGCTGCGACTCGGCTCGTCCGACCTCGGCAACGGCGACTCGGCCAAGACCACCAAGCGCGGGTACGACCTGCTCGCCGACGGCTTCGGCCCCGGCTTCAACGGCCCGTTCACAATCGTCGCGGAGATCAAGTCGCCGCAGGACACCGCCAACCTGAACGCCGTGGTGAAGGCGGCCCGCGCCACCCCGGGCGTCGCGTCGGTGTCGGAACCGCGGCCGAGCCCGAACGGCCAGGCGTCGATCGTCTCCCTGTATCCGACGACCAGCCCCCAGGACGAGGCCACCTCGAAGCTGCTGAACAAGCTGCGCGACGACGTCGTCCCGCAGGCCAACCAGTCGGGTACCGGGATCTACGTCGGCGGCATCACGGCCATCTTCGAGGACTTCTCCAGCACCCTGTCGAGCAAGCTGCCGCTGTTCATCGGCATCGTGGTCGTGCTCGCCTTCCTGCTGCTGGTGGCGGTCTTCCGAAGCCTGCTGGTGCCACTGACCGCGTCCGTGATGAACCTGCTCGCCGTCGGCGCGGCCTTCGGCGTCGTCGTCGCGGTGTTCCAGTGGGGCTGGGGGGAGTCACTGTTCAGCATCAGTGGCGGCCCGGTCGAGGCGTTCATCCCGGTCATCCTGTTCGCGATCCTGTTCGGCCTGTCCATGGACTACGAGGTGTTCCTGGTCAGCCGGATGCACGAGGAGTGGACCGCCCGGCGGGACAACCGGCTGGCCGTCTCGCTCGGCCAGGCCGAGACCGGCCGGGTCATCTCCGCCGCCGGCGCCATCATGACCCTGGTGTTCGCCTCGTTCATCCTCGGTGACGAACGCGTGATCAAGCTGATGGGCCTCGGGCTCGCGAGCGCAATCGTGATCGACGCGTTCATCATCCGGACCGTCCTCGTGCCCTCGCTCATGCACATCTTCGGCAAGGCGAACTGGTGGGTGCCTGCCTGGCTCGACCGGATCCTCCCGCGGATCTCGGTCGAGTCCGCCGACGACATCGAGGAGCTCCAGCGCGTCCCGCTGCCCGCGGACGCGCTGTCCACGGCCGGCCAGCCGGTCGGCACCGGCGGTCATGTCCGCCCGGTCCCCGGCCAGCCGTCGCGGGAGGAGGACAGCCCCCGCGCGGGGGAACCCACCCGCTGAACGACCCGCCGGGGACGCCCCAGGCAGCGGGCGTCCCCCACGCGGACAGACGTCCTCACGCGGACCGATGTCCTCACGCGGACCGATGAACCGAAGCCCCGACAGGCACGTGTCTGCCGGGGCTTCGGCGCGTGCGGGGGGTGCGGCGCGTGCGGGAGCGAGGGGAGGCGGTCAGCCCGTGGTGAAGCCGTCGGCGACCGTCAGCGCCTCGTCGAGGATCGCGAGACCGGTCCGCGCATCCGCCTCGGAGATGGTGCACGGCGGGACCACGTGCACCCGGTTGAAGTGGGTGAACGGCCACAGGCCGCGCTCGCGGCAGGCCGCGGCGACCGCACCCATCGGGGCCGCGGCCGGGCCGGCGGCGTTGAACGGCACGAGCGGCTCACGGGTGGCGCCGTCGCGGACCAGCTCCACCGCCCAGAACACGCCGAGCCCGCGGACCTCGCCGACCGACGGATGGTCGGCCGCCAGCTTCGCCAGCTCCGGCCCGATCACCTCGGTGCCGAGCATCCGCGCGTGGCCGAGGATCCCCTCCTCCTCGAACGCCTCGATCGAGGCGACCGCAGCGGCGCAGCCCAGCAGGTGCCCGGAGTAGGTCAGCCCACCCGGGTAGGGGCGCTCGGCGAAGGCGTCGGCGAGATGCGGGGCGAGGATCACCCCACCGAGCGGGACATACCCGGAGTTCACGCCCTTGGCGAAGCAGATCAGATCCGGGACGACCCCCCAGTGGTCGACGGCGAACCACTCGCCGCACCGGCCGAAGCCGGACATCACCTCGTCGGCGATGAAGACGATGCCGTGGGTGTCGCACAGCTCACGCACCCCGGCGAGGTACCCCGGCGGCGGTACCAGGATCCCGTTGGTGCCGACGACCGGCTCGACGATGATCGCCGCGATCGCCGCCGGACCCTCCAGCGCGATCACCTCCGCGAGATGGGCGAGCCCGCGGCGGGACTCCTGCTCGGCATCGACAGCGTGGAACGGCGAGCGGTACAGGTAGGGCCCGAAGAAGTGCACAACGCCGGGGATCCCCGGCTCGCTGGGCCAGCGCCGCGGCTCCCCGGTCAGGGTGATCGAGCCGCCGGTCGCGCCGTGGTACGAGCGGTAGGCGGCGAGAATCTTGTGGCGGCCGGTGGCGAGCCGGGCGATGCGCACCGCGTTCTCGGTGGCCTCGGCCCCGCCGTTGGTGAAGAAGACGCGGTCGAGGTCGCCCGGCGCGCGCTCGGCGATGAGCCGCGCGGCGCGGGAACGCACCTCGTGGGCGTGGAACGGCGCGACGGTCGTCAGCGCGCGGGCCTGGGCCGCGATCGCCTCGACCACCGCCGGATGCTGATGACCGATGTTGGCGTTGACGAGTTGCGAGGAGAAGTCCAGGTAGCGCCGGCCGGACTCGTCCCAGAACCAGCTCCCCTCGGCGCCGGCGACCACCACTGGGTCGAGGGCCGCCTGGGCCGACCAGGAGTGGAACACGTGCCGACGATCGTCGAGGTACGCCTCGCTGCGGCCGGCGACGCCGGCGGTGGCGGTGGCGGAGGTGGCGGAAGTGGTCGTCATGGGGTCAGGGTCCTCTCCTCGTCGCCGACGGCGCCGAGGTCGCCGGGGCGGGCGCGACGGGGGGCTGCGTGCCGGCGGTGGTGGCGCGGACCGTGCCGGCGACGGCGGGAATCACCGTCTCGCCGTAGGCCTCGAGGGTCGCGAACTTGGCGTCGTGTTGCAGGTAGACGGCGAACTGGTCGACGCCGAGCTCGGCGAGCTGCGTCAGCCGCTCGACGTGCGCCTCGGGCGGGCCGAGCAGGCAGAACCGGTCGACGATCTCGTCGGGGACGAACGTGGTGTGGGCGTTGCCGGCCCGGCCGTGCTCGTTGTAGTCGTAGCCCGTGCGGCCGGCGATGTAGCTGGTCAGCGCGGTGGGCACGGGGCCGTCCGCGCCGTAGCGGGCGACGAGGTCGGCGACGTGGTTACCGACCATCCCGCCGAACCAGCGACACTGGTCGCGCTGGTGGGCCAGCGACAGCGGGTCGACTCCGCCCACGTAGGCGGGGGCGGCCACGCAGAACTTCACCGCCGCCGGGTCCCGGCCGGCCCGCTCGGCCGCGCGGCGCACCGCCCGGATGGTCCAGGCGGCGATGTCCGGGTCGGCGAGCTGGAGGATGAACCCGTCGCCGATCTCCCCGGCCAGTGCCAGCGCCTTCGGCCCGTAGGCGGCGACCCAGATGTCGAGTCGGCTCGCCGTGCCCCACGGGAAGCGCACGGCGCTGCCGCCGACCTGCGCGCTGCGCCCGTTCGCGAGCTCGCGCACGACCTCGATGCACTCCCGCAGGGTGGCCAGGGACGTGGGCTTGCCGTTGAGTACCCGCACGGCCGAGTCGCCCCGGCCGATCCCACAGATCGTCCGGTTGCCGAACATCTCGTTGAGGGTGGCGAACAGCGAAGCCGTGACCGTCCAGTCGCGGGTCGCCGGGTTGGTCACCATCGGTCCGACCAGCACCTTGCGGGTCGCGGCGAGGATCTGGCTGTAGATGACGAACGGCTCCTCCCACAGCAGGTGGGAGTCGAAGGTCCACACGTGGCTGAAGCCCAGGTTCTCCGCCTGCCGGGCGAGGTCGATCACCCGGGCGGCGGGCGGGTTCGTCTGCAGCACCACTCCGATGTCCACCGCGTCACCGCGTCCGGGGGAAGCCGAGGTCGACCGAGCTCGTCGCCGGGTCGGGCCAGCGGGACGTGACGACCTTGGTCCGGGTATAGAAGCGGATCCCGTCCGGGCCGTACATGTGCAGGTCGCCGAACAGCGAACCCTTCCAGCCGCCAAAGCTG
This sequence comes from Frankia tisae, assembly GCF_025403405.1. GTDB lineage: Bacteria > Actinomycetota > Actinomycetes > Frankiales > Frankiaceae > Frankia > Frankia tisai. The sequence continues at coordinate 37,204 of NZ_JANEZT010000005.1, forward strand.
TAGTAGGCGACCGGCACGGGGATCGGCACGTTGACGCCGACCATCCCCGCCTGCACCTCGGTGGTGAACCGCCGGGCGGCCCCGCCGTCGCGGGTGAAGATCGCCGCACCGTTGCCGTACGGGTTGTCCTCGATCAGCCGCAGCGCCTCGTCGTAGGTGGCGACCCGCACGACGGCGAGCACCGGGCCGAAGATCTCGTCGGTGTAGACGGCGCTGGTGGGCCGCACGTGGTCGACGAGGCTCGGGCCGAGAAAGAAGCCGGGACCGCTGGTGGCGGGATCGGCGCGGCCGTCGACGACTACGCTCGCCCCCTGCGCGGTGGCGAGGTCGAGGTAGCCGGCGACCCGGCCCCGGTGCGCCGCGGTGATCAGCGGCCCCATCTCGCTGGCGTCATCGTACCCGGGCCCCACCCGGATGCCGCGGACCCGCGTGGCGATCGCCTCGACCAGCGGATCCGCGACCTCGCCGACCGCGACGACCACCGACACCGCCATGCAGCGCTCGCCGGCCGAGCCGTAGGCGGCGGAGACCGCGGCGTCCGCCGCGGCGGCGATCTCCGCGTCGGGCAGGACCACCAGGTGATTCTTCGCCCCGCCGAGGGCCTGCACCCGTTTGCCGGCCGCGGTGGCGCGTTCGTAGACGTAACGGGCGATCGGGGTGGAGCCGACGAAGCTCACCGCGGCGACGTCGGGATGGTCGAGCAGGGCGTCGACGGCGACCTTGTCGCCCTGCACCACGTTGAGCACGCCGGCCGGCAGCCCGGCGCGTCCCAGCAGCTCGGCGAGGAACAGCGCCGGGGACGGGTCGCGCTCGCTGGGCTTGAGCACGAACGCGTTGCCGCAGACCAGCGCGTTCGCCAGCATCCACAGCGGCACCATCGCCGGGAAGTTGAACGGGGTGATGCCGGCGACGACGCCGAGCGGCTGGCGCACCTCGTGGACGTCGACACCGGCGGACACCTGCTCCGAGTAGCCGCCGCGCAGCAGATGCGGGGCACCGCAGGCGAACTCGACGTTCTCCAGGCCACGGGCGATCTCGCCGAGCGCATCGTCGAGGGTCTTGCCGTGTTCTGCGGTCAGCAGCCGGGCGACCTCCTTGCGACCGGCGTCGAGCAGGTCGCGGAAGCGGAACATCACCTCGGCCCGGCGGCCGAGCGGCGCCGCCCGCCAGCCCGGGGCCGCCGCGCGGGCGGCGCCGACCGCGGCGCGCACCTGTTCGGGCGAGGCGAGCGCGACGCGGGCCTGCTGCTCGCCCGTCGCCGGGTTCCACACCGGGGCGAAGCGGCCGGCCACGTCCACCACCTCGGCCCCGCCGATCAGATGGCCGATCGTCCTCATCGCCGCGTCCCCCTTCCTTGTCAACGCACGTACTGGGAACAAGGCCAACGCAGGTACTGGGAACAGGTCAACGCAGGTACTGGGACAGGCCGCGAGGCACATAGCGGCCGTGACCGGCGCGCCCGCTGAACTGGCCGCCGGAGACGACGACGGATCCGCGGGAGAGCACCGTGTCGACCTTCCCGGCGATCTCAAAGCCCTCCCAGGCCGAATGGTCGATGTTCATGTGGTGGGTGGCGGCGCTGATCGTCGTCGTCGCGTTCGGGTCGTAGATGACGATGTCGGCGTCCGAGCCGGGGGCGATGACGCCCTTGCGCGGGTAGAGGCCGAACATCCGCGCCGGGGTGGTCGCGCAGGTCTCGACCCAGCGCTGCAGCGAGATCTTCCCGGTGACGACGCCCTGGTAGATCAGGTCGATGCGGTGCTCGACCGTCCCGATCCCGTTGGGGATCTTCGAGAAGTCGCCGCGGCCGAGCTCCTTCTGCTCGGCGAAGCAGAACGGGCAGTGGTCCGTGGAGACGACGGCGAGGTCGTCGGTGCGCAGGCCACGCCACAGGTCGTCGGCGTGCGGGGCGGTGTTCGTGCGCAGCGGCGGGGAGGCGACGTACTTGGCGCCCTCGAAGCCAACGGCGCCCAGATGCTCCTCCAGACTCAGGTACAGGTACTGCGGGCAGGTCTCGGCGAACACGTTGCGCCCGGCGGCCCGGGCGGCGCTGACCACTCCGAGGGCCTCGGAGGCGGACAGGTGCACGAAGTACAGCGGCGGGTTACCGGCGACCTGGGCGAGCACGGACGCCCGGTGGGTGGCCTCGCCCTCCAGCGCCGGTGGTCTGGTCAGGCCGTGATAGATCGGGTCGGTGTCGCCGCGCGCCAGCGCCTGGGCGACGAGGACGTCGATGGCCAGGCCGTTCTCCGCGTGCATCATGATCGTGGCGCCGGAGTCGGCGGCGCGCTGCATCGCCCGCAGGATCTGGCCGTCGTCGCTGAAGAACACCCCCGGGTAGGCCATGAAAAGCTTGAAGCTGGTGACGCCCTCGTGGGCGACGAGGGAGTCCATCGCCTTGAGCGCGGCCTCGCCCACCCCACCCATGATCATGTGGAAGCCGTAGTCGATCGCGCACTGCCCCTCGGCCTTGGCATGCCAGGCGGCCAGCCCCTCCTCGACGACCTCACCGGTGCGCTGCACGGCGAAGTCGACAATCGTGGTCGTGCCGCCCCAGGCCGCGGCGGCCGGCTCCACCGGCACGTCCAGGGTCACGCTGCCGGCCTTCGCGAAGGTGAAGGTGATCGGGAGCTGGGACCCGATCGGCAGGTTCTGCGTCACGCCCAGCAGGGTCGGCGCGGAGGCATCGGCGATGAAGATCCGGCCACCGCCGGATGGGATGTCCGCCTGCTTCGGCGGCTGGCCGCCGCCGGTTTCCGGCGACGACACCGAGACCAGGGTGTCCGGCTCGCCGCCCGCGTTGAAGAACGCCGACACGACCGGCGCCGAGTCGCCCTGGGACACGGGTCCGGCAACGTAGACGTTGCGCAGCGTGATGGCGCCGACGGACCCCGCGACGCTGTTGGTCGTGGTTCGCGCGAAGTTCGTCAGCGCGTCGTTGCCGGAGGCGCAGCTCGCCAGGCCGGCCGAACCGATCACCGAGGCCAGCAGGGCGACGCCCACCCGGCGCGACGTCATCCGCCGCCGGAACGCGGAGCGCGAGGCGTCGTCGTCGCGGGGTGCCGCGGCGGCGGTCGTCGCATCGGCGACGGCGTTGACTGACGAGAAACAGGCACCCGGACGGCGGTTCACAGCGCGGTGGCTCCTCCTGCACAAGACCGGCGCGTTGGGCGGCGCCGGTGCTGGTCGACGGCCGTCGCTGAGGACGGCCACCCGGCGGCGCGCCCCGGTGCCGGTAGGTCGGACCCGGCGTGCAGGGGGTTGCCCCGGTGCCCGGAGGACCGCCGCCGACGGCCCGGTGCGCAGGGTCGTCCACGGGAGGTCTCCGTGCCGGGCTAACACTAGTCACCCGGCGGCGCCACATGCCCAGGCCGACGGCCCGGTCAGCCCGCGTGGGCCGGTACGCGGCGCGGGCCGGGGGCTGTGCGCGGGCCCCGGAATCGGCGCTGACCGGCCCGACAGGCCACGAAGAGCCGGTCGATGACGTGGGCAGAGTCACGCTCCGCCGCGGACGGCGTGCGGGCGGGCGATCGCCGTCCCGGCCGGTGCGCGCCGTCGCCGCGCCGGTCGGCCTCTGCCGGCGCACAGGCGGGGTCCATCCGCGCTACGTTCGCGGTGCGGTTGACGCTCAACGCGCAGCCAACGCCTGTCGACCTGTCGCCTGTTTTACCTGGTAGGGCTGTTCGGTGTCGGTGCGCGGTGATGTGGGGTCGGTGCGCGGATCCGTGGCGGGCGGTGCCCGTCGTCGCGAACGGTGGCCGGAAGACCCCGTGGAGCCCCTCAGCTTGGCGTTGCGGCCCTTGCGCTTGCAGCGCGCGTCTGACCTGCGGCGATGCGTGCGTGTTACGCTGGTAGAGGCGGAAGGGGCACGTGACACATGGCGTTCCAAGTCGGCGAGACCGTTGTTTACCCGCATCATGGTGCTGCTCTGATTGACGCGATTGAAACTCGCGTCATCAAGGGCGAGGAAAGACTCTATCTCGTGCTGAAGGTCGCTCAGGGCGATCTGACTGTCCGGGTGCCGGCCGACAACGTCGGTATGGTCGGGGTACGCGACGTCGTCGGGCAGGATGGGCTGGAACGGGTGTTCGAGGTGCTCCGGGCACCCCACACCGAGGAGCCCACGAACTGGTCCCGGCGTTACAAGGCAAATCTCGAAAAGCTCGCCTCCGGTGACGTGAACAAGGTTGCAGAGGTCGTTCGCGATCTCTGGCGCCGTGATCGCGAACGCGGTCTTTCCGCGGGTGAGAAGCGCATGTTGAGCAAGGCGCGGCAAATCCTTGTCAGCGAGCTCGCGCTCGCGGAGGGCACCAACGAGGACAAGGCTGAGGCGATGCTCGACGAGGTTCTCGCCGGCTGATCCAAGGCCTTGTCAACCCGGTCGTAATAGATCGGGTGTCGGCTGATCGTTCGGCCGGCGTGATATCCCGGAAAGATGATTTCCGGTCGGGAGGTCGGCCCCTCCGGACGCTCTGCCGTCCGGTGGGCCGGGTTCGCCGGCCGGCGCGGTCCGATGGCGGCGTACGCACCGCTCGGCTGCGCACGCCCGATCGGCGTACCGGTCGGCCGGCTCGCGTCCGGTCGGCCGGATAGGCCATGCTCTCGTGGTGGATGGCACACGGGAGGTCTGAATGATGGGCGAAGGTCTCCAGCCGCGGGCAGTCGGTCCGCGGGTTGCGGCGATCGTGCCGGCTGCCGGCCGCGGTGAGCGGCTGGGCGGGGGCACCCCGAAGGCGCTGCGTGCCCTGGGTGGTCGGCCGATGCTGGTGCGTTCGATCGAAGCACTGCGACGCGCGGAGTCGGTGACGCAGATCGTGGTGGCCGCACCGCCCACCCTGGTGGAGGTTGTGGCGCAACTGCTCGGGCGGGACGTACGCGTGATCGCCGGGGGCGCGGAGCGGGTGGATTCGGTCCGGCGGGCCCTGCGCGCGGTGGACGACGACATCTCCGTCGTCCTCGTTCACGACGCGGCCCGGCCGCTGACCCCGCCCTCCCTCGTCGACGCGGTCGCTGCGGCGGTGCTGGCCGGCCATCCGGCGGTGATCCCCGTGCTCGGCCTGACGGACACCGTCAAGGAGGTCGGCCCGGACGGACGGGTGATCCGTACCCCGCCCCGCGACGGGCTGCGGGCCGTGCAGACCCCACAGGGATTCCGGCGTGACGTGCTCACCGCCGCGTATGCCCTGAAGGACATTCCGGTGACGGACGACGCCGGTCTGGTGGAGGCTCTCGGGGTGCCGGTGATGACCGTCCCCGGCGCGCAGGAGGCGTTCAAGGTGACCCAACCGCACGATCTCGTACTCGCCGAGGCGCTGCTGGCCCGTTGCGCCTCGGGCGACGCCCCGGCGGGTGCCGACTCCCGCGGAGGGGCCGACTCCCGCGGCGGCCTGGATGCGCGCGGTGGCTCGGATGTCCGGAGTCCCGGGTGAGCCCGGACATGCCCACGCCGGCGGACGGCGGCGTGGCACCGACCGACCGACCGGCCCCGGCCTCGAACGCGGTGACCACCGCGGTGCTGCCGCGCGTCGGCATCGGCATCGACGTGCATCCGTTCGCGGCAGGTCGGTCGTGCTGGGTCGCCTGCCTGGAGTGGCCGGGGGAGACGGGCCTGGCCGGGCACTCGGACGGTGACGTCGCCGCGCACGCGACCTGTGACGCATTGCTCACCGCGTCGTGCCTCGGGGATCTGGGGAAGGTCTTCGGCACCGACCGGCCCGAGTACGCGGGCGCCTCTGGCGCGGTCCTGCTGGCCGAGACGGCCCGGCTGCTCGCCGTCGGCGGCTGGGTCATCGGGAACGTGTCGGTCCAGGTCATCGGCAACCGCCCGCGGATGGCGGGGCGCCGGGAGCAGGCCCAGGAGGCGATGTCCGCAGCCCTGGGCGCCTCGGTGAGCCTCTCGGCGACGACCACCGACGGCCTCGGCCTGACCGGCCGGGGCGAGGGACTCGCGGCGATCGCCACGGCCCTGGTCGTGCGGGCCTGAGCGCTGGCCGCGCCCGAGGGGGTATGCCGATCCGGCATCGCTCGGTAGTGTGCCGGCGGTGAGTGAAAGGCTGGGCCGTCGTTGGCCGCGCCCCGAGGAGTCTGATGGCTGGTCGCCTTCCCGAGCCGGTGCGGGCCCTCGCGGACGCACGGATCCACGTGGTCCTGGCCACGGTTCACCCCGACGGCTCGCCGCGGATGACCGTGCTCTGGGTGGATCGCGACGAGGACGAGCTGCTGCTGTCCACGGTGCGCGGACGCGCGAAGGAGCGGGACATCGCCCGTGATCCGCGGGTCGGGCTGATGTTCCTCGACCAGGAGAACCCCTACTCCTACGTCGAGGTGCGCGGCACCGCGACGCTGACCGAGCAGGGGGGCCGGGAGCTCATCGACCGGCTGTCGCTCAAGTACACCGGCGATATCTACCGGTGGGACGATCCGGGCGAGGTCCGGGTCGTCATCCGGGTCGTGGCCGACCGGGTGCTGACCGTCGGCTGACGGTCAGCTGACCGGGCTGAGTGCCCGCCGTCGGAGCCGGAGCCGTACCCTTGACAGATGGGTCTTCACCTCTACGACACGCGTAGGCGGCGTGTGCGGCCATTTGAGCCGCTACGCCCCGGTCACGTGGGCGTCTACGTGTGTGGACCCACCGTGCAGTCGCCGCCGCACGTGGGTCACCTCCGCACGGCCCTGCCGTTCGACCTGCTGCGCCGGTGGCTGGTGCAGTCCGGGCACGAGGTGACGCTCGTCCAGAACGTGACCGACATCGACGATAAGATCATTACCAACGCGGACCGGGACGGCACCTCGGTCTGGGAGCTCGCCACCCGCCAGACCCGGGCCTTCGACGACGCCTATCGCACGGTCGGCATCCTGCCGCCGACGATCCAGCCGCGCGCGACGGGCCACATCCCGGAGATGATCGCGTTGATCTCCGCGCTGATCGACGGCGGCCACGCCTACGCCGGCGGGGGCTCGGTCTGGTTCCGGGTCGGATCCTTCGCCGGTTACGGGGCTCTGTCACACCAGCGGCCGGACGCGATGCTGCCCTCGGCGGAGTCGGAGCCCGGCAAGTCCGATCCGCGGGACTTCGCGCTGTGGAAGGCCGCCCGCCCCGGCGAGCCGTTCTGGTCCTCGCCCTGGGGCGACGGCCGTCCCGGCTGGCACCTGGAGTGCTCGGCGATGGCCGGGAAATACCTCGGCCCGGCCTTCGACATCCACGGCGGCGGGCTCGACCTGGTCTTCCCCCACCACGAGAACGAACGGGCGCAGACGGTCTGCGCGGCGGGCGGCGCCACCGGCGTGGACACCGGCGAGATGGCCCGGTACTGGATGCACGTCGGGCTGCTGACCACCGGCGGCACGAAGATGTCGAAGTCGCTCGGCAACTCGGTACTCGTCGCCGATGCCCTGGGCGCCGTCCGCCCTCAGGTGCTGCGCTACCACCTGCTGTCGGCGCACTATCGGTCGACGCTCGAATACACCCCGGAGGCGCTGGACGAGTCAGCCGCGGCGCACGACCGGGTGGAGACCTTCGTCCGCAACGCACTCGACATCCTCGGCGGGCCGGGTGAGGCGGCGGCGCTGGCGGCCGACGACGGCCCGTCCCTGCCCGGGGCCGGCGCCCGGGGACG
>NZ_JANEZT010000600.1 GCF_025403405.1 Frankia tisae
GTGTACCGCCACCGGGTGTACCGACGCCGGGGGTGCCGCCACCGGGTGTGCCGCCACCGGGTGTGCCGCCACCGGGTGTACCGACGCCGGGTGTGCCGCCACCGGGTGTGCCGCCACCTGGTGTGCCGCCGCCGGGTACTCCGCCGACGCCGGGGGTGCCGCCGCCGGGTACTCCGCCGACGCCGGGGGTGCCGCCGCCGGGTACTCCGCCGACGCCGGGTACTCCGCCGACGCAGGGGAGATTGTCCTTGGTCTTGTCGGTAGTGACGCAGGGCACGTTCACGCCGCCGACACCAGGCACGCCGCCGACATCAGGCACGTCTACGACGGGCGGGCCGACGTAGACGCAGGGGAGGCCGTCCTTGGTCTTGCCGGTGATGAGGCAGGGGACGACGTTGGCGGCGACCTCGGGCGAGACAGGAGGGAAGGTCTGGACGACCTGACCGGTCTTCGGGACCTCGCCGACGTACTTGCCGTCAATCTTGATCTGGCCGGTCGCCAGCGCCGCGACGTCGCGGACGACGATCGCCGAGGTGTTGGCCGGCCAGGCCGCGCTGGTGGCGTCGTCGTAGACCCGCGCGAGAGGCTTGCCCGCAGCGTCGAGACCCACGGCGACCGAGAGCCGGGTGCCTGGGTGGACGGCGACGTCGGTGGCGATCGGCGGCGTCACGCTCGCCGACTGGCCGACAGGCCGGATCTCGACGCGGTGGGCCCCGGCGACCAGCGGCTTCGGGTCCGCGACCTGTTTAGCCACCAGGTCCTTGATCAGGGTCTGCCCGTCCATGGTGACGTCCGCCTTCATACCCGGCAGCCCCTGAACCAGCGTCACCAGTCCGGCATCCTTGTTCGGCGTTGGGGTCGCTGACGCCACGCCGGGCAGACCCAACGTCAGACATCCCGTCGCCGCCATGGCGCCGATCGTTCGAGCGCCCGCTCTCAGATGAGAGCGTGTGATCCATTGCATTACTTTGAGCTCCCGGCGACGTCATCCAGAAATCTGGGCATTTGCACCTTACCGCGGCAGGCTCGGGACGAAGATAGGGCTCCCCGCTGCTCCGACTCGAGAAGATTCACACGTGTGTATATGGCCATGCCCGGAGTGTGGGGCGAGGTCGATCGCGCGGACTGCGCCCGCCGTTGTGGGATGAAATCCCAGTTCAGGGCGGTCAGATCGGCATCGTAGACGAACGGGGTACCCCGCTGCGGGGAGCGATACGAAGAACGTCCTGAGCGACCCTCGGTCAAAACTGCGATCGAAGTCGCGCCTTTGGTGGCGCAACCTTCTTCCGCTTGAAGGCGTGTCAAGTGCCGTCCGCGCGGGTCGAACGGAGCCCTTTTGGGCTGTTAATCAACGGGATTCTGCGATTTCAGCCCGTCGGGGTGCGCCGCGCGCCGGTTGTTGGTCCGCCATGGACCGAGGGATGAAGGCTGAAAGTGGCTACCGGAAAGGGCTCGCGGAAATGGAGTAGCCCGATTGCGCCGGCCTCCGTCAGCCACAGATAAGGGGACGGCAGGTGAGGACGGCCGCCGGCGCTTCCGGCGACGGCGCCCGGCCGGGCCTGCCGAGGGCCCCCGAATGGGCGGGTCGCCCTCCGCGGTGGGGCAGAGGGGCCCGCGGGCCGGTCACCCCCCATGTCGGCGTGGAGACCAGGGCAGCACACCGCCGTCGCGGACGAGTTCGCTAGTGCGCCGGAAGGTAGTCATCGCGACTACAAGATAATCAACGCTGTTGACGAGGCTCGGTCGGCCCACCTTATCGATCATGGTGTGGGGCGTCCCGGCCGGCTTGCCCGGATGCCCAGATCGCCCTCGCCCGGGGTGGGCGCGCCATCGGTGACGGGGCCGACGAACGTTCCGTAGCCACCGTCGTGGTACACCAGCGGCGCGTCGGACCGCTCCGCCCGGCTTTCCACCACCTCGGCCACAATCAGCCAGTGGTCGCCCGCGGGGATCCGTTCGCGGATCCGGCAGCGCAGCCAGACCGCGGCGTCGGTCAGTAGCGGCTCCCCGGTGCCCAACGGCCGCCACCGCGTGGGTGCGGCGAACCGGTCGGCGCCCGGTGTCGCGAACCGGGCGGCCAGTTCGTGCTGGTCGTGGGAGAGCAGGTGCACGACCAGCGTGTCCGCGGCGTGCAGCGTCGGGACGATCGACGAGCCCGCCGACAGCGACAGCGACACCAGCGGCGGGCTCTGCGACAGCGACGCCACCGACGTCGCCGTGAACCCGACCGGGCCGTCCGCGCCGTTCATCGTCACGATCGTCACCCCGGCGGCGTGCCGCCGGAACGCGCCGCGCAGCGCGGCCGCCGCGCCGCGATCCTCCGCAGCGGGGGCCGGCGGTGATGAGG
>NZ_JANEZT010000601.1 GCF_025403405.1 Frankia tisae
CGCTCCACCCGCGCCCCGGTTTCCGCCGCCCACGGCCGACGCACCCGGTATCCCGTTCAACAGCCTCGTACCTCCCCGACCGCCGGCTTAGCGCCGCGAGCCGCGGCGTGGCTTGGGCAGGCGGGCCGCGAGCGGACCGATCTTGCCCAGCTCCTCACGGTGCTCGGCGGCGAACTCGGCGAGCGCCCCGACCAGGGCCGGGATGGATGCCTCCGGCGCCTGCACGTCGACGCGCAGCCCGAGCTCCTGGGCGGTCGCGGCGGTGGCGGGGCCGATGACGGCGATCACCGTGGTCTCGTGCGGCTTGCCGGCGATGCCGACGAGGTTGCGCACGGTGGACGAGGAGGTGAACACGACGGCGTCGACCCTGCCCCCCTTGAGCGCCTCGCGGATGGGGGCGGGCGGTGGGGCGGCGCGGACCGTGCGGTAGGCGGTCACGTCGTCGACCTGCCAACCGCGGTCCTTCAGGCCGGCGACCAGCGTCTCGGTGGCGATGTCGGCCCGCGGCAGCAGTACCCGGTCGAGCAGATCGAGCGACTCGTCGTACTCCGGCCAGTCCTCCAGCAGACCCTCGCTGGACTGCTGCCCGGAGGGGATCAGGTCGGGACGGATCCCGAAGGCGCGCAGGGCCTCGGCGGTGGCCTCGCCGATCGCCGCCACCTTGACTCCGGCGAAGGCCCGGGCGTCCAGGCTGCGCTCCTCAACCTTCTCCTGCACCGCACGCACGGCATTGACGGAGGTGAAGACGACCCACTGGTAGCGCCCGGTGACCAGGCCGCCGATCGCACGCTCCATCGGGGCGGCGGTCCGCGGCGGCTCGACGGCGATCGTCGGCACCTCCAGCGGGCTCGCGCCATGCGAGCGCAGCAGGTCGGACAGGGTCGCCGCCTGCTCCTTGGTTCGCGGCACCAGCACCGTCCAGCCGAACAGCGCGCGAGTCTCCCACCAGGACAGCTTCGCCCGGGTGGCGACTACAGCACCGACGGAGAGCACGACCTGGGTGATGGGCGTGGGGGCGGCGGTCAGCAGCGGCGCGACGTCGGCCTCGACCCGGTCGAGGGTCGAGGTGATGGTGCGCTGGTCGGTGGTGGTGCCGTCCACGGTCACCGCGATCGGGGTGTCGCCGGGGCGGCCGTGCTCCGCCAGGGCCGCCGCGACCTTGCCGACCTCGGTCGGGGCCGCGGTGACCACGAGCGTGCCGGGTGTCTGGGCGAGCGCCGCCCAGTCGATGTCGCCGGGCGAGGGAACCGGCGCACCGAACCCGCCGAACCCGCCGGGGCTGCCCAGGCCCAGCGGGGACCCGAAGCCGGCGCCCAGGCCGCCCCCCAGCCCGGTCATCGGGCGTGTGCCGAGCCGGCCGGCGCCAAACGGCGGGCCGGTCAGCGGCCCGACGGGCTCGCCCGCGCCGAACGGCGACGGCGCCGGGAGCGTTCCCGACGAGGAGAAGACACCGGACGTGCTGGCGAAGGTGATCGGCGAGCCGGGCGCGACGCCGGCGTAGGTGGCCACCGCGGCACCGGTGAGGATCCCGGGCACCACCCGGTAGGGGATCTTGGCTTTCGCCAGGGCCTGGGCGTCGGCGGCGCCGATGCGGGTCAGCCACGGATCCGACGCGTAGAGCCGGACGACCTTGTCTCCGGCGCGGGCCCGGCTGACCACCGCGGCGGTCGCCGCCTCGGCATCACGGACCGGCTTGGAGGCCTCCAGATCCCCGATGCGCAGCACCTCGGCGGTGAGGTTCTCCACGATCGCGGGCGCGACGTCGGGGTCGGCGACGACAAGATCGGCCGACGAGAGGGTCTCGACCGCGAGGACGGTCAGCAGGCCCGGGTCACGGGGGCCGGCACCCACAAGTGCGACCGGGGAGACAGGCTTTTTCGTGCGTCGGGTGGCCATGCTCAGCGAATTCCCATCAGCGAGTGTGCTCCGGCGGACAGCAGGTCGTCCGCGAGGCGCTGCCCGAGCGCCTCCGGGTCGACGGCGGACCCGGTCACGTCACGCCGGAGGATGGTGGTGCCATCCGGCGCGGCGACGACCGCCCGCAGGCGCAGTCGACCCGCGGGGGGCGCATCGCCGGCCGGTGCCATGGTGCCGACGGCCGCCACCGGCGCAGGCGCTGCCACTGCCAAAGCGCCGACCGGGGCGGTGCATCCGGCCTCGATCCCAGCGAGAAACGCGCGTTCCGCTCTGACCGCGACGGACGACGATGCGTCATCGAGCACAAACCGTAGCAGCTCGGCAAGGCCGCCATCGACGGGCTGACCATGATCTGACCGCGTTTGGCCACCGATCTGTCCCACATACGGACCTCGGCCCCGCCCGACGCGCTCGTCATCCC
>NZ_JANEZT010000602.1 GCF_025403405.1 Frankia tisae
GTGCCGTACATCAGCAGGTAGAAGGCGGGGTGGCGCAGGCCGAAGTCGACGTGGATGTCCCAGCCACGGCGCATGTCGTCGACCGGGTCGTCGGTGTGCGTCAGCGTGTGCTTCCCGGCCAGGTAGATGTCGAAGGCGTGGATGGCCAGGGCCGCGAGGAGGCCGTCCTTGTCGCCGAAGAACTGGTAGAGGGAGGCGGCGCGGATGCCGGCCGCCGCGGCGACTGAGCGGGTGGAGACCGCCTGGGCGCCGTCGCGTTCCAGGATGCCGGCCGCCACCTCGAGGATCTGCCGCCGGGTGCGGGTCTTCGCGTCATCCACGGTTGCAATGCTACGGCTTCTGGCGTATCACTGAGACGGGCAGTGATACGCATATTGTCGTGGCAGTGATACATCGAAGGGGAAGTCAGTGAATCGTGTCGGATACGGCGCCATGCAGCTCGCCGGGCCGGGCGTGTGGGGTTCGCCGGACGACCCCGAGTCGGCGCGGCGGGTGCTGCGCCTGGCGGTCGAGCTGGGAGTCACGTTCTTCGACACCGCGAACGCGTACGGGCCGCGCACGGTGAACCGGCTGATCGGGGAGGCGCTGCGGCCGTTCCCGGAGGGGGTGATCGTCGGCAACAAGGTCGGCGCCGGGCGCGGCCCGGACAGGTCGTGGATCATCATCAACCACCCGGACACGGTCCGCCGGCAGGTCCACGAGGCGCTGGTCGACCTGGGCACGGAGGCAAGCGAGCTGACGTACCTGCGGCTCGGCGGCGACGGTCCGGCACCGCCGAGCGACGTGCCGCTGGAGGACTCCCTCGGCGTGCTCGTCGAGCTGCGTGACCAGGGGCTCATCCGTCGCATCGGTTTGTCCGGCGCGTCGCCGCAGATGCTGGCCCGCGCGCAGAAGATGACGCCGATCGCGGCCGTGCAGAACCGTTTCAACCTGCTCGACCGCAGCGGCGTCCGGGTCCTCGCCGACTGCGAGGCGCGGGGCATCATGTTCGTCCCCTACTTCCCGCTGGCCTCCGGGCAGCTCGGCAGCCACGACGAGCTGACGAGCCCCGCGCAGCGCCTCGGGGCGACGCCGGCCCAGGTCGCGCTGGCCTGGCTGCTGCGCCGTTCCCCCGCCATGGTCGTCATCCCCGGCACGACGAACCCCGATCACCTGCGCGCCAACATCGCCGCGGCCGAGGTCGCCGAGAACCTGACCGACGCCGAGGTGGCCCGCCTGACCGGCCTTGTCGACGAGTCGAAGGCCGTCATCGACCAGCCGCACCAGTCCACACTCGACGCACTCGGGTCCGCGGCGGACAGCCACCGGTGAGCAACCGCTCGACGGGCAGCGGCCAGCACGCCGTCCGGCCGCCGTCCGGCCGTCCGGGTTGGTGGGGCGCGTGGCCTTGAGGAAGCCGCGGAGCCTGGCCGCCGAGATCTCCACGATGGCGTCTGACTACCCGGCAGATTCGTTGACGCTCGCGCGAGGTCGCAGCGATACCGCCCTGGGCGTCATCCGGGATTTCATGACAGCGGCCTGGTAGCAGGCGCGCGCGGCGACCATCCGTACGGGAACTGGCACCTGCGCGGATCGATATGAGGGTGTACTTGGGTTGACTCGACGAGGCGCGAGAGAGGGTAACGACCTTCCCGCGATCGGAGTCAGGGCATGCTGGCGTGATGTGGGATGGACGGTTCAGCGGTCTGTTCCGGCCCGCACCGCACCGCCCGAGGCCTCCGGCTTTCCGGTCGACGGACCTGGGTTTCGGGGCCGTCGGTGCGCAGTGTGACGCGGTCAGGCGGGCTGCCACAGCTCGACCCGGTTGCCCGCGGGATCGGTGACCCAGCCGAATCGGCCGACCCCCTCCATGGCCTGCGTTTCTTCGGTCACGTCCGCGCCTTTGGTGCGCAGTTGCGCGAGCATCGCATCCAGGTCGCGGACCCGAAAGTTGAGCATGGTCTGCTGGGCGCGGGACCCGAAGTAGTCGGTCTCGGACTCGAACGTCGCGAACACCGTCGGCCCGGCTTCCTGACGCCACCGGCCGAACTCGTCGGCGTCCAGGCCCAGGCAATCGCGGTACCACGCGCTCAGGGCCGCCGGGTCGGCGGCCCGCAGGAAGTATCCACCGATCCCAAGCACACGTTCCATGTCGTCATCCTGCCAGGACGGCGATCAGGCGGGCTGGCACCACATCATCCCGTCCGGCCTTGTCCGCAAGTCAGGGGCGGGGTGCACCGACCGGCTGGGGATCGGCAGGGGCCGCTGGTGACCCGGGGACGGCCGCCGGAGCGGGCCGATCCGGTATGCCGGTCGCGGTCGCGGTCGCGGTCGCGGTCGCGGTCGCGGGGGTGGGGG
>NZ_JANEZT010000603.1 GCF_025403405.1 Frankia tisae
CTTGTCCGCCTCCGACGGCAGCAACGGCTCCAGCACAGCCCACTGCTCGTTCGTCAGGTCACCCCGCGCCACACAACCGATCATGCAACCCGAAAGTCACCACCAGATCCACGGTCAGCCTCGGGACATACTTCCCAAACAGGCCCTAGCCCATGAGAAAGGAGACAGCGGACGATGCCCGCTGTCCCCTCTGCCGCGCCAGCCGCGATGTTGCCAGCCGTGCCCCTCAGGCCGTGACTTCGACCTGCGTGTCGATCGGCTCGCCCTGGCGAGCGACGACCTTCTGCTCGCCGCTCGCGCCGGGCACGAGCGCTCGCACGGTCCACTGCCCCGGCCGCGCGAAGAAGCGGAACTGGCCGGTCGCGGACAGCGGAACCTCCGCGGTGAAGTCGCCGCCCTCGTCGAGCAGCCGGGCATAGCCGGTCGAGACCGGCTCGCCGCCCCGCACCACGACGCCCTGGATCACGGTCTCCTTGGCCACGTCAATTCCCTCCACAGACGGTCCACCGCGGGTCGCGCCGCACATGTCTCACGCACCCTTCTCGATCGGCACGCCCACCAACGAGCCGTACTCGGTCCACGACCCGTCATAGTTCTTCACGCCCGGCAGGTCGAGCAACTCATGCAGGGCGAACCAGGTATGCGCCGAACGCTCACCGATACGGCAGTAGGCGATGATCTCCCGCGAGAGGTCGACGCCGGCCTCGCCGTAGAGCTTGGTCAGCTCGTCATTGCTCCGGAAGGTTCCGTCCTCGTTCGCGGTCTTCGCCCACGGGATGTTCTTCGCGGTGGGGATGTGCCCGGCCCGCTGGGACTGCTCCTGCGGCAGGTGCGCCGGCGCGAGCAGCTTGCCGGAGAACTCGTCGGGAGACCGGACGTCGACGAGAGCCTTCTCGCCGATCGCGGCGACGACCTCCTCGCGAAACGCGCGGATGTCGGTACGCGGCTCCTTGGCGGTGTAGGTCGTCGCCGTCCGCGGAGAGACCTCGGCGGTCAGCTCACGGCCGTCGAGCTCCCACTTCTTCCGGCCGCCGTCGAGCAGCCGGACGTCCGCGTGGCCGTACAGGTTGAAGTACCAGTAGGCGTAGGCCGCGAACCAGTTGTTGTTGCCGCCGTAGAGCACGACGGTGTCGTCGTTCGCAATGCCCTTGCCGGACAGCAGCTTCTCGAACTGCTCCTTGTTGACGAAATCCCGGATGATCGGATCCTGCAGCTCGGACTTCCAGTCGAGCCGGACGGCGCCCGGAATATGCCCCTTGTCGTAGGCGGAAACGTCCTCGTCGACCTCGACCAGAACGACCTTGGGGTTGTCGCGGTTCGCCTCGGCCCACGCGGCGTCGACCAGTGCCTTCTCGCGGCTCATGCGCGCGCTCCTCTCACGGTGATGGAACGGAAGAAAAGATACAGCTGGCACCCGAGACAGAATTCGAACGCCGCGTTGAGGAAGGCCGCGATGAAGGCGGCCGCGGCGGCGATGAAACCGAGGACGGGGATGCCCGACAGGAATCCCACGACCCCCACGGCGCCGAAGATTGCACCGACGAGCTGGGCGAACCGGGGCGGAGCCGCATCCTCCGTCGTCGCCGGTGGACCCAGCCGCGGCCGAATCAGTGTCCGGAACAGCAGACCATAGGGGGCGTATCGCACGCCGGCCACCGCTCCCACCGCGAACACCACGGTCTGCGCGAGCAACAGCCATCCACTGCCCGTCACGAGCACCACGGCAAGCACGACCGAGGTGACGGCAGCGGCGAACCGCAGGCCGCGAGGATCCACCACGAGACTTTCTCCTGACTCCCGGTTCGAGCTACCCGGTCGGATGCGGAGAGATGCGTCGAGGCTACCGATCACATCAGGAGCGCCGACCCGCGATCAGGAGAAACGACACAAGCAGCTGCCCACGCGGCACAGGTCGACCGCGCGGCGCTTCACAAGCTGCGTCCGGAACATGGTTCGTGTCACGGTAGCAGCGAAAGTCACGTCTGTGTTAACCCGTCGGCGACGGTTCCGAAGAGTCACTATTTGCCTGATTGGTCCCTTCCGCGGGGAGGATCTCCGCGAGGGTCGCGAACACTGCCTGCCGGGTCGGGGGTGCACCGCTGGCGCGCCTGACCTCACGGCCGGCGGCATCGACGATCAGCACCGTGGGCGTTCGTCGGACACCCAGCCGGCGGACCAGAGCGAGCTGCGACTCCGCGTCCACCTCGACGTGGCGGACCCCGGGCACCACCGCGGCCACCCCGGCCAGCACCTGCCGCGTCGACCGGCACGGCGCGCAGAACGCCGTGGAGAACTGCAGCAGCGTCGCCCGCTCCCCCATCTCCTCCCCG
>NZ_JANEZT010000604.1 GCF_025403405.1 Frankia tisae
GAGCAGCGTGCCCTCGCCGAGACCGTCCGCGCCTACCTCGCCGACCGCTTCGATCTGCGGGCGGTGCGGGCGGTCGTCGACGACGAGCGGGGCAGGCCCAGCACGCGTTCGGCGACGATCGTGCGCTGCACCTGCGACGATCCACCCCAGATCGTGACCGACCTGGTCCAGAAACTCTCCTGGCGCAACGCGGTCAGGTCAAGGTCCGCGGTGGGCCGCAGCAGCGCGACCTCGGCGCCCAGCAACTCGTCGAACGTTTCGAACAGGCCCTGGTAAGCCTGCGACCACTGCAGCTTCGTCACCGACGACGCCGCCCCCAGGTCATGGCCGCGCTCGACCTCGGTGAGCACGTGCATCGCCTGGTAATGCAGGCATTCCAGCTCGACGCGGCGCCGGGCGAGCTCCTGGCGCAGCACCGGGTCGCCGTCGCGGCCCAGCGCCCGTGCCACCCGCACGATCTCGTCGTAGGCCTGCCGGTAGGCGGTGTACTGGCTGATCCCGGCCGCGCCACGCTCGAACGACAGCAACAGCATCGCCGTCGCCCAGCCGTTGCCGATCCCGCCCAGACACTGCGGCGCCGGCACCCGCACGTCGGTGAAGAAGACCTCGCCGAACTCGCTGACCCCGCTCATCTGGCGGATCGGACGCACCTCGACCCCCGGGGCGTCCATGTCGATCAGCAGCAGCGACAGGCCGCGGTGGCGGCTGCTGCCGGGCTCTGTGCGGACCATCGTGAAGATCCTGTCCCCGCGGCCGGCGAACGTGGTCCACACCTTCTGGCCGTTGACGACGTACTCGTCGCCGTCGAGCACCCCGTGGGTGCGCAGGGCGGCGAGGTCGGACCCCGCGCCCGGCTCCGAGAAGCCCTGGCACCAGATCACCTCGTTGCGCAGCATCGGCCCGATGATCTCGGCCTTCTGCCGCGGGGTGCCCACCGCCATGACGGTCGGGGCGAGGAAGACCAGACCGAGGCTGTTCACCGAGCGGGGGGCGTGGGCGCGCACCAGCTCGGAGTCGTGGATCGCCCGCATCGCCGGAGTGCCGCCGCGGCCGCCGTACTCGACCGGCCAGTCGATCCCGGCGAATCCGGCCAGCGCCTTGCGCCGCTCCCAGTCGCGGCGCAGATCGAACGCCTCGTCCTCGCCGACGGTGGCCCAGAAGCCGGGTACGGTCCAGGAGGCGGGGATGTTCGCGGCGAGCCAGGTGCGCAGCTCGGCGCGGAACTCCTCCGCCTCCGGGGGGTAGCTCAGATCCACGTGGCCAGACCCATCCTGTCGGCATGCCGCCCGCCGCGGGAGCCGGGCCCAGTCCAGACCGTAATACTCGATAACCGCGTGGTGTGCCGATCGCCGCCTTGCCGACTCCGGCGCCGCGTCGGCGTCCCCCGCCAGACGCGCGCCGTTCACCCGCGCACAGGCGCCGGTCACCGCCAGCCGGCACGATGGGGATGCGGTCGCCGCGGCACCGCCCGGACCCGCCGGCATGAACCGGGACCTGCCGCATGAACCGGGACCCGCCCGCCCGTCTGAAGGAGGACAGCCGCCTTGACGCCGACCAGGCCCGCAGCGCCGACCGCGGGCCTCGATCCCGCTCGTCGCACCGAGACGCTGCGCCGGATGCGCACCGAGATGATGGACATCGCCGTGATCGGCGGTGGGGTGACCGGCGCGGGAGTCGCGCTGGACGCCGCCACTCGCGGACTGTCGGTGGCCCTCGTCGAGGCCCGCGATCTCGCCGCCGGAACCTCCAGCCGCTCTAGCAAGCTGATCCACGGGGGGCTGCGCTACCTCGAGCAGCTCAACGCTCCGCTGGTCCGCGAGGCCCTGCGGGAACGATCCCTCATGCTGGACACCCTCGCCCCGCACCTCGTCCACAGCGTCCCGTTCCTGCTGCCGCTGACCCACCACGGCTGGGAACGCGCCTACATCGGCAGCGGCGTGCTGCTGTACGACACCCTCGGCCAGGGCCTGGCCCGCATCGCGCCGGGCGGCGACGGGACCATGCCCCACCACCGGCACCTGAGCCGCAAGGCGGCGCTGCGGGTGTTCCCGTCCCTGCGCTCCGACGCCCTCGTCGGCGCCATCCAGTACTGGGACGGCCAGGTCGACGACGCCCGGCACACCCTGTTCGTGGCGCGGACCGCGGTGCGCTACGGGGCACTCGTCGCGACCAGCGCGCGGGTCACCGGCCTGCTGCGGGAGGGCGACCGGGTCGCCGGCGTCACGGTGCGCGACCTGGAGTCCGGCGACGAGATCGCGCTGCGCGCCCGGCAGACCATCAACGCGGCCGGGGTGTGGACCGACGAGATCCAGTCGATGG
>NZ_JANEZT010000605.1 GCF_025403405.1 Frankia tisae
GCCGACCAACCCCGCCCGCGCTCCCAGCCAAGGCATGGATCAACCAGCCCCCAGCGATCATCGAGACCCAGGAGACGCTACCCACGAACCAAGCCGCCTGATGTCTCACCGGGATTGACAGGCTCCGGCGTCGCCTGGCACCCCACCGGCACGCTCCTCGCCGCCGCCGGTGGCGCCGGCATCCACCTCCTCACCTACCTGGCCTGAACCTGCGCCATCCTCTGCAGCCGATGGCCCGGTTGAGTGTGGTCAGGTGTTCGACCCGCCCGCATTGCGTGACCACGTGACTGACGGTCACGGCGAGCAGCAGGCCGAGGGTGTCGGTGACGATGCCCCGTTTCCGCCCGACGATCTTCTTGCCGGCGTCGGTGCCCTGTCTGGGGGGCGCTGTTGCATTGCGAGGACGCGGCGCACGCCAGGGGTCTCCGCGACCGCGGTCAGACGGTGTGGGCGAGTTCGGTGAACGCGGCCGAGAGCCGCCGCCGTGGGCTGGTGTTGATCCCGAGGTCGTAGTGGCCGCGGCGGATGTTCTGCACGAGGGCGTGTCCGGTGCTGATCGTCTGGACCGAGCGGAGCCGTTTCAGCCCGCGCATCGGCCGTAGCCGGGCTTTCAACTGGCCGTGGTCGGCTTCGATCCGGTTGTTCTCCCGGGCGGTATCGACGTGGCAGGCTTCGGGGAGGAGCTCGTCGAGGATCCGCGGGTAGACGGGTGCTTTGCCGGTGGTGATGGTCACGTCCGGTGGTGTGGTGTACGGAGGGTGACTCCTTCTCTGTGTGCCCGCGCGTGCGAAGCGCCACCAGCCCGAAAGCGTTCCATGTCAGAGCGTCGAGAAGCGACCACGCCACGACCACCCGGGCGGCGCCGTCACGCGACGCCTGCGGCTACCCTTGGCTGGTGAGGTCCATTGCGGGAGTGGAGATCGACGGGGCGCGCTTGGCCGCGATCTGCGACCGGTACGGAATCGCCGAACTTCAGCTGTTCGGCTCTCAGGTGCGCGGTACCGCCACCGCCGACAGCGACATCGACATCCTGTACACCCTTGCGCCTGGCCGGCGTCTGGGCTGGGACATCGAGCAGCTCGCCGATGACCTCGCCGATCTGTTCGGCCGGCCCGTCGATCTGGTCTCCGTCCGCGGGCTCCACCCATTGCTACGGTCGTCCGTCCTGGCTGAAGCGCGGCCCGTGTATGCGGCGTGACGTCCTCCTGCTCGGTGAGATGATCGAGGCAGCCGACCAGGCGCAGAAACTCACCGACGGGATCACCACCGGCGGTCTGGAGGCGGATCGGCAGCGCCGCGACGCGCTTCTGTGGAACTTCACCGTGCTCGGCGAGGCCGCCAGCCAGCTTTCCGAAGAGATCACCGCACGCTTCCCCGGTATCGCCTGGAAGCAGCCTGTCCGGTTACGCAATCGGATTGTCCACGGCTACTGGTCCGTCGACCTCGAGATCCTGCATACCGCGGCCAGGGAACAACTACCCCAGTTCGCCGCAGACCTGCGCCGGGTTCTCGCCTCTGTTAGTGAGGGCACCTGAACCCACGGAGGGCTGGAGCGCGGCGGCCTGGCCACCTGCGACGATCGGCTCGCGGTTGCGGCCGAGGATGCCGGAATCACAGGGCGGGGTCAAATGGTCGTAGCGACGCCTCGATAGGATGATCGTGTTGGCGTCGAGGGGCTGGATGGTGGATGGGTCGGCGGGAGCAGTTGACGATCGAGGGGTCACGTCCAGCGGCGTGGTGTACGGAGGGTGACTCCGCGTGATCCTAGGTTTAGTTTATGCGGTGAGTGCTTCGGGTGTCACGCTGATCTCGGGTGTGTCGGACGGCGTGTTCCCCGCGTCGACTTTCGCGAGGATTTCCAGGCCGAAATAGCGGTGGGTTTCGATCCACTCGTCGTGCTGTTCGGCGAGGACAGCGCCGACGAGCCGTACGATGGCACCACGGTCAGGGAAGATACCCACAACGTCAGTGCGCCGGCGGATTTCCTTGTTCAGCCTTTCCTGCGGATTCGACGACCAGATCTGCCGCCAGATCTCCCGCGGGTAGGCGGTGAACCCGAGCAGATCCGCTTTCGCTTCGGACAGGTGTTCCGCGGCACGGGGCAGTTTCTCGGCCAGGGCGTCGACGACCCGGTCGAACTGCACGGTCACCTCCTTCGCGTCCGCCTGCTCGAAGATAGTCCGCACCAATGTTGCCACCCACGGCTGCGACGACTTCGGTGTGAACGTCAACAAGTCGCGCAGGTAATGCGTCCGGCATCGCTGCCAGGAGGCGCCCGGCAGCGTCGACCCGATCGCCGCGACCAGACCCC
>NZ_JANEZT010000606.1 GCF_025403405.1 Frankia tisae
GCTGGCGCTGCTGGCCGTCGCCCAGGAGGAACTGGGCCGCCGGGTGGCGCCGGTGCCGCTGCTGTCCAGCGCGATCGCCCAGGCCGCGCTGCTCGCCGTCGTGGACGGGAACGCACCGGGTGCCCCCGCCGCGGCCGCGCTGCTGCCGGCGATCGCCTCGGGCCGGACGCCGGCGGCCGTCGCGGTCGGACGCACCGTCGACGGTTGGACGCCACTGGCGACGGTGCGGGCCGAGCAGGTGGCCGGGGGTTGGCAGCTGACCGGGACGGCCCCCGTCGTCGCGGACGCGGCGGCCGCGCGGGTACTGCTCGTCGCCGCCACGACCGACACCGGCCCCGCGTTGTTCGCCGTCGACGTGCCCGCGTCGGCCGGCGAAGATGAGGGTGCCGCCGGTGGCGGTGGTGGGGACGGCGGCGCCGGGGTCGCGGTCCGGGCCGAACCGCTCGACGTTCTCGATGTGACCCGCCCGCTCGCCCGGGTCACCCTGAACACGTCCGCGACCCTGCTCGCCGGTTCGGCCGGGTTCGCCGCGGTGCTCGCCGCCGCCCGCCGGGTGGCGCTGACGCTGCTGGCGGCCGAGGCCGTCGGCGTCTCGGCGCAGTGCACCGAACTGGCCGTCGACTACGCGGGCATCCGCCACCAGTTCGGCCGGCCGATCGGCACCTATCAGGCGATCTCGCATCGCTGCGCCGACATGTTCGTCGGTACCGAGGCGGCCCGCGCTCTCGTCGCCGCCGCCGCGCAGGCCCTCGACGCGGATGGCGCGACCGCGGATGGCGCGACCGCGGATGGCGCGACCGCGGATGGCGCGACCGCGGATGGCGCGACCGCGGATGGCGCGACCGCGGACGGCGCGACCGCGGACGGCGCGACCGCGGACGGCGGCGAGCTCGACGTGGCAGTGGCCCTGGCCGCCGCCGAGGCGCTCGACGCCGCGGTCGGTGCCGCCCAGGGCAGCCTGCAGGTGCACGGCGGGATCGGCTTCACCTGGGAGCACCCCGTGCATCTCTACCTGCGTCGGGCGAAGTCCAGCGAGGCGTTGATCGCGGCGCCGGACCGGCTGCGCGAGCAGGCTGCGTCCCGGCTGATCGCGGCCGTCCGGCGCTGAGACGGCTCCGGGTGGGCCGACCGGTTCCAGGCCACTTTCCATGTCAATTCATTAAACCTAATCAATTTATCTAGTGGTAGCTTGGGCGAACGGGCCCTCTCGGCGGCTCTCCGGATCCGTCCGGAGCGTGCCCCGATCCGTCCGGCGGCAAGGAGCGATGATGCGGGACCCTGTGACCAAGCCCGCCGACCTGCCGGGCCGGCTGCGCGCGCTGTGGGAGGCGCCCGACTCCGCCCCCGCCCTCCAGGTCGACGGTGCCTGGGTGCCCTGGGGGACCCTGCGCGCGCTCGCCGACGAGATCACCCGCAGCCTCGACGGGCTCGGCCTCGGCCGCGGCGCGCGCGTCGGCGTCCTGCTCGGAAACTGGACCGAGTCGATCGCGGCGATCCTCGCGATCCTCGGCACCGAGCGCTGCCTGACGGTCTTCAACCCTCTGCAGCCGGCCGAGCGGCTCGCCGGCGACCTGGAGCGGGCCACCCCGCCGGTGCTCATCGTGCCGGAGCGGGCCTGGGCGTCCTCGGGGCTCGCGGAGCCGGTCGAGCGGCTCGGCATCAGCCTCATCCGCACCTCCGCGGAGGGGATCGCGTCGATGCGGGTCGGCCGCGGTGACGCGGCGATCACCGCGGTCGAGGCGCCGGGTGTCGCCGTCGAACTCACCACCTCGGGTACCACCGGGCCGCCCAAGCGCATCCCGCTGACCTACCGCCAGCTCGAGGCCTCGGTCGGGTCCGCCCGGGGACACATGAAGCCCGGCGGCGGCGATCGGGCCTACTTCGAGGGCGGCGTGGCCATCGTCTCCGTCCCGCTGGTGCACATCGGCGGGATGTGGGGGGCACTGCAGGCCCTCGGCGACGCGCGGCGCATCATACTGCTGGAGCGCTGGACCCTGGACCGGTGGCTCGACGTCATCCGCGAGCACCGGCCCCGCCTCGGCGCGCTGCCGCCGGCGGCGCTGCGCACCCTGATGAGTGCGAACGTGCCCGCCGAGGACCTCGCGAGCCTGCGCGCGCTGACCTGCGGGACCGCCCCGGTGTCGCCCGATCTGGTCGACGCGGTGCTGGAGCGCTACGGCATCCACGTGCTCGGTGTCTACGGCGCGACCGAGTTCTCCGGCGCGGTGGCCGGCTGGTCGCTGCCGGACCACCAGCAGTGGTGGGCGAAGAAGCGGGGCAGCGACCAGC
>NZ_JANEZT010000607.1 GCF_025403405.1 Frankia tisae
GCCGACAGCCTTGTTGCACGATCGCCTCGGCCGGCTCGACGAGCAGCCCGGCTACCTGGACGCCCTCTCCGCCCTGCGGGCCGATCAGGCGCAGTCGCTGCTCAGCGACCTGACCGCCCAGTTCGCTGGCCTCTGCCTGGTCCACACCGACTACTCGCCGATACCACTGATCCATGCCGTCACCGCGCCCGCCGCCATCCGCCTGGTCCTGCCCTATCTGCCCACCGAGCTGCACGCACCGTCTGTCGCCACCATGTGGCAGATCCACGCGGCGATCCTCCTGGTTTTCACCGGCACCAACCGGGGCGAGGAGACCGCCCGCGCCCGCGCGGCCGACACGAACGTCCGCAGCGTCGACGAACTGATCTCCCGAGCGGTCGAGCACGGCGACGAACACGTTCTCAAGTTCACCGAGGCCTGCCTGCGCGAACACGCACTGCGCCCCGATCCCCGCTACCTCGCCGCCGCCCAGGCCATCCCCGACCGCATCCCAGCCCACTCACCGCGGCCTGCTCCTTGACGCAGTCCGCGCAGCTTGACCCAGTCCGCTAGATGATCCGCAGATACTCCCGGCCGCGCACCTTCAGCCCCGGCTGGACGATGCCGCGCCGGCCGCGGGTCAGGTTCGCGGCGGGTTTGACGACCATCCCCTCGCCACCCGCCGCCGTCAGCTCGGTCCACCACCGGGTCGCCGTCGCGACCGACTCCGGCTCGGTGGTGTCGACGAAGATCCGCCGGGTCGGCGCAACCAGGTCGGGGTCGGCGGCCACCAGCCGGTCGGCGAGGTCGAGATGCCACGCGTGCGGCCGCCCCTGATGGGCCGCGCCCTCGCTCGCCAGCACCTGGAAGGGCGCGATCCGAACACCGCGCAGGCCGCCGGTCGGCCACTGGTAGCGCCGGTAGGCGCCCGACCGCGGCGTACTGCTCGCGCAGGAGCTGCCCGGCCTTGGCGCTCCAGGGCAGCAGCTCGGCGTCGAGCAGCAGCCAGGAGGTGTCGAGCTCGTCGAGCAGCCCAGCCGTCTCGGCGGCGGCACGCAGCCGGTCGACGAGCTGCGCGGTGAGCTCGGCCGGGAAGAACGGCCGCCCGGTGCGCGTCCACACCGCGCCCGCCTGGTCGTCGGGCGCGCCGAACCGACCGGGATGCTTGTGCAGCAGAAACCCGAGGTCGCGGGCCGGCGGGTGCGTCGTGGCGATGGTCAGCAGCACGATCCGACAGTCTTGCGTAGAAGATGCCTTATGTCCCCTGGATTTCCACCTTCCCCTGCCCTTCCGGAGGCACGAATCGGGCGTCGAACCCTCCGGAAGGGCAAGGAAATTCCCGAGCGGGCGGAATCGTACTCGGCTGGCGCAGTCCATACGGGTATCAGGGAGTACTACCGCCGTCAGAGAATGCGGTGGAGCCAGCTCTCGGTGGAGCCATCCACGTCACGGTCCGCCTCCAGTGGGGTGAGGCTGACATAGCCGTCCTGGACGGCGCGGGTGTCGGTACCCACGGGAGCGGCCTGGTCGTTCGGGGTGAGCCCGATCGTGTAGGTACCCGGCTGCCCCGCCTGCCCGCTGGTCGGCGTGTAGCCGAGGTCGAGGGCCACACCGGTGTCCAGCGTGGTGGGCCGGGCCCCTCTGGGGGGCAGCACCGAACCGGGCTTGCCAGTGGTGGGGTCGACGGGGCCGGCCAGGAGCGGGTAGTTGACGTTGAGACCGACTCCCGGGGGCATCAGCGCGCCGTGCTGCGACCTGTCCTCCAACCGCTGGACGAGACCCGCCACGTATGCGGCCGAGCTCTTCGCGGCGACGGCCGTTCCCTCCCGCCAGGTGCTCGAGGTCTGCAGGCTGACCGCGATCGCGGGCACTCCGAACTCGAGCGCGGTCGCGGCCGCATTGACGGTGCCCGAGTGGTTGACCGCCTGACCGAGGTTGTTGCCGGGGTTGATCCCGGAGACGACCAGGTCAGGCTTGGCGTTCGTGAAGACCTGGTCGAAGGCGAAGAACACGCTGTCCGAGGGTGATCCCGGAGTGACCGTCCACACCGATGGCTCGGGCTTGGCGACCGTGAGCTGCAGCGGGGGTGCGGA
The DNA here is from genome assembly GCF_025403405.1 of Frankia tisae. Lineage (GTDB taxonomy): Bacteria > Actinomycetota > Actinomycetes > Frankiales > Frankiaceae > Frankia > Frankia tisai. The sequence goes on from NZ_JANEZT010000607.1 coordinate 2,073, forward strand.
GATACGACCGCCCTGGCCACTCTGGTCGGTGCCGGGTGCCACGACGACGACGTCATGACCGGCGGCCTTGAGAGCGTCGCGCAGGGCGACAATCAGTGGGGTGTCGGAGCCTCCGGTGCCCCGCCATCCGTCGTCGTTGGTGAGCAGAATGTGCAACGGACGCGCGGGGGTGACTCCGTGCGCGGGGGTAAGTCCGTGCGCGGGGGTAAGTC
>NZ_JANEZT010000608.1 GCF_025403405.1 Frankia tisae
GCGGTCAGCAGTCAGCAGATGCAGGAGGCTATTCGCGGTTTGCCGGCCCGCAGCGGTCATCAACCTCCAGCAATTGCCGGCGCGACGGCTGGGGGGAGCTCGGTGGCCGGTGTTGCCTTCTCCGTCGGGAGATTTTGGTCGCCGGACGGGGGTGGCGAAGGGGGGCGCGACCCGGCAATTGAGAAATGTGCCCAAATACTCAGCCGCGTCCACCGCGGACGCGCGCAGTATACGGTGAAAGCATGACGGCTCCGTTGGCCGGGGTGAAACAGATGAGTGGTAGGTCTGTTATGCAGCGCGGGAGAACGGAGTGCGGTGATGACCGTGTCCGCTGAGGTCGACCGGTGGCTGCGGCGGTTTCATCCGGGCCCGCCCGACGCCCCGCGGCTGGTGTGTTTCCCGCACGCGGGCGGGGCGGCGAGCACCTATCTGCTGATCTCGAAGGCGTTGTCGTCGGTCGCCGAGGTCCAGGCGGTGCAGTATCCGGGACGGCAGGACCGGCGGGCGGAGCCGGCGCACACCGCCATCGCGCCGCTGGCCGACCGGATCGCCGAGGTCCTCACCCCGCTCACCGACCGGCCGTTGGCCTTCTTCGGGCACAGCATGGGGGCGATCGTCGGCTTCGAGGTCATCCGCCGGCTCGCCGCGGCCGGGGGGCCGGCACCGTTCGTGCTGTTCGCCTCCGGGCGGCGGGCGCCGTCGGCCGAACGGCTCGAGACCGTCCACCGCCGCGACGACGCGGGCTTTCTCCGGGAGATGCGCGAGCTCGGCGGGACCGATCCGCGGGTGCTCGCCGATCCCGAACTCGTCGAGATGGTGCTGCCACCGACCCGCGCCGACTATCAGGCGATCGAAACGTATTCCGCGCCGCGCGACGCGGCGATCAGTACTGCGGTCGTCGCGATGGTGGGGGATTCCGATCCCAAGGCGACGCTTCCCGAGGTCGAGCTCTGGCGCGAACACACCACCGGGTCGTTCGAGCTGAAGGTGTTCCCCGGTGGCCACTTCTACCTGTCCGACCAGCAGGGCGCCGTCGTCGACGCGGTGTCGGCGGGGCTCGCCGCCGCGCGCGGCACCCACCCGACGGTATCCGACCACGAAGCAGGAGGACAATAATGCCGGTAGAATTCGTCAACGCCGCTAACTGGCGTGAGCCGGGCGAGGGCATTGCGGCTGACTTTTGGCGCGGCAAGCTCGACCCGGAGTACGTCCGTCGATACGTGCGCACGCTGGAGGACTTCGGGTTCGACTACACGTTGGTGGCCTACCACTCGGCGGGTCCTGACCAGTACGTCCGCGCGGCTGAAATCCTCACCTACACCGAGCGTCTGAAGCCGATGGTCGCCGTGCGGCCGAACACGTCGTTCCCGACGGTTGCCGCCCAGGCGCTGTCCACACTCGACCAGCTGGGCAAGGGGCGCACGGCGGTCCACATCATCTCCGGTTCGAGCAACGAGGAGCAGCAGCGGCAGGGCGACTACCTCGAGAAAGATGCCCGCTACCGGCGCTCCGCCGAGTTCGTGCAGATCCTGCGGGATGTGTGGACGAAGACCGAACCGTTCTCACACCACGGCGAATTCTACGACTTCGACAACTTCGGGCCCGGTTACCAGACTTATTCTGGTGAGCCGATGACGGTCTCCCTCGGCGGATCGTCGGACTACGCCTATGCGGCGGGCGGCGCCCAGGCGGACATCTTCGCGCTGTGGGGCGAGCCGCTGGAGCAGACCAAGCAGCAGATCGACCGGGTCCACGAGGAGGCGCGGAAGGTCGGCAGGACCGGCACAATCCGCTTCTGGGTCACCTTCCGGCCGATAGTCGCCGAGACCGACGAACTGGCGCAACGCAAGGCCCGCAAGATCGTCGAGCGGGCCAATGCTCACTACGGCGAGGTACTGAAGGTCAACCTGCCGAACGTGGGCTCGCAGCGTCTGCGCGACATCGCGCAGGAGGGCGAGACACACGACGGTGGTGTGCTCTGGACTCCGCGAGCGATCGCCGGGGCCGGCGGTGCCTCGTCGTTCCTGGTCGGCTCGCCCGAGACCATCGCGGAGGCGCTCGTCAGGTACGCCGAGCTCGGTGCGGACGTGATCTCGCTGCCGACCCTCGGCAACATCGGCGATGCCATCGACACAGGCCGCTACATCATCCCGCTCGTGCGCAAGGAGCTCGCCCGTCGCGAGGCCCGCGAGGAGGTCACGATCTAGCAACTCCAGCAACGCACCCGGGAACCTCGCCACGATCCGTTCGACCGTCACCCACGCCC
>NZ_JANEZT010000609.1 GCF_025403405.1 Frankia tisae
CACCGCCACTGTTGCCGCCACCGTTGTCGTTGCGGTCGTTGCGGTCGTTGCGGTCGTTGCGGTCGGCGCGGTCGTTGCGGTCGGCGCGGTCGCCGGAGCGGGCTTCGGCGTTCAGGCCCAGACCGCGGGTCACGGCGGCGAGCTGGCCGTGGACGTCCTGCCACTCGCGAATGCGCAGGTAGTTGAGGAACTCGGTCCGGCACATCCGGCGGAACTGGTTCGCGGACAGCTCGCCGCGGGCATCGCGCAGGTAGTTCCACAGATTCAGGTAGGCGAGGAAGTCCGAGGTCGGGTCCGCGAACCGGGCATGCCGCTCGTCAGCGGCCTGCTGGTGCTCGACCGGGCGATCCCGCGGATCCTGGATGGCCAGCGCCGCCGCGATGACCAGCACCTCCCGCAGGCAACCCTGCTCGTCGCCGGCGAGGACCATGCGGGCCAGCCGGGGATCCACCGGGATCTGCGCGAGGCGCCGCCCGATCGGCGTGATCCGCCGGCCCGATGCGGTCCGGCCCGAGCCGGCGCCGCCTGTGTCGGCGCCGCCTGTGCCGGCGCCGCCCGCGTCGAACGCCCCGAGTTCGGTGAGCAGCAGCTCACCGTCGCTGATCTGGCGCGGGTCGGGCGGGTCGAGGAAGCCGAAGGTGGCCATGTCGCCCAGCCCCAGATCGGCCATCCGTAGGATCACCGAGGCCAGGTTCGTCCGCAGGATCTCCGGATCGGTGAACTCGGGTCGGCCGGCGAAGTCCTCCTCGCTGTAGAGCCGGATGCAGATGCCGTCCGCGGTGCGCCCGCACCGGCCCTTGCGCTGGTTCGCGGACGCCTGTGAGACCGGCTCGATCGGCAGGCGCTGCACCTTCGTCCGATGGCTGTACCGGGAGATGCGTGCGGTGCCGGGGTCGATGACGTAACGGATGCCGGGAACCGTCAGCGAGGTTTCCGCGACGTTGGTCGCCAGCACCACCCGCCGCCCGGTGTGCGGCTGGAAGACCCGGTGCTGCTCGCCGGCGGAGAGCCGGGCGTAGAGCGGCACGATCTCCGTGTTCGGCCGCTGTTCGCGGGCGAGCGCTTCGGTGGTGTCCCGGATCTCCCGTTCCCCGCTGAGGAACACGAGGATGTCGCCGGGGCCCTCGGCGCACAGCTCGTCGACGGCGTCGCTGATCGCCTGGGTCTGATCCCGTTCGGTCTCGGCCGGCTGGCCACGCCGGCTGCCCGGGCCGCCGCTTCCGCCGCCTCTGCTGCTTGCGCTGCTTGCGCCGTTCCCGCCGCCGCGTGCCCGGCCGACGCCGCGACCGCCGCCCGATTCCTCGGTGGGCGGCGGCGCGTCCGGATCTTCCGGGTCGGCCGGGTCGGCGTCGCGGGCGCCTGGCACCAGCGGGTGGTAGCGCACCTCGACCGGATAGGTACGCCCGGAGACCTCGATGACGGGGGCATCGCCGAAATGCGCGGAGAACCGGGCCGTCTCGATCGTCGCGGAGGTAATTATGATCTTGAGGTCCGGCCGGCGGGGGAGCAGCGAGCGCACGTAGCCGAGGATGAAATCGATGTTGAGGCTGCGTTCGTGGGCCTCGTCGATGATGAGCGTGTCGTAGCGGCGCAGCGACCGGTCCGTGGAGATCTCGGCCAGCAGGATGCCATCGGTCATCAGCTTGACGAGGGTGTCGTCATGCACCTGGTCGGTGAACCGGGTCTGGTAGCCCACGACCCCGCCCGCCTGCGGCGATGGGGTACCAAGCTCCTCGGCGATGCGGTCGGCGACCGTGCGCGCGGCGATCCGCCGCGGTTGGGTGTGACCGATCATCCCGCGTACCCCGCGGCCGAGCTCCAGGCAGATCTTCGGCAGCTGGGTGGTCTTGCCGGAGCCGGTCTCCCCGGCAATGATCACGACCTGGTGGTCGCGGATCGCGGCGAGGATTTCGTCCTTGCGCTGCGTCACCGGCAGGATGTCGGGGTAGCTCAGCGCCGGCACCTTCGCCCGGCGCCGGGCCACCCGTGCGGCGGCTCGCTCGGCGTCGGCGGCGATAGCCCGCAGGGCGCGTCGGCGCGCCGCGGGCTCCCGGGTACGCCGGCTGTCGGCGAGCCGCCGGCCGAGCCGGTGGGCGTCGCCGGGCCCCAGCTCCGCCAGCCGGGCGGAGAGGTCCTCGACCCGCACCGTTCCCTCCTGGCCGGCCTGCCGGCGGTCGGCTGATTCCGGGGCGACGCGGGCCGGGGCGACGCGGGCCGGGTCCGCGGCCGGCGTGGGGCGCTCGGAGGCGGGCGCCTCCCGGGC
>NZ_JANEZT010000060.1 GCF_025403405.1 Frankia tisae
CCCGTGAGCCCGTCGTCCGCCCCCCGTACCTCCCGTACCCACCGGATCTGAGCAGGAAGGAGGAGACACAACCATGCCACGCAGTCTGAAGAAGGGCCCGTTCGTCGACGACCACCTGCTCAAGAAGGTGGACGTGCAGAACTCGAAGGGCACCAAGCACGTCATCAAGACCTGGTCGCGGCGCTCCACCGTGATCCCCGACATGCTGGGGCACACGATCGCCGTGCACGATGGCCGCAAGCACGTCCCGGTCTTCATCACCGAGGGCATGGTCGGGCACAAGCTCGGCGAGTTCGCCCCGACCAGGACGTTCCGCGGCCACGTCAAGGAGGACCGGAGGTCGCGTCGTGGCTGACGATCTCGTCGAGGGCCTGACCCGAGCCGGCCTGCCGGGCGCCAAGGCGTCGGCACGCTACGTGCGGGTCTCGCCGATGAAGGCCCGCCGGGTCGTCGACCTGGTGCGCGGCCGCTCGGTCAGCGAGGCGCTGGACATCCTCCGGTTCGCCGCGCAGGCGGCGAGCGAGGACGTGTACAAGGTCGTCGCCAGCGCGGCGGCGAACGCCGAGAACAACCACCGCCTCGACCCCGACACCCTGTGGGTCGGCGAGGCCTACGTGGACGAGGGGCCGACGCTCAAGCGCATCCGGCCCCGCGCTCAGGGCCGGGCCTACCGAATCCGCAAGCGCACCAGCCACATCACCGTCGTGGTGGAGAGCCGGGAGCCGGTCTCCACGACCGGCCGGGGCGCGAAGACGACAAGGAGGGCCCGGTAGTGGGGCAGAAGGTCAACCCGCACGGGTTCCGGCTTGGCATCACTTCGGAATTCACGTCCCGCTGGTACGCCGACAAGCAGTACAAGGCGTACGTCGGCGAGGACGTGAAGATCCGCAAGATGATGTCGCGGGGCATGGAGCGGGCCGGTATCAGCCGGGTTGACATCGAGCGGACCCAGGGACGGCTGCGGGTGGACATCCACACCGCCCGCCCGGGCATCGTCATCGGCCGCCGTGGCGCCGAGGCGGACCGCATCCGTGGCGACCTGGAGAAGCTCACCGGCAAGCAGGTGCAGCTGAACATCCTCGAGGTCAAGAACCCCGAGGTCGACGCGCAGCTCGTCGCCCAGGGCGTGGCCGAGCAGCTCTCCAGCCGGGTCAGCTTCCGCCGCGCCATGCGCAAGGCGATGCAGACCGCGATGAAGGGCGGCGCGAAGGGCATCCGGGTGCAGTGCTCGGGTCGTCTGGGCGGCGCCGAGATGAGCCGTTCGGAGTTCTATCGCGAGGGTCGAGTTCCGCTGCACACGCTGCGCGCGGATATCGACTACGGCTTCTACGAGGCTCGGACGAACTTCGGCCGCATCGGCGTGAAGGTCTGGATCTACAAGGGCGACATCGTCCAGAGCCGGGCCGAGCGCGAGGCGCAGGAGGCCCTGCAGCGGCAGACCCGTCGGGACCGCCCGCGCCGCGGGCCGCGTTCCGGCTCGTCCGGCACCACCCAGGGCGGTACCGACGCCGGTCGCGCCGCGGCGCGCAGCGAGCGTCGGGGTCGCGGCGGGAACGCGCCGGCACCTGAGGCCGCGCCGGCATCCGAGACTGGGCCGGCGACCGAGGCTGGGCCGGCACCCGAGGCCGCGCCTGAGACGACCGCGCCTGAGAACACCGCACCCGAGAACACCGCGCCCGAGGCCGCGCCGTCGGAGGCCCCGGCGGCCAAGCCGACCGCGCCCGCCACCGCCGCGACCGAGCCGGCCGCCACGCCGGCCGCCGCCGCGACGACGGGCACTCCGGAGAAGGCGGAGGAATAGATCATGCTGATTCCCCGGAAGGTCGCGCACCGCAAGCAGCACCACCCCGGGCGGACCGGTGCGGCCAAGGGCGGAACCCGAGTCACGTTCGGTGAGTACGGGATCCAGGCCCTGGAGTCGGCGTACGTGACGAACCGGCAGATCGAGTCGGCGCGTATCGCGATGACCCGCCACATTCGCCGTGGTGGCAAGGTCTGGATCAACATCTATCCGGACCGGCCGCTGACCAAGAAGCCGGCCGAGACCCGGATGGGTTCCGGTAAGGGCTCGCCCGAGTGGTGGGTCGCGAACGTCAAGCCGGGCCGAGTGTTGTTCGAGCTGTCCGGAGTCGCGGAGCCCGTGGCCAAGGAGGCGATGCGGCGCGCGATCCACAAGCTGCCGATGAAGTGCCGTTTCGTGGTTCGTGAAGGTGGTGCGTGATGGCTGTCGCTACCGCGGACGAGCTGCGGAGCCTGTCTGGCGACGAGCTCGTCGACAAGCTCCGCGAGGGCAAGGAGGAGCTGTTCAACCTCCGGTTCCAGGCGGCGACCGGGCAGCTGTCCAACAACCGGCGGCTGCGGGCCGTGCGGCGTGACATCGCCCGGATCTACACGGTGATGCGCGAACGGGAGCTGGGTATCACCGGTGATCCGGCGCTGGTCGCCGGCGCGGCGGACGATGACGCGACGCAGTCGGAACGGGCGTGAGGGCAGTGGCAGACGAGACGGCCTCCCAGGAGGCTTCGCAGAACACCGGCGCGGCGGACACCGACCGCGGCTTCCGCAAGGTCCGAGAGGGCCTCGTGGTCAGCGACAAGATGACCAAGACCGTCGTGGTCGCGGTCGAGGATCGCGTGCAGCACCCGCTGTACGGCAAGACGATCCGCCGGACGAAGAAGGTCAAGGCGCACGACGAGCACGGCACCACCGGTGTCGGCGACCGCGTGCTGCTGATGGAGACCCGGCCGCTGTCGGCCACCAAGCGGTGGCGAGTCGTCCAGGTTCTGGAGAAGGCCAAATAGTTTCGGGGCGAGGCAGCCCCCGGGGGCTAGCCAGCCCTGGCGCCCGGGTGACCGGGTCCGATGCAGTACCGGTTGATCAGTAGTACCGGGTGATCAGGAGCGGAAAGTGATTCAGCAGGAGTCGCGACTTCGGGTCGCCGACAACACCGGAGCGCGGGAAATTCTCTGCATCCGGGTGCTTGGCGGCTCTGGGCGTCGTTACGCGGGGATCGGCGACATCATCGTCGGCACGGTCAAGGATGCCCTGCCCGGCGCCGGAGTGAAGCGCGGCGACGTGGTCAAGGCGGTCGTGGTGCGCACCACCAAGGAGCGTCGGCGGCCGGACGGCTCCTACATCCGTTTCGACGAGAACGCGGCGGTGCTCATCCGGGACGGTGGCGAACCCCGGGGCACTCGCATCTTCGGGCCGGTCGGCCGGGAGCTGCGTGACAAGAAGTTCATGAAGATCATCTCGCTGGCGCCGGAGGTGCTGTGACCGTGGCCACTTTTAAGATCAAGAAGGGTGACACGGTCCAGATCATCACTGGCAAGGACCGTGGCCTGAAGGGGAAGGTCATCCGGGCCTATCCCGAGAAGAACAAGGTCCTCGTCGAGGGCGCGAACCGGATCACGCGACACACCCGCGCCGAGCAGAGCGCGCGTGGCTCGCAGTCCGGTGGGATCGTCACCCAGGAGGCGCCGATCCACGTGAGCAACGTGATGATCGTCGATCCGTCGGACGGACGGCCCACCAGGATCGGGTACCGCATCAACGAGGACGGCACCAAGGTCCGCATCTCCCGGCGCACCGGCGCCGAGCTGTAGGCCGAGCGAGCAGTCGAGCAGTTGGGAATAGAGATCAAATGACTGTGACCACCGAAGACCGGACCACCGGTGCTCGCCCGGTCCCACGGCTCAAGCAGCGGTACCGCGACGAGATTGCCCCGGGGCTGCGGGAGGAGTTCTCCTACCGCAACGTCATGCAGATCCCCGGTGTCGTGAAGGTCGTCGTCAACATGGGCGTCGGGGACGCCGCCCGGGACGCGAAGCTTATCGACGGCGCCGTGCGCGACCTGGCCGCGATCACCGGCCAGAAGCCGGCCGTGCGGCGGGCGAAGAAGTCCATCGCCCAGTTCAAGCTGCGCGAGGGGATGCCGATCGGGGCGAAGGTGACCCTGCGCGGCGACCGGATGTGGGAGTTTCTCGACCGCCTGGTCTCCATCGCGCTGCCGCGCATCCGTGACTTCCGTGGGCTGTCCCCGAAGCAGTTCGACGGTTCGGGTAACTACACCTTCGGCGTGATCGAGCAGTCGATCTTCCATGAGATCGACATCGACCGGATCGACCGGGTTCGGGGCATGGACATCACGGTCGTCACCACCGCGACCACCGACGACGAGGGCCGGGCGCTCCTGCGGGCGCTGGGCTTCCCCTTCCGGGAGAACTAGACAGATGGCCAAGAAGGCACTGATCGAGAAGTCGAATCGCAAGCCGAAGTACGCGGTGCGCGGTTACACCCGCTGCCAGCGCTGCGGCCGGTCCCGCTCGGTTTACCGGGTGTTCGGACTCTGCCGGATCTGCCTGCGGCAGATGGCGCACCGCGGCGAGCTGCCCGGCATCACCAAGAGCTCCTGGTAGACGCGCGAGCTCCTGGTAGACCGCACCGCCCCCGCACCTCCACCCGATCGCGGCAGGCCTGGACCATGGCCGCCTGGGCATCCGCCCCGGCGTCGACGGGAACCGCCGTGAGAAAGGCGTCAAGTCAATGACGATGACCGACCCGATTGCGGACATGCTGACGCGTGTTCGCAACGCCAGCCGGGCCTACCACGACCAAGTGGTGATGCCTCACAGCAAGATCAAGACGCACGTTGCGGAGATCCTCCAGCAGGAGGGCTACATCTCCAGCTGGCATGTCGAGGACGCGACCTCGGCTGGCGGCGTCGGCCACTCTCTGGTCATCGATCTGAAGTACGGCCCGAACCGTGAGCGTTCGATCGCCGGGATCAAGCGCATCAGCAAGCCGGGCCTGCGGGTCTACGCCAAGGCGACGAACCTCCCCAAGGTGCTTGGGGGACTGGGTGTCGCGATCATCTCCACCTCGTCGGGGCTGCTGACCGACAAGCAGGCGGGCAAGCGGGGCGTGGGCGGGGAAGTCCTCGCCTACGTCTGGTAAGGAAGCCGAGCGATGTCACGGATCGGGCGCCTGCCCATTCCCGTCCCCAGCGGTGTCGACATCACCGTCGAGGGGACGACCGTTACTGTCAAGGGGCCCAAGGGCACCCTGAGCCACGTCGTGGTCGAGCCGATCGGGGTCAACCGGGAGGAGGGTCAGCTCGTTGTGACCCGCCCGGATGACGAACGTCGGTCACGCTCGCTGCACGGCCTGACCCGCAGCCTGGTCTCCAACATGGTCACCGGCGTCACCGCCGGGTACTCCAAGACCCTGGAGATCGTCGGCGTCGGTTACCGCGTCCAGGCCAAGGGTTCCGACCTGGAGTTTGCGCTCGGCTACAGCCACCCCGTCCCGGTCAAGGCCCCCGAGGGCATCCGCTTCGAGGTGCAGACCCCGACCCGCTTCGTGGTCCATGGGATCGACAAGCAGCTGGTCGGCGAGGTCTCCGCGAAGATCCGCGGATTGCGTAAGCCTGACCCGTACAAGGGCAAGGGCGTTCGCTACCAGGGCGAGGTCGTCCGCCGCAAGGTCGGGAAGACCGGGAAGTAGGAGATAGATCATGGCAGTGAGCCTCGGCGCCAGCGCGCGCCGGCGGACCGCGAAGCTCCGCCGGCATGTCCGCGTGCGCAAGAAGGTGGCGGGCACCCAGTCCCGTCCCCGGCTCGTCGTCACCCGGTCCTCGCGGCACATCTACGCCCAGGTCATCGACGACGCCGCGGGCCACACGCTCGTCTCGGCGTCCACCCTGGACGTCACCCTGCGCGGTGGCGACGGCGACAAGTCGGCCCAGGCCCGCAAGGTCGGCGAACTGGTCGCCCAGCGGGCAAAGGAGGCCGGGATCGCCGCGGTCGTGTTCGACCGCGGCGGCCGGACCTACGCCGGCCGGATCGCCGCGCTCGCGGATGCGGCGCGCCAGAGCGGGTTGGACTTCTGATGACCGCTCAGCCCCAAGCCATCCAGTACAGCCTGATCAGGGAGATGTTGTAGATGCCAGGCCAGCAGCGCCGCGGCGGCGGATCCGGCGGCTCGGACCGTCGGGAACGCCGGGACCGGTCGGGCGGCGGCCCGGCCCAGGAAAAGAACGCCTACGTCGAGCGGGTCGTCGCGATCAACCGCGTCGCGAAGGTCGTCAAGGGTGGTCGTCGCTTCAGCTTCACCGCTCTCGTCGTGGTGGGTGACGCCGACGGCACTGTCGGCGTCGGCTACGGCAAGGCCAAGGAAGTCCCCGCCGCCATCGCCAAGGGCGTCGAGGAGGCCAAGAAGCACTTCTTCAAGGTGCCCCGGATCGGCTCGACGATCCCGCACCCGGTGCAGGGCGAGCGGGCGGCGGGCGTCGTCCTGCTCAAGCCGGCCTCACCCGGTACCGGTGTGATCGCCGGCGGCCCGGTGCGCGCCGTGCTGGAGTGCGCCGGGGTGCACGACGTACTGTCGAAGTCGCTCGGCTCGTCGAACCCGATCAACATCGTGCACGCAACCGTGGCCGCCCTTCGCGGCCTCATGCGGCCCGAGGAGATCGCGGCCCGGCGCGGCCTGCCGCTCGAGGACGTCGCTCCGCCTGCCATGCTGCGCGCCCGCGCGGCCGGGGCCGGTGTGTGATGGCCAAGCTACGCATCACGCAGATCCGTTCCGGGATCGGCGGCACCCACAACCAGCGGGCCACGCTGCGGACCCTCGGCCTGCGGAAGATCAACGCCACGACCGTCCGTGAGGACCGTCCCGAGGTTCTCGGGATGATCAGGACTGTGACCCATCTTGTCCGGGTCGAGGAGGTGGACTCCTAGCCATGGCCGAACTGACCAAGACCGAGGACACGGCCGACAAGGGCCAGACCGGCTCGGCGCAGACCGAGCGTGGCCGCGGCCTGAAGGTGCATCACCTGCGTCCGGCGCCCGGTGCCCACCGCAGCCGGATCCGCGTCGGCCGCGGCGAGGGCTCCAAGGGGAAGACGGCCGGCCGGGGGACCAAGGGCTCCAAGGCCCGCAAGCAGGTGCCCGCCCGTTTCGAGGGTGGCCAGATGCCCCTGCACATGCGGCTACCCAAGCTCAAGGGCTTCAGTAACCCGGCCCGGGTGGAGTACCAGGTGGTGAACGTGTCCGCGCTGGTCGAGCTGTTCCCCGAGGGCGGCGACGTCACCAAGGCCGACCTCGTGGCCAGGGGGGCCGTGCGCGCCAAGTTGCCGGTGAAGGTGCTGGGCAACGGTGACATCGACGTCGCGCTGCACGTCAGCGCCGACGCATTCTCGGCATCCGCGCGGGGGAAGATCGCGGCTGCCGGCGGGAGCGTCACGCAGAGTTGAGACCCCGGGCGAGGGGCGGCCCCAGGGCCGCCCCTCGCCCTGCTTGCCCGGGCATCCCGCGCGGCAGCCGGCGCGCACTGGCATCAGCTGGTTCTTCCCGGCCACCGCTGCTTACTGGGCGTGATGTCCGGACGAGTGGACCGGGTGTCCTGTTACAGTCGCCTAACCAACGTCGGCCGCCGGCCGTCGTAGGCGCTCCGCACAGGGCAGGATGTCCACTCCCCGTCGGTCCGCAATCCCAGCAGGAGGAGCCGTGCTCACCGCCTTCACGCGGGCATTCCGCACTCCTGACCTGCGCAAGAAGTTGCTGTTCACCGTCGGGATCGTGGTGCTGTTCCGGTTCGGCAGCGTCATGCCCTCGCCCGGGGTCTCGACCCGCGCGGTCAACACCTGCCTCAACAGCGCGAGCGCCGACAGCAGCAACGTCTACTCGCTGATCAACCTGTTCAGCGGCGGCGCCCTGCTCCAGCTGTCCATCTTCGCGCTCGGCATCATGCCCTACATCACCTCGAGCATCATCATCCAGCTGCTCGTCGTGGTGATCCCGAGGCTCGAGCAGCTGAAGAAGGAAGGCAGCTCGGGCGAGCAGAAGCTCACCCAGTACACCCGCTACCTGACGATCGCGCTCGGCATCCTGCAGGCGACCGGCATCGTGGCTCTGGCCCGCAGTGGACGGCTCTTCCCGAGCTGCTCGGCCGCCATCATTCCGGACACGAGCCTGTTCCGGGTCGCGACCATCGTCATCACGATGACCGCCGGCACCTCGGTCATCATGTGGATGGGTGAGCTGATCACGGCGCGCGGCGTCGGCAACGGCATGTCCTTGCTGATCTTCACTTCAATCGCGGCGCGGCTTCCCTCCGAGGGCACCCGAATCCTCCAGGTCGCCGGCGGCGTGGTGTTCAGCCTGGTGATTCTGCTGGGGCTCGCGATCATGGTCTTCGTGGTGTTCGTCGAGCAGTCCCAGCGGCGGATCCCGGTCCAGTACGCGAAGCGACTGATTGGCCGGCGGATGTACGGGGGCACCTCCACCTACCTGCCCATCAAGGTCAACCAGGCCGGGATCATCCCCGTCATCTTCGCGTCCTCCCTGCTCCAGCTCCCGCAGCTCGCCGGGCAGGTCTGGAGCAACCAGGGCTTTCAGGACTTCGAGCAGAGGTATCTCTCACGTGGGGACCATCCGCTCTACCTGGTGACGTACTTCGCACTCATCATCGCCTTCACCTACTTCTATGTTGCGATCACCTTCAACCCAACGGAGGTCGCGGACAACATGAAGAAGTATGGCGGGTTCATCCCCGGGATCAGGCCGGGCAACCCGACGGCGGAGTACCTCAAACACGTACTTGACCGGATCACGCTCCCCGGCTCGCTGTTCCTCGGAGTGATCACGGTCCTTCCGTTGGCACTGTTGAACCTGACCAAGGACCAGCCGTTCCCCTTCGCGGGCACCTCGGTCCTGATCATGGTGGGGGTGGGGCTGGAAACCGTGAAGCAGATCGAAAGCCAGCTCATGCTCCGCAATTACGAAGGTTTCCTCCGGTAGTGCGCCTCGTACTGGTGGGACCGCCCGGTGCCGGAAAGGGTACGCAGGCCGCGTTCATTGCCCAGGCGCGGTCCATCCCCAAGATCTCGACTGGGGACATCTTCCGAGCGAACGTGCGACAGGGAACCGAACTGGGCGTCAAGGCCAAGACCTTCATGGATGCCGGTGACCTCGTGCCGGATGAGGTCACCATCGGAATGGTGCGCAACCGGCTCGCCGAGGACGACGCGGTCAAGGGGTTCCTGCTCGACGGGTTCCCCCGCAACGTCCCCCAGGCCGAGGTGCTCGGGCAGATGCTCGACGGGATGGGGACCCGTCTGGACGTGGTCCTGGAGCTCGTCGTCGATGACGACGAGGTGGTGCGGCGGCTCTCCGGCCGGCGGACCTGCCGCAACTGTGGCCACATCTGGCATCTCGACTTCGACCCGCCGTCGGTCGAGGGTCTGTGCGATCGTTGCGGTGGCGACCTGTTCCAGCGCGACGACGATCAGGCCGCGACCGTGCGCCACCGGCTCGAGGTGTACGCGGACCAGACATCGCCGCTGGTGGCGTACTACGCCGAGAAGGGCATCCTCATCGGCATCGACGCCACCGGCCCGGTGGACAACGTCACCGATCGGGCGCTCGACGCGCTGCGTCACTACGGGGACTGAGGCGTCCGTCGCTCAGCGTCGACTCACCCTCGCAGCAGGTAGGAACCGTCCAGGCCGACACCGGTGGGCGGACGGCTAACCGCCCTGCCGGTACCGGCAGGGCGGTTAGCATCGGGAATCGGACCAGTACACGGACACAGACCGAGGCGAGAGCGTGGCGCGACGAGAGCACGTCCAGATCAAGACCGCGGCGGAGATAGCCAAGATGCGGGTGGCCGGCCTGCTCGTGGCCAAGACGTTGGCCCGGCTGCGCGAGGCGGTCGTCCCCGGCGTCACGACTGCGGATCTCGACGCACTCGCCGAGCGGACGATCCGAGCCGACGGCGGGATCCCTTCTTTCAAGGGCTACGCCCAGCCGCCGTACCCGGCGTCGATCTGCAGCTCCGTCAACGACGAGGTCGTCCACGCGATCCCGACGCGCAAGCGGGTGCTGCGCGAAGGCGACATCATCTCGATCGACTGTGGAGCGATCGTCGACGGGTGGCACGGTGATGCGGCGATCACCGTTCCGGTCGGCGAGGTGGCTCCTGAGGCCCTCGACCTGATCGCGACCTGTGAGGGTTCGCTGTGGGCGGGCCTCGCGGCCGCCCAGCTCGGTGGCAAGCTCACCGACATCAGCGCCGCCGTCGAGCGCCACATCCGCCCGCGCGGCTACGGCATCGTCGACCACTACGGTGGCCACGGCATCGGCACCGAGATGCACCAGCCTCCGCACGTGCTCAACTACGGCCGCCCCGGCCGCGGCATCCGGCTGGTCGAGGGGCTGGCGCTGGCGATCGAGCCTATGATCACCACTGGTGCGCCGGACACGACCGTGCTCGCCGACGACTGGACCGTCGTGACTCAGGACGGCAGCCTGGCCGCGCACACCGAACACTCGGTGGCGATCACCGCGCGGGGCCCCTGGGTGCTGACCGAGCCCGACGGCGGGGTGGCCCGGCTCGCCGCGCTCGGCGTCGCCTGCGGGCAGCCCGCGGACGCTCCGTCCGGCATCGGCTGAGCCTGTGTTGGCCCTTGACGGATGGGCCACGTACACTCTCCAGTTGGCGGTCTCCTCACGCCGGTGTGCTCCACCGCGTCGATAGCAGTCCTGAAACGTGGCAGTTGCGGTCGGTGGCAGTGTGGTTGGCAGTCCGTGGTCCCTGCTGGGAGCCGGGCTTCTGACCTGGGTCTTTCCGGACGGTTGTCCGGTCAGCTCGACCGGTCGCGGCCGAACCGCCGATTCAGTCGTCGACGTCAGGACAGCGGAGGACATGCCGAAGAAGGACGGGGCCATCGAGATCGAGGGCCGTGTGGTGGAGCCGCTCCCGAACGCAATGTTTCGGGTCGAGCTTCAGAACGGTCATCGCGTTCTCGCCCACATCAGCGGCAAGATGCGTCAGCACTACATCCGGATCCTGCCGGAGGACCGCGTCGTGGTCGAGCTCTCGCCCTACGACCTGTCTCGCGGCCGCATCGTCTACCGCTACAAGTAGTCGATCTCCTCCACCTCGCCCGTACCACTACTCATCGCCACGCGCGGCCCGCGGCTGCGCAGGAGGTCCGCAACAGCCGTGAAGGTCAAGCCCAGCGTCAAGAAGATCTGTGACAAGTGCAAGGTGATCCGCCGCCACGGGCGTGTCATGGTCATCTGCGACAACCTGCGTCACAAGCAGCGTCAGGGCTAAGGCCGCTGGCGGGTGGGCCTTTCCCCGCCGCCAGGGTGCGCGTACGCGCCCCGGCGGCTCGGGTGGGGACACCACACCCAAGCGATGCCAGGCGTCCCGGATGGGACGTCTCACCCCCGGTCGGAGGCCGGGGCCCGGCCGGCACTGCGCCGATCGGGGCGGCACCGCCCGAGACCTCCGGTTGCAGGAAGGAAACATCCGTACATGGCACGCCTCTCCGGCGTTGACCTCCCCCGCGAGAAGCGGGTTGAGATCGCCCTGACCTACATCTTCGGGATCGGTCGCACCCGTTCCCGGGAGACCCTCGCTGCCACCGGCGTCAACCCGGACACTCGTGTCCGGGACCTGAGCGAGGACGAGATCGTCCGGCTGCGTGAGTGGATCGACGCGAACTACCGGGTGGAGGGCGACCTCAACCGGGAGATCAAGCAGGACATCCGCCGCAAGATGGAGATCGGCTGCTACCAGGGTCTGCGGCACCGGCGGAACCTGCCGGTCCACGGTCAGCGGACGCACACCAACGCCCGCACCCGCAAGGGCCCGCGCCGTGCCATCGCCGGTAAGAAGAAGGCCGGCAAGAAGTAGTCAGGGCGCCCGCCGGGCCGCTCGGCCCGACCTCGGACGACCACTGATCGACGACCTCGCAGACGGAGACCACACGCAAAGATGCCTCCCAAGACTCGCGCCGCCGGCGCCAAGAAGGTCCGGCGCAAAGAAAAGAAGAACGTTGCCCACGGGCACGCTCACATCAAGAGCACGTTCAACAACACGATCGTTTCGATCACCGACCCCAGCGGGAACGTGATCTCCTGGGCCTCTGCCGGCCACGTCGGCTTCAAGGGCTCCCGCAAGTCGACCCCCTTCGCCGCGCAGATGGCCGCCGAGAACGCGGCCCGCAAGGCGCAGGAGCACGGGATGCGCAAGGTCGACGTGTTCGTGAAGGGCCCTGGTTCCGGCCGGGAGACCGCGATCCGCTCGTTGCAGGCTGCGGGCCTGGAGGTCGGGGCGATTCAGGACGTCACCCCGACCCCCCACAACGGTTGCCGCCCGCCGAAGCGGCGCAGGGTGTGACCGTGCGGCGTGACGACCGCGGTCGGGGTGGCGCCCCGGCCGGAGTCGTGGCGTCGCGTTCGAGTTCGCGCCAGGAGACGAGAGAGAAGGACTAGATGGCCCGTTACACCGGCGCGGACTGCAAGCGTTGCCGCCGCGAGAAGACGAAGCTGTTCCTCAAGGGCACCAAGTGCGACACCCCGAAGTGCCCGATCGAGATCCGGCCCTACCCGCCGGGCGAGCACGGTCGGGGCCGCACGAAGGACTCCGAGTACCTGCTGCAGAAGCGCGAGAAGCAGAAGTGCGCGCGGATCTACGGCATCCTGGAGAAGCAGTTCCGCGGGTACTACGACGAGGCGAACCGGCGGGCCGGCAAGACCGGTGACGAGCTGCTGAAGATCCTCGAGTCGCGGCTCGACAACGTCGTCTACCGGGGCGGCTTCGCGCCGTCCCGCGACGCTGCTCGCCAGGCCGTTCGGCACGGCCACGTCCAGGTCAACGGGCGCAAGGTCGACATCCCGAGCTACCGGATCAGCGAGAACGACATCGTCGAGATCGCGCCGAAGGCCCGGGAGCTCACCCCGTTCATCGTCGCCCGGGAGACCGCGGGCCAGGGCCGGACCGTCCCGGCCTGGCTGGAGTCCATCCCGAGCCAGATGCGGATCCTGGTGCACTCCCTGCCGGCCCGGCAGGTCATTGACACCCAGGTCCAGGAGCAGCTGATCGTCGAGCTCTACTCCAAGTAGGACAGACGCCCCCGGGGGCGGTGCAGCGGTGGCCTGGCCACCGGCGGCCCCGCCTCGGGGGCGACCTGCGCTCCCGCCACCGGGCCGGTGGCACCGTGCCCCGTCACCGCTGCGCGGCGGCGAGGCACACTGGAGGAGCGACAACCGGTGCCGTGCGCACCATCCGGGTGGTTTCTACCGGTTGGGTGGGCGTGCACCGGGTCCGCGGGTGGAACGGACCGATGTTCCATCCGCCGGCTCCCGGCCCGGGAGCCCGCACTACACGGCGTCATATGGCGGTCGCCGTGGTCGGAAGGACGTACTCATGCTGATCGCTCAGCGTCCCACCCTCGTCGAGGACCCGATCTCCGAGTTCCGGTCACGTTTCGTGATCGAGCCGCTGGAGCCGGGCTTCGGCTACACCCTCGGCAACTCGCTGCGCCGGACCCTGCTGTCCTCCATCCCCGGCGCGTCGGTCACCAGCATCCGCATCGACGGGGTGCTGCACGAGTTCTCCACCGTGCCCGGCGTCAAGGAGGACGTGACCGACCTGATCCTGAACCTCAAGGAACTGGTCGTCAGCTCCGACAACGACGAGCCGACGGTGATGTACCTGCGCAAGCAGGGTCCTGGCGAGGTCACGGCGGCGGACATCGCCCCGCCGGCCGGCGTCGAGGTCCACAGCCCCGAGCTGCGCCTGGCCACCCTGAACGACAAGGGCAAGCTCGAGATCGAGCTGACCGTCGAGCGGGGCCGCGGGTACGTCAGCGCGGCGCAGAACAAGCAGGCCGGCCAGGAGATCGGGCGGATCCCGATCGACTCGATCTACTCGCCGGTGCTGAAGGTGACCTACAAGGTCGAGGCAACCCGAGTCGAGCAGCGCACCGACTTCGACCGGCTCATCGTCGACGTCGAGACGAAGCCGTCGATCTCCCCGCGCGATGCGATGGCGAGCGCCGGCAAGACCCTGGTCGGCCTGTTCGGGCTGGCCCAGGAGCTCAACGCCGAGGCCGAGGGCGTGGACATCGGCCCGTCCGCCGCGGACGCGGCGCTGGCGGCGGACCTCGCGCTGCCGATCGAGGAGATGGACCTGACCGTCCGCTCCTACAACTGCCTCAAGCGCGAGGGCATCCACACGATCGGCGAACTGGTCTCGCGCAGCGAGGCCGACCTGCTCGACATCCGCAACTTCGGGCAGAAGTCGATCGACGAGGTCAAGACGAAGCTCGGCGCGATGGGCCTGCAGCTCAAGGACTCCCCGCCCGGATTCGACCCGCGTCAGGCCGTGGACACCTACGGCACCGACAGCTACAACCCGGCGTTCTCCGACCCGTCCGACGACGGCGCGGAGTTCGTCGAGACTGAGCAGTACTGACCTTCACGAGGGTCCCCGCCCACCCGCGGGGGCCCTCGACGACCTCCGGTGGCGCATGCCGCCGTCCTACGGGCGGGCAGCCTGGCGGGACAGTGAAAGGAACGAGGAGCACTCATCATGCCCACGCCAACGAAGGGCGCCCGGCTCGGTGGCAGCCCCGCACATGAGCGGCTGCTGCTGGCCAACCTCGCCACCGCGCTGTTCGAGCACGGCGGCATCACCACCACCGAGGCCAAGGCGAAGCGGCTGCGCCCGTACGCCGAGCGGCTGGTGACCTTCGCCAAGCGCGGCGACCTGCACGCCCGGCGCCGCGTCATGCGCCATGTGCGGGACAACTCGGTGGTGCACACCCTGTTCACCGAGATCGGTCCGCGCTACGCCAACCGCGACGGTGGTTACACCCGGATCATCAAGCTCGGCAACCGCAAGGGTGACAACGCTCCGCTGGCCCGCATCGAGCTGGTAGAGGCGCTGACCGTCGGCCAGCAGGCCGTCGGTGAGGCCGAGCGCGCGCGCGGCACCCGCTTCTCCGAGCGGCGCAAGCCGACCGGTGCCACCGCCGAGGCCGCCGAGGACCTGGCCAGAGAGTCGCCGACCGCCGCCGCTGTGGCCGCGCAGTCCGCCGAGGACCAGCCGGCCGTCGAGGACAAGTCCACGACGGCCCAGGCATCCGAGGCTCCGGCTGCCAGCGCCGAGGCGACGGACGACGACGGTTCGGCCGAGTCGAAGTCCTGACCGCGGCGAACCGTCGTCACAGGCACGGATTCGCACCGATGCCCACGTCCCGCCAGTAGCTCCCGCCAGGCCCGCCGCCCATCATGGGCGGCGGGCCTTCGCCGTTCATGTCGCTGCGTTCGGCCCGCAGCCGGGGTGTCGTCAGGTCCGGCCGCGTCCTGCCCCACCGTCACGCCGCCGTACGGGGAGAAGCAGATGTCCGATGTCGTGGGATCCGGTCCGTGCGTGCCTCATGCGGTGCCCGGCGCCGGGGCGGACGTGACGGTGATGGCGGCGGGCCTGGTCCGGCTGCGCCTGGACATCGCCTACGACGGCACGCCGTTCGCCGGCTGGGCCCGCCAGCCTGGCCAACGGACCGTGCAGGGCGACGTGGAGGACGCTCTCATCCGGGTCGCCCGGCTGCAGGCCGTGCGCCTCACGGTCGCCGGGCGGACCGATTCCGGGGTGCACGCTGCCGGGCAGGTGGCCCACGTCGACCTGCCCGCTGACGTGCCACTCGGCGGGCTCGCCCGGCGGCTCAACGGCGTTCTCGACCGGTCGGTCCGGGTCACCGGTCTCGCGCCCGCTCCGGCCGGGTTCGACGCCCGGTTCTCGGCGCTGTCCCGGCGCTACGTCTACCGCATCACCGACGCGCCGTTTGGTGCCGAGCCGCTGCGGCGTTTCGACACCCTCGCCTGGCCGCGACCGCTGGACGTGCCGGCGATGGCATCGGCGGCGTTGCTGCTGGTCGGCGAACACGACTTTGCGGCCTTCTGCCGTCGGCGGGAAGGAGCGACGACCGTGCGCACCTTGCTGCGCCTGGACGTGCTGCGCCGCCCCGACGGGGTGATCGTCGCCGACGTCGAGGCGGATGCCTTCTGCCACTCGATGGTCCGGGCGCTGGTCGGGGCGCTGCTGGCGGTGGGGGAGGGACGCCGGCCGCCGCAGTGGCCGGCGGCGGTCCTACGTCGCGGAATGCGGGACCCGGCCGTCACGGTCGCCCCCGCGCATGGGCTGACGCTGGTCGAGGTCCGCTACCCGCCGGACGCGGAGCTGGCGGCGCGCGCCGAGGTCACCCGGGCGGTGCGGGTGCCCACCACCCCGTCGGGGTGAGACATGCCCGGGTCTCGGTCGGTCAGCGCCGCGGGCCGTGCCCGAGCACTGCCCGGTCACCGATCGGCTCGGTGGCGAGGGTGGCCAGGTCGGTCTGGGCGTTGCGCAGCGGCTGGTCCGTCGCCGCGCCCAAGGTGCCGTCGACGTAGGCGACCTGGGTGTAGATGAGGTAGTGCCCGCGGCTGATCGCGCCGCGCCAGGAGTTGTTGCCGCCCGGGCCGGTGATCTGCGCGTTCTGGATAGAGCCCGCCGGGATCGGCAGCGGCGCGATGCCGCCACGGCCCTGGTTGAGCACCTGCGCGGCCTGGGTGGCCGTCGCGCTGGTGTCCAGGGAGAACACGGTCGCTCCCGCCAGCACCTGGCGTTCGCCTTGCTGGGGACGGCTGAGGAACAGCGAGCGCACCACCTGCCGGCAGTGCGCGGCCTTCAACTGAGCGATCAGGTCGCCGGTGAGGTTCGGGCAGCCGGTGTCGAGCTTGCGCGCGAGTCGCTGGTAGCCGTGCGTGTCGACCGCGACGGACTGTTCGGGAAAGAACTCGTCGGGAGTTATCGGATCTGCGTCGACCGCGGCGGTGCTCAGGAAGTTCGCCGGAACTGGCGGCAGCGTGCCCGACGCGGCCGGCGCGCCACCGCCCTTGTCATCGTCCCCGCCGCGCAACGCGACGATCGCCACGGCCGCGATGAGCACCAGGACGGCGCCGGCGACGATGGCGAGCAGCCGCCGAGAATCGCGGGCCCGGGCCGCCGAGTCGCGCCGTTCGCCGGTCCCGGCCGGGGGAGCCATGCGGGGGAGGGGATGCGGCTCGGTGGAGGGATTCGGGTCGCTGAGAGGGGTGATGCCCGTCAGCTGGTCGGGTGCACCTGACCAGCCCCGGATCGACCAGCCGGTCGCCGGTCCGGAGGGACCGTGCGTGGTCTCTGGCTGCGGTGGGAAGCCGGTCGGCGCGGGCGAAGGCGTTGGGGAGACGATCTGCTGCTCCGATGACGGCGACGACTGGGCCGGTGTGGTCGGCTCCGGTGTGGTCGGCCCCGGCGGGGTCGGCTCCGGCGTTGATGCCGCGGAGGTCGACCAGGCGGCGCCCGGGTCCGGGCCCGGGTCGGCACGGGAGGCTGCGACGTGGTCGAACGAGAACGCATAGGTGCGCGGGCCGCCGAACAGGGGATCGTCGCTCGGGGGCGTCCACCCGTCGTAGCTGACGTAACGACCGCGCAGGTCCTGGCCTCCCGCCGACGTTGGATCCGGCAGGTCCGCTGCGCCGGCGGGAGCGATCCCGCCGTCCCCCGTGGGATCGGATGGGCTGCCCGCGGACCCGGTCGGTGCTTCCGGCCGGGCGGGGCGGTCCGGTCGGTCGCGCCGCGGGGCGCCCGATCCCGCACGCTTCTCGTATCCCCCGCCACCCAATTCAGTCATCTCGGTCAGAATAGCTAGCTCGCTGGAGGGCGCCAGCCCGCGCTCGGGCATCGCCGCGCCGGCCTACCCGCCGGCGTCCGCCCGATACACTGATCATCCGGATACTGATCATCCGGGGAGGTTCCGACAGGCCGGGCGGGTCGGGCACGCGTGGTGCGGGGGTGTAGTCCGGCGGCGGTGGCCGGTCGGGCCGCTCGGCGGTCCACTCCGATCGCCTGGTAACCTCAAAGACTGCTGCGCGTGACACGTCCCGTCTGCGCGCTCACCATTCTTGACGAGATCCGCCCGAGGCCCTTTGGAGTTCCCGGGCGGGATCGTCCGAACGAGAAGGCAGACCTGTGCGCACGTACCAGCCCAAGCCCGCGGATGTCCAGCGTGTGTGGCACGTCATCGATGCCACCGACGTGGTGCTCGGTCGGCTGGCGACCCAGGCCGCCGCGCTGCTGCGCGGCAAGCACAAGCCGTACTTCGCCCCGCATATCGACACCGGCGACTTCGTCATCGTCGTCAACGCCGGCAAGGTCGCGCTGAGTGGGAACAAGCGCCAGCAGGCCCAGTACCACCGGCACTCGGGTTTCCCGGGCGGTCTGCGCAGCACCTCGTACGGCGAGCTGCTCGACACGCGGCCGCAGATCATCATCGAGAAGGCCATCAAGGGCATGCTGCCGAAGAGCAAGCTCGGCCGCGCCCAGGGCACCAAGCTGAAGGTCTACGCGGGTCCGACGCACCCGCACGACGCTCAGCAGCCCACTCCGTTCGAGATCATCCAGGTCGCGCAGTAACCGCTGACCTCCTCCAGCCGGTCAGCGGGCGGTGCTGATCCGCCCCGAGCGCCGGCTACGGGAACCACGCATCAACCGAGGAAGGAACGCGACGTGGCTGTCGTGACCGACGTACAGGGCAATCCCCGCGCGACCGGGCGGCGTAAGGAGGCGGTCGTCCGAGTGCGCCTGCTTCCGGGCTCCGGAAAGTGGACGCTCAACGGGCGGACGCTGGAGGAGTACTTCCCGAACAAGGTGCACCAGCAGCTCGTCAACGAGCCGCTGAAGGCGCTGGACAAGGCCGAGTCCTACGACATCGTCGCCCGGCTGCACGGCGGCGGTGTGTCGGGCCAGGCCGGCGCACTTCGACTCGCCGTCGCCCGCGCGCTGACGCTGGCGGAGGAGGAGTCACGGCCTACTCTCAAGAAGGCCGGCTTCCTGACCCGGGACGCTCGGGTCAAGGAGCGCAAGAAGTACGGGCTGAAGAAGGCCCGCAAGGCTCCGCAGTACAGCAAGCGCTGATCTTGCACCCCCCTCGTTGGCGCGCCCCCGCGGTGGGCGTGCCTGCGGAGGGGGTGGGCGCCGCCGGTGCGTGCCTCGGTCTCCGCCTGAACCTTCGACTTCATGGGAGACCTCAGTGACGAGGCTCTTCGGCACAGACGGCGTCCGAGGTGTGGCGAACGTGAACCTCACCGCGGAGCAGGCATTGTCCTTGGCCTCCGCGGCGGTGGAACTGCTGGGCGCGCCGGGTCGGTCCACCGGGCCGGAGCGGCGTCGACCGCTGGTGGTCGTCGGTCGGGACACCCGTCCATCCGGGGAGTTTCTCGAGGCTGCGGTCGTCGCCGGCCTGGCGGCCTCGGGTGCCGACGTCGCCCGCATCGGCGTCGCTCCGACCCCGGCCGTGGCGCACGCGGTCGCCGCCAGCGGCGCGACCTTCGGTGTGATGCTCTCCGCCAGCCACAACCCCATGCCGGACAACGGCATCAAGATATTCGCCGCCGGCGGGCTCAAGCTCCCCGACGAGGTCGAGGACGCCATCGAGCGACGGGTGGCGCAACCGCCCGGGCCCCGACCCGTCGGTGCCGACGTCGGCCGGGTCCGCGACGAGCCGGGACTCATCGACCGCTACGCGGACCACCTGCTCGCCGCTCTCCCGGTGCGGCTCGACGGCCTGCGGGTCGTCGTCGACTGCGCTCAGGGCGCGGCCTCGGCACTCGCGCCGCGGGTGCTGCGCGCCGCCGGTGCGGACGTCGTCGCGCTGCACGCCGACGGCGACGGCACGGCGATCAACGACGGCAGCGGCGTCACCCATCTGGACAGCCTGCGGGCGGCGGTTGTCGAACAGGCCGCCGATGTCGGCATCGCCCACGACGGCGACGCGGACCGCTGCCTCGCGGTGGACGCCGCCGGCGAGATGGTCGACGGTGACCAGATCCTCGCCATCTGCGCGCTCGCCCTGGCCGAGCGCGGCGAACTGACCGACGACACGGTCGTCGTCACCGTGATGTCGAACCTGGGCTTTCACCATGCGATGCGCGAGGCCGGGATCACCGTCGTGACCACGCCCGTCGGCGACCGGTACGTGGTGGAGGCGATGCGCGCCGGCGGCTACGTGCTCGGCGGCGAGCAGAGCGGGCACGTCGTCTTCCTCGATCATGCCACCACCGGCGACGGGCTGCTGACGGCGCTGCGGCTGCTCGGCCGGGTCGCCGAGACCGGCCAGCCCCTCGGCGAGCTCGCCAAGGCCATGACCCGGCTGCCACAGGTGCTCGTCAACGTCCGTGGTGTCGACCGGACCCGGGCGGGCGCCTCGCCCGAGCTGCTGGCCGCCGTCGCCGCTGCCGAGGCCGAGCTCGGTGACGGCGGCAGGGTGCTGCTGCGGCCCTCCGGCACCGAGCCGCTGGTCCGGGTGATGGTCGAGGCGGAGACCGACGCCGTGGCTCGGGACACCGCGAACCGCCTCGCAGCTGTCGTTCGCGCCGCGCTGTCAGCCCCCCGCTGAACCCGCCCGCGTCCATCCGCCGGCGAGGCCGCGTCAGGACAACTCGCGGTCCGTTCGGCCGGGCACGTCCGCCGGCCATGGGAACCTGCGTACGCTGAGGCGCATGTGCGGGATCATCGGGTACGTCGGTGACCAGTCGGCCCTGGACGTCGCGTTGAACGGCCTGCGTCGCCTCGAGTATCGCGGCTACGACTCCTCAGGCATCGCGGTCGTCGGCGCCGGGGCGCTGCGGATAGCGCGGCGGGCCGGCAAGCTCGCCAACCTGGAGAAGTTGCTGTCCGAGGGCTCCGAGGCGGACCCGATGCCCGGGACGACCGGGATGGGGCACACCCGGTGGGCCACCCACGGCGGCCCGACCGACGCCAACGCCCACCCTCACACCGACTGCACCGGTGCGATCGCCGTCATCCACAACGGCATCATCGAAAACTTCGCCGCGCTGCGCGCCGAGCTGGAGGCGATCGGGCACGAGCTCGCGAGCGAGACCGACACCGAGGTCGTCGCCCATCTGCTGGAGGTCGAGCTGGGCAACGTCGCCGCCGCGCCCGCAGCGGCGGTCCCGGAGGACGTCACCCCCCGACCGACCCGCCCCGGTACGGGTGGCGCACCCGGTCCCGGCGCAGCGGCCAATCCCACCGCCGAGCCGGGGACGCACCCGTTGACCGTGGCGCTGCAGCGTGTCTGCCGCCGGCTGGAGGGTGCCTTCACCCTCGTCGTGCTGCACCGCGACTTCCCCGAGGTGGTCGTCGGCGCCCGGCGCAACAGCCCGCTGGTCGTCGGGCTGGGGGCGGGCGAAGCCTTCCTCGCCAGCGATGTCTCGGCGTTCATCGCCCACACCCGGGAGGCGATGGAGATCGGGCAGGACCAGGTGGTCGAGGCCCGCCGGGACGGCGTCACCGTGACCGACTTCGCCGGCGAGGTCGTCGAGGGGCGCCGCTACCACGTCGACTGGGACGCGGGTGCCGCCGAGAAGGGCGGTTACCCGTACTTCATGCTCAAGGAGATCAACGAGCAGCCGACCGCACTCGCGGACACCCTCCGAGGTCGGCTTTCCGCCGACGGCGCGATCGTCCTCGACGAGGAGCGGCTGTCCGTCCAGGACTTCCGGGACGTGGACAAGGTCTTCATCGTCGCCTGCGGGACGGCGTACCACGCCGGCCTGATCGCGAAGTACGCCATCGAGCACTGGACCCGGCTGCCCTGCGAGGTCGAAATGGCCTCGGAGTTCCGCTATCGGGACCCCGTGCTGGACCGTTCCACCCTCGTGATCGCGATCAGTCAGAGCGGCGAGACGTTGGACACGCTCATGGCCGTCAAGCACGCCCGCGAGCAGAAGGCCCGGGTGCTGGCGATCTGCAACACGAACGGGTCGACGATTCCGCGGGAGTCCGACGCGGTGCTGTACACCCGCTGTGGGCCGGAGGTGGGCGTCGCCTCGACCAAGACCTTCCTCGGGCAGGTCGCGGCCTGCCTGCTCGTCGGCCTTTACCTGGCGCAGGTGCGCGGCGTGCTCTACGGCGACGAGGTCGCCGCCTACGTCGAGCGGCTGCAGCGGATGCCCGACCTGGTGGAGCGGACGCTGGGCCGACTCGAACCGATCCGCGAGCTCGCCCGCAGCCTGGCCGACGCCAAGGCCGTGCTCTTCCTCGGCCGCCACGTGGGCTACCCGGTGGCGCTGGAGGGGGCCCTCAAGCTCAAGGAACTCGCCTACATGCACGCCGAGGGCTTCCCTGCCGGAGAGCTCAAGCACGGGCCGATCGCGCTCATCGAACCGGGCCTGCCAGTGATCGTCATCGCACCGTCGCCGCGTGGGCGTGCGCATCTGCACGGCAAGATCGTTTCCAACATCCAGGAGGTCCGGGCGCGCGGCGCGCGGACCATCGTGATCGCCGAGGACGGCGACGTCGCGGTGGAGCCCTACGCCGACCATCTCATCCGCGTGCCGGCGACCTCGTCCCTGTTCGCGCCCCTGGTGACGACCCTGCCGCTGCAGGTGTTCGCCTGCGAGCTCGCCCTCGCCCGCGGTCTTGACGTGGACCAGCCGCGCAACCTCGCCAAGTCCGTCACGGTGGAATAGCCCTTCCCCATGAAGTGCCTTCGGCACTTCATGGGGACCCCTGGCATTGGGGGGGCTGCCGGGTTTTTGTCAGATCGCCTTCGGCGATCTTCCTGGGATGGTCGGGGGGTCTTCGGCACTTCGCGGGGCCCTGGCC
>NZ_JANEZT010000610.1 GCF_025403405.1 Frankia tisae
GGGCGGGGGCGCGCCACCGACGAGGCTCGAGCCTGGTCGCCGCCGGTGCCTGCCGCTCGCACCGGCGGCAACGGTGCGGGCGGTGGTGGTCGGGCGAACGGCGGCGGGTCCCGCGGCGCGACGGCCACGGTGGCCGGCCGGGTGGTCAACCCGGACCTGGTCCGGCTCGCCCGGGACGAGAGCCGGGCGATGCCCGGCGGCTACGGCAACGGCCGGGGTCGCGGCGGGCCCGGGCCGCGGCGGCGGATGTGGGTGCCGGGCCGGCCGGAGGTCGTCGAGCGCCTCGGCCGGGACGGCCTGCTGCCCGCCATCGTGTTCGTGTTCAGCCGGGCCGGCTGCGATGACGCGGTCACCTCCTGCGTGCGCGCCGGGCTGCGCCTGGTCGGCCCGGCCGAGCAGCAGCGGATCCGGACGATCGTCCGCGAGCGCACTGCCGGGATCCCCGAGTCCGATCTCGGCGTCCTCGGCTACTGGGCGTGGGTGGAGGGCCTGGAACGGGGCATCGCCTCCCACCACGCCGGGATGCTGCCCACCTTCAAGGAGATCGTCGAGGAGCTGTTCGTCCAGGGGCTGGTCCGCGTCGTGTTCGCCACCGAGACGCTGGCGCTCGGTATCAACATGCCGGCCCGCACCGTCGTCCTGGAACGGCTGACGAAGTTCAACGGCGAGAGCCGTGTCGACATCACCCCCGGGGAGTACACGCAGCTCACCGGCCGCGCCGGCCGCCGCGGCATCGACGTGGAGGGGCACGCGGTCGTGCTGTGGCAGTCGGGGCTGGACCCGCTGGCGCTGGCCGGGCTCGCGTCCACCCGCACCTATCCGCTGCGCTCGTCGTTCCGTCCCTCCTACAACATGGCGGTGAACCTCGTCGGCCGGCTCGGGGCCGACCGGGCCCGCGCCGTGCTCGAGTCGTCGTTCGCGCAGTTCCAGGCCGACCGGGACGTGGTGGGCCTGGCTCGGGTGGTGCGGCGCAACAGCGAGGCGATCGACGAGATGCGCGCGCAGCTGAGCTGCGACCGCGGGGACGCCGCCGAGTACGACCGGATCCGGCGCGACATCCGGGAGCGGGAGGCGGCGCTGTCGCGGGAGGGCTCGGCGCGCCGGCGTGCCGAGTCGGCGGCGGCGCTGGGCCGGCTGCGCACCGGCGACATCGTGCGGGTGCCCGCCGGGCGGCGCAGCGGGCTCGCCGTCGTCCTCGACGCCGACGCGAACGCGGTCGGCGCCGAGGGGCCCCGTCCCGTGGTGTTGACCGCGGACAAGCAGGTGCGGCGGCTGTCGCTGGTCGACTTCCCGGTCGCGGTGGAGCCGCTCGGGCGGGTCCGGGTGCCGCGGTCGTTCAACCCGCGCTCGCCGCAGTCCCGCCGGGATCTGGCCTCCTCACTGCGGGCCGCGGACGTCGACCCCGAAGGCCCGCCCGGCCGGCGTGCCAAGGCGCGCTCCGCGGCCGCGGACGACGCCGAGCTCGCCCGGCTGCGCCGTGCCCTGCGCGCCCACCCGGTGCACGACTGCCCGCGCCGCGAGGAGCATCTGCGCTCCGCCGAGCAGGCCAACCGGCTCGCCAAGGAGACCGCGGCGATCTCCCGGAAGGTCGAGGGCCGCACGAACACGGTCGCGAAGACGTTCGACCGGGTCCGTGCGGCGTTGGCGGAGCTCGGCTACCTCGACGGCGACACCGTCACCGACGCCGGCCGGGTGCTCGCGCGCATCTACTCCGAGCAGGACCTGCTCGTCGCCGAATGCCTGCGCGCCGGCATCTGGGCGGAGCTGACCCCGCCGGCGCTTGCCGCCGCCGTGTCCACCCTGGTCTTCGAGCCGCGCGGCGACGACGTCGGCGTCCCGGCGCTGCCCGGCGGCGCGGCGCTGCGCGACTGCCTCGACGAGATGGGTCGCCTGGCGTTCCGCCTCGCCGCGACCGAGCAGGGCCACCGGCTGAGCTTCCTGCGCCCACCCGAGCTCGGATTCGTCCCCGCCGCCCACGACTGGGCGGTGGGCCGGCCGCTGGAACGGGTCCTCACCGACAGCGGGCTGGAGCTGACCGCCGGCGACTTCGTCCGGTGGATGCGCCAACTGCTCGATCTGCTCGACCAGATCTCCAAGGTCGCCCCCGACGACTCCCGGGTGCGCCGCACCGCCCGTTCCGCGATGGACGCACTGCGACGCGGCGTCATCGCCTACGCGACGAGTGTCTGAGCGCCGAGATCGTGGCTGTGGGTTCGGGCATGGCTGTGGAATCGGGCATGGCTGTGGGTTC
>NZ_JANEZT010000611.1 GCF_025403405.1 Frankia tisae
ATAAGAGACAGGGGCTAGACTGCGGAGCAGACCCCTCGTGCGGCGTTACCCTCGTGAAACCCCCCAGGGCCGGAAGGCAGCAAGGGTAAGCGGGCTCTGGCGGGTGTGCGGGGGGTCCTCTCGTTTCGCCGATGGTCTCGTCGAGCACGCGGAGCAGGCCAGTGAGCACAGCGTTGTACAACCGGTACCGTCCCGCGACCTTCGCCCAGGTGGTCGGCCAGGAACACGTGACCGACGCGCTGCGCAAGGCCCTGCGCACCGGCCGGCTGCATCACGCCTACCTGTTCAGCGGGCCGCGGGGCTGCGGCAAGACGTCCTCGGCCCGGATCCTCGCCGCCTCGCTGAACTGCGAGCGGGGGCCCACCCCCGAGCCCTGCGGCGTGTGCGACGAGTGTGTCGGCATCCGCACCGGCGCCTCGATGGACGTCACCGAGATCGACGCCGCCTCCCACGGCCTCGTCGACGATGCCCGTGACCTGCGCGAACGGGCCTTCTTCGCCCCGGCGTCGGCCCGCTTCAAGGTCTTCGTGGTCGACGAGGCGCACATGGTGACGACCGCGGCGTTCAACGCCCTGCTGAAGGTCGTCGAGGAGCCGCCGCCGTACCTGAAGTTCGTCTTCGCCACGACCGAGCCGGACAAGGTCATCCCGACGATCCGGTCCCGCACCCACCACTACGCCTTCCGGCTCGTCCCGCCGGGTGTGCTGCGCACGCACCTGGCGTCGATCTGCGAGCAGGAGGGCGCCACCGTCGACCCGGCGGTGCTGCCGCTGGTCGTGCGGGCCGGGGCGGGATCGGTCCGGGACTCGCTGTCCGTTCTCGACCAGCTGCTCGCCGGGGCGGACGACGACGGCCTGCACTACGACCGCGCCGTGACCCTTCTCGGGATGACCGACGGGGTCCTGCTCGACGAGACCGTCGACGCGCTCGCGCAGCGCGACGGTGCCGCCCTGTTCACCGTCGTCGACAAGGTCGTCTCCGCCGGGCACGACCCGCGGCGTTTCGCCACCGACCTCCTCGACCGGTTCCGCGACCTGATCGTGATGGCCGCCGTCCCGGACGCCGACGCCCGCGGGCTGCTGGAGTCCTTCTCCCCCGACCAGATCGACCGGATGCGCGCGCAGGCCGCCGCGGTCGGCCCCGCGGAACTGTCGCGCACGGCCGATGTGCTGCACGGCGGCCTGGTCGAGATGCGGGGCACGACGAGCCCACGGCTGATGCTCGAGCTGATCCTCGCCCGTGCGCTGCTGCCCGCGGCCTCGGCGGACCCGGCGGCGCTGCTGACCCGGCTGGAACGGCTGGAGCGCCGTTCCGTGCTCGCCGCCCCCGACCCGGCTGCCGGTTACCCGGCGTCGGCGCCCGGGATCGGCTCGGGCCCGGTGGCGGCCAGTCCCCCGTTCCGCGGTGTCGATGGCCCGGCCGGCCCGGATCGCCCGGACGGCGCGGCGGGTCCCGTGCGGGAGTCGATGCCCACCCGCCCGGCGCCCGCTCTACCGGCGCGGGCTGCTGCGGCGCCCACGTCCCAGGGTCCGGCCGGCGGCTCGTGGAGTCCGGCCCCGGCGGCCGGCGGGATGAGCGCGGGTGTCCCGACCGGTGGTGCCGGCTTCGGGCCACCATCGGCAGGCGCCGGCTTCGGGCCACCACCAGGAGGCGGCGGCCCCGCGGCCAGGCAGGGCCGCGGGACTGGGCAGGGCGACGGGGCCGGGCAGGGCGGCGGGCGGATCGATGCCGCGGGCCTGCGGCTGCTGTGGGACGAGGTTCTCCTGCTCGCCGGCCGTCGCAGCCGTAAGACGCACGCGATCCTGAAGGACCACGCCGCCGTCGCCGATGTGCGCGGTGACGAGGTGATCCTGGCCTTCGCCAGCCCACCGATGGGGCGGATGTTCGGACAGGGCAACAACGCCGAGGTGTTCTGCACCGCGCTGGCGGAGAAGATCGGCGGGACCTGGCGGGTCAGCGTCGCGCCGGCGGGCGGCTCCGGCCCCGGCCGAGGCGGCGCCGGCCGGTCGGCCGGGGGACCGCCACCGCCCGGCGCTGGTTTCGGCGGCCAACCGGGATCCGGACCCGCCTGGACCGGCCCGGGTCAGCGCTTCGGCGGCGGTGCCCCGACCCCGATCCCGGCGGCGAGCGGCCGGCCCGGCGGGCCCGCGCCAGGGCAGCCCGCGCCAGGGCACTGGCAGGGGCCGGACGGCGGAGGCCACCCGGGCCAGCAAGGTCACTCGGGCTATGTGCCTGCCGGGG
>NZ_JANEZT010000612.1 GCF_025403405.1 Frankia tisae
CCCCCACCCGCCCACGCACCGCCGCCTGCTCTCGCACCGCCGCCGGCGGTGATCCGCGGGGCGGTGGGCGTGCGCAGCAGTTCCCGCAGCGCCGCCTCCTGCTCGGCGGCCAGCGCCGCCACCGCCGCGGCCGGCAGGCCCCGTGGCGCCTCCCGTGAGATCAACGCGAGCGCCTGCAGGACGCCGTCGTGCACCCGTCGGGCCAGCCGCTCCCGCTCGGCGTCGCCGGCCCGCGCGGCCAGCACGTCGGCGAGCGCCGCCTCCGCCACCAGCGCCGTGCGGCTGAGGTAGCCGACGATCGCCCCCGACAGCAGGAACAGCACGGCGGTGCCGATCGAGGAGTCGTTCACCACGCCGCGTTCGACGAACGTCGCGATCGACAGCAGCAGGCCGGCGACCAGGCCGCCGGCGGTGCCGCCCAGCAGCGCCGCGCCGAGGACACCACTGGCCGACCACAACCCGGGCAGGACGTGGCCGGAACGGGGGCCCACCGGCAGGGTCAGGACGACCATCGCCGCGCACAGCGCGACGTCCGCGGCGACGAGGCCGGTCAGCAGCCGGAGCCGGCGGCCGTCGACCGCGGGCGCGAGCACCGACATGACCAGCGACCAACCCGTCATCACGCCGAACAGCGTGAGGCCGAGCGCGGGTCGGTCGGCCTGCCCGAGGGTCTGGCCGACCAGGGCGACGGCGTAGGCGAGAGACACCCAGCGGTAGGCCGTCAGAGACCGCCACAGCGCGCCGCGCACGCCGGCCGGTCCTCGTGGGATCCCCACCGCACAAGTGTTACAGAAGGTGCACTCAGGACGGAATGAGTATCTGTACTCATGCCGGGACGCCGGGACGGCACGAGACTGATTCCCATGTCGAACCCACCTCCGCAAGCCAGGAGCACGACCGTCTTCTTCGTCCAGGCGGCTTTGTCGTTCGCCGTGTCGCTGGTCGCCGTCACGTACGCGATCGCCCGGCTGCCCGGCGACGCCTGGATGCGCGCCTTCCTCTGGCTCGGCCTGCTCTACGTCGTGACCTCGGCGTTCACCCTGGCCAAGTGCGTGCGCGACCAGCAGGAGGCGACCAGCGTCATCAACCGCGTCGACCAGGTCCGGCTGGAGCGGCTCATGGCGGAATACGACCCGCTCAAGACATCGGCCAATCGCTGAACCGCAGCCGGACACGGCAGCCGGACATGGCAGCCGGGGGCGCGGGGCGTGGACCGGGGGCAGGCTGGTGCCACGGCCCGCCGCGGGCGGGCGTCGCGCACCCACCGGAGGTCGCCGTGCCAGCCGTTCCCGTCGAAGGCGATGCGCAGCGCGCCGAACTGCTCGACCAGTCAGTACTGCTCGACCAGTCAGTACTGCTCGACCTGTCAGTGCCGATCGTCAGCGGCATGCCCGTGTACCCGGGGGATCCCGAGGTGGCGGTCACGCCCGCGCTGCGCGCACCCGCGGACGGGGTCAACGTGCAGCGCCTGCACCTGGGTTCGCAGTCGGGCACGCACATCGACGCGCCCTGGCACATCGACGACACGCTGCCCCGCCTCGACGAGCTGCCGCTGGAACGCTTCGCCGGCCCGGCGGTGCTGGTCGACGCCCGCGGGCAGGCAGCGCAGGGGGCGATCGGGCCCGATCTGCTCCCCGCGGGACTGCGTCCGGGCGACATCGTCCTCATCGTGACCGGCTGGTCGGACCGCTGGGGGCACCCCGACTACCTGCGCCACCCCTACCTGGCGCCCGCTACGGCCCGGGCGATCGTCGACGCCGGGGTGCGGACCGTGGGCATCGACGCGCTGAGCGTGGACCGCACCCCCGGCCCGGGCGAGGATTTCAGCCTCGCGGCGCACCGGGTGCTGTGCGGCGCCGGGGCGGTGATCGCCGAGAATCTCACCGGTCTGGCGAGGCTGCTGCAGGCTCGGACGCAGGGGCGGCCGATCGAGGTCTTCCTGTTCCCTCTTCCGCTCGCGGCAGCGGACGGCGCCCCGGTCCGCGCGGTGGCCCGGCTGGGCCCGACGGCCCCGAACCGGCGGGGCGCTCAGCTCCCCACGGCGTGGCGGCGCAGCAGCGGGTCCAGCTCGGCAGGGTCCTCGCCGGCGGGGTCGCCGCCCGCGGGCTGACGGGACGTCGGGCCGGCCACGGAACCCCCGGGCTGCGCCGCCTCAGGCGACGCGATCAGGCCACCGTGGGTGCCCGGCGGGTTGATCTGGACGCTGCCGACGACTAGTCGAGTGTAAATCTCGGGGGGCG
>NZ_JANEZT010000613.1 GCF_025403405.1 Frankia tisae
ACCCGGAGGCGGCACGCCCGGTGGCGGCACACCCGGCGGCGGCACACCCGGCGGCGGCACACCCGGCGGCGGCACACCCGGCGGCGGCACACCCGGCGGCGGCACACCCGGCGGCGGCACACCCGGCGGCGGCACACCAGGCGGCGGCACACCGCACACGGTCACGGTGACCGACACCACGGGCAAGCCGCTGGTACCGGCCCAGACGGTGCCGACCAAGCCCGGGTCGACGACCAACCTCTACATCGTCGGTGGCAACGGCTCGTACAGTTGGCTGTCCCACCAGGCCGCAAACTCGCC
The DNA here is from genome assembly GCF_025403405.1 of Frankia tisae. Lineage (GTDB taxonomy): Bacteria > Actinomycetota > Actinomycetes > Frankiales > Frankiaceae > Frankia > Frankia tisai. The sequence goes on from NZ_JANEZT010000613.1 coordinate 301, forward strand.
CACCTCGGTCAACGCCGGCAACAGCGGGCTGGCCGCGGATGACGAGCACCCGCCCGTGCTGGCCATCGGGGCGCTCGGCCTCGGGGTCGGATCGGCCGGGGTCCTGTTCGGGTGGCAGCGCCGCCGAGCGTGGCTGGCTCGCCGACAGGGATGATCGAGTCTCGCCGACGAACGGCGACCGCCGGTCCGCCGCCCGAGGACGGGTTGGACGGACCGGCCGCGCCGGCCACGAGCCAGGAGCCGGCCACGAGCCAGGAGCCGGCCACGGGCGGCCCGGACCGGCCCAGGCCGCCGGGCACCCGGCTGGCCCGGACCCGTCGACGTCGCCGTGGCCGCCGGCTACTGGTGGTCACGGCGACGGTCGCGAGCGTCGTCGGCGGCAGTGGCATGGCCGGATGGGTGGCGTCGAGACCCCCCGGCGACGTCGGTTCGCTCGCCGCGGGTGCGACACCGGCCGTCTCCCAGGAGGCGTCCGCGTCGCAGGGGCCGGCGGCGTTCGCGAGTTCCACCCGGACGGGCGCCGCGGCGGCGACCGCGTCACCGTCGCCGCCCACCGATGTCCAGGCGCTCCTACGACGCCGGCCGACGGCCGTCGCCGTGGCGAGCCTGGGCATCTCGGCGCCGGTGATGGTGGCCTCCGTCAACGCGACCACGCGCGCGCTCAACGTCCCGCTCGACCCGGCGACGCTGGGATGGTGGGCAGGGGGCGGGGCCCCCGGTGCCTCGTCGGGGACGGTCGTGCTCGCCGGGCACGTCGACTACAACGGTCGCCCCGGCGCCCTCTACCCGCTCAGCCGAGTCGAGATAGGGGCCTTGATCGTCGTCACGAGCGCCGACGGCACGAAGCACGACTACCAGGTGGTGACCCGGCGGCACGTCGTGAAGACCAGGCTGGCGGACACGGGTGTCTTCCGAACGGGCGGCCCGCCCCGCCTGGCCCTCATCACCTGCGGCGGAGCGTTCAACACCACCACGCACAGCTACCGTGACAACCTGATCGTTCTCGCCCTTCCCGTCTGACCGGTGTCTCGCAGATCCGGTATAGCTGGGACGTGGATGCTCCCGACCAGACCAATCCCAGCGTGACGACCCGCTGGGAGTCACTCACCGCAGGCAGGCCGGGCCGGCGTTACGCGGACCGGTTCGCGCGGCTTGCCGCCGCCGGGGTCGATGTGCACGGCGAGGCGACGTTCTGCCACGCACTGGTGCCCGCCGAGTCCCGGATCCTGGATGCGGGCTGCGGCACCGGTCGGGTGGCAATCCGGCTGGCGGAGCTGGGGCACCGGTGCGTCGGGGTCGACGCCGACCCCTCGATGCTGGAGGTGGCCCGAGACCGGTCCGCCGCCGTCAGCTGGGTCCTCGCCGACCTCGCCGACCTGGGCAACTCCGTCGGGGCCGACCTCGCCGGCCTGGCCGCACCCGGCCCGTTCAGCCGGCCCGAGGGGGCCGCCATCTCACCCGCCACCGACGGGCCGTTCGACCTCATCGTCGCCGCCGGCAACGTCATCGCGCTGCTCGCCCCGGGGACGGAGGCCGCGGTCCTGTGCGGGCTCGCCCGCCGCCTCGCCCCCGGTGGCCTGCTCGTGGCCGGGTTCGGGCTCGACGCCGCGCATCTTCCTCTGCCCGCCGCCCCCTTCGGGCTGGCGGACTACGACGGCTGGTGCGCCGCCGCCGGTCTCACCCTCGACCGGCGGTTCGCCACCTGGCAGGGCATCCCCGTCAGGCCGGACGAGACGGACGACGACCCCGGCCTCGGCGATCGGCCCACCGATGCCCCCGGTTACGCCGTGAGCGTCCACCGCGCACAACCTCCTGCACCTGCCTGACCACCGCGACCGGCCCCGCGGCACCAGCAGAACTAGCAATCGATTACCCAACGCCACTAGGCCGCACATCCACTCGTAATCAAGGAGTGGCCTCCAGAAGCACCGCCC
>NZ_JANEZT010000614.1 GCF_025403405.1 Frankia tisae
CCGCGGGGCCCCGTCGCGACTCCCGTGCGGCCGCCCGCCCGCGCCACCGTCGCCCGCCGCGACATCCGGGCCACGATCGCGGCCCTGCCCGGCCGGGGCGAGGACCCGGCGGTCTTCGACGCGCTCGCCGACCGGCTGGCGCTCGACGGCTACCTGCTCACCGTCGTCCCCGACGGCGGTAACCGGGTGTCGGCCCTCGTCGAGTGCCGGGTCCCGGGTGCGCCGTTCGTGCTACTCGGCTCCGACACCGGCGCACTGGCGGCATTGGCGATGGTCGGCTCGCCCGCGGTGCGCCCCGACGGCCTGGTCCTGCTCAGCCTGCCCCTGCTGCACCTGCCCGTGGCCGGCCTGCCCGTCGAGGAGCCTTCCCCGCGCGCCCTGCCCGACCTGCCCATCCTGCTGATACACGGCGCCGACGACGAGGTCAGCCCGCTGCCCCTGGTGCGCATGACGACCCGGACCGCGCCGCGCGCCGAACTCGACGTGGTCCTCGGGGGCCACGACGTGCTCACCGGACCGGGCCGGCGCTGCGTCGCGGCGCGCACGGTGCTGTTCCTGGAGTCCCTCCTGGACGCCTGATGGGAGCTACCGGGTCGCCGTAGGGCAGGCAGGCCGTCAGGCCAGCAGGTACCTGCGGCGCACCGCCTCGTCGATCATGATGCGGACGTACTCCCACAGCGCCGGCGAGCCGTCCTCGATGGTCTTCTGGTGGGCCAGCACGTCCGCCCGGGTCACCCCGTGCGGACGCCAGGTGCTCCCACCGGTGTAGAAGTTCAGCAGCAGTGGCTGGACCCGGTCGAGCGCGCGGGCGAACCGGGCGTCGGGGGTGCGCCGGGCCTCGAACTCGTCCCACAGCGCCCGCAGCTCGTCCGCCTGGTCGCGGGGAAGCTGCGGGAACAACCGGTCGGCGGCGGCGCGCTCACGTTCGGCCTGACCGGCGGCGGCCTGGGTGTCATACAGGAACGTGTCGCCCGCGTAGACCTCCACCAGATCGTGGATCAGCAGCATCCGGAGGACGCGCCCCTGGTCGACCTCCACCGCCGCGTACTCGCCGAGCACGACGGCGAGCATCGCCAGGTGCCAGGAATGCTCCGCGTCGTTCTCCCGCCGGGACAGGTCGATCAGGTGGCTCTGCCGCAGCACCGACTTGAGCTGGTCAATCTCCAGCAGGAACGCGATCTGCCGGGTGAGGCGCGGGTCGGTGACTCCCGCGGGCGGCTCGACCGGCCGCGCCGCCGGGTCCGCCGGCCCCTCGGTGACGGGGATCGTCGACACGTCGCTCCTCGCTGCTCGCCCGCGCTGCGACCACCGACGATACGGCCGTTCACGCGGGTTTTGCGCTGGCCGGCCGATCGATCGGCATCTGCCTGGATGTTCGTCACGACCCTCTGCGTCAACTCCTCCGCATTTCCGGCCCGCCTCGGACAGGGGTCTCACTTGGAGTAACCAGATCTGCGGGGTACGCGTACGCTCGGTGACTGTGACGGTTGTAGTGTCGCCGCCGCCTGCTCCCAGCAGGGGGCCGGATGCACGGCGCCGCGGGCGCGTCCGGCGACGGCGCGAGGGCGGCGAACCCGGGGCGCCGGTCCCGCCCCGCACCGGCTGGGTCGTCCGGGCGGCGCGGCTGGCGCGGACCGTCGCCGCTCGCTGCGATGCCGGCGTCCGGCTGCTCGGGCTGCTCGGCGTGCTCGTCGTCGCGCTGGCGCTGTTCGGCTTGACCCTGCGCGGCGTCGTCGCCCACCGTCTCGATGCCACCGACGATCTGGTCACCTGGCAGGGGCGGGCGTTGGCCACGGCCCAGGAGCTGCGTGCCGCGCTGTCCCAGGCGGACGCCGCCGCCGCCGCCGAGGTGTTCGCCCCCATCGAGCTGCTGGTTGACAAGGGTGAGCCGGTAGCCGAGCTGCGGGCCCGCTACGACGGGATCAAGGCCGGCAAACCGTTCGAGACGAGCGTGGCCGAGGCGGCCCGCGACGTCCTCGACCTGCGCCGCCTCGACCCGAGGCTGTGCGCCACGGATCCGGACCCCCGACTCGGGCTCCCCGTCCCGGACCCGGCGGCTGTGGCGGGAGACAGCAGCGGCAGTGGCGGTGGCGACGACGGGTCCGACTTCGCGATCGCCGGAGACGGGCCGGCCGACGGGGCGGACCAGGCTGGCGGGATGGAGCCGCCCTGGTCCGAAACCGGGGATGCGCGTGCGCCCGGGGCCGCGGGCGGGCCCGGGGCCGGGG
>NZ_JANEZT010000615.1 GCF_025403405.1 Frankia tisae
CAGCCGGGGTTTCCCGAGGGTGGAGCGAGGCACCCCACCGCCGGCCGGTGGCGCCGAGAGGGGGCAGGGGCAGCCGGGGGCCGGGACCGACCCGGCCGGCCGCCACGGCGAGCCACGCCGCTTTGGCGCCCTTGATCCACGAACTGCGGCAGAGGCCCTGCACGAGGCGCTCGGGCTCGACGCCGGCTTCGCCGGTTCCGAGGGCGACTACGACGATCTGCGTTCCTCGTTGCTGCCCGACGTCCTGCGTCGCCGCCGGGGCCTGCCGATCCTGCTCTCCGTCGTCTGGCTGGAGGTGGCGCACCGGCTCGGGGTCGCCTCCTACCTGGTCGGGTTGCCGGGCCATGTGGTCGTCGCCGTCGGCTCGCCCGAGGACTTCGTGCTCGTCGACCCGTTCGCGGCCGGCCGGCTGCTGACCATCCACGATGCCGCGGCGAAGGTCCGCGCGGCCGGGGTCGCGTTCAACCGGGCGCACCTGGCCCCGATGGATCCCCAGGACGTGCTGACCCGCATCCTCGGCAACATCCGCATCCTCGCCGCCCGTTCGGACACGCCGCGGACCCGGCTGTGGGCCGTCGAGCTCTCGCTGCTGCTCCCGCACCACCCGGCGAGCCTGCGCCGCGAGCGCGGCGAGCTGCGCGTACGGCTCGGTGATTTCCTCGGCGGCGCGATCGACCTGGCGGCCTTCGCCGACACGGTGGCCGAGGTGGAGCCGGCGGCGGCCGCCGCCGCCCGCCAGGCTGCCGCAGCAGCCCGCGCCCGCCTCAACTGAGGCGGTATCAACCCAACCCGGTATCAGCCGACCCGGGTTTCAGCCGGCCCGCTCGGTGCCGCCGTCCTGGGCGGGGACCGGCTCGCGGGACGGCGCGGTGTCGAGGTACTTCCCCTCGAAGAAGACCAGGGGAGCGGCGTCGTCACGAGACTGCGTGAGCGACACCACCTCGCCGATGACCAGGGTGTGATCCCCGCCGAGGTGGGTCGACACCGTCCGGCACTCGAAGGCCGACAGGGCGCCGTCGAGCAGGACGACCCCGGTCTGTTCCCCGATCGTGTGCGGCCACTGGGCGAACATGTCGCCGGACTGTTCATAGGCATGCCGGGCGAAGAACCCTGAGGCCTCGGCCATGTCGGCGGCCAGCACCGAGACGCCCCAGACCCCGGCCGCCAGCAGCGGGGCGTGGAACCGGGCGTCGCGGCGGATACTCACCAGCACCAGCAACGGGTCGAGGGAGACCGAGACGAACGAGTTCGCCGTCATCCCGAGATGGCGCCCCTCGGCGGCGGCAATGGTGGTGAGAATCGTCACACCGGTGGCGAATCGCCCGATCGCCCGGCGGAAGTCACCCGCGTCCAGGGGGGCCCGAACGGCGGGCGGACCACTGCGGATCTCCTGCGGCGGGCTGCCCACCCGGCTCACGCTACCGCCGCGATCCCCGGCTGTGCCCCCGCAAGCAGGAGCCGGTGACATCTCGCACAGTGTTCTGGCGTTCCGCCGTTGCGGGCACACGCCGGTACAGCCGGCCGGGAACGTCCCGGCACCCGGTCAGCGTGGGGGCGGGAGCACGGTGAACCCGCGGCGCGCCCCGCCGAGGACCGCCACGACGATCGGGCTCAGGCCGCCGAGCAGCAGAAACGCGTACGCGTTGGCGCTGGACTGCAGCAGCAGGTCGCCCTCGGGGCGGGAGGCGGCGAGCAGCAGCACCACCGGCATCCAGCCGATCAGCACCGTCGCCGGCCCCAGCCGGGTACCGGTCAGCCAGCGCACCAGCAGCGCCGCCGCCCCGTTGCCCACCAACGCCAGCAGCAGTCCGACGGACAGCAGCGTGCCACCCGGGCGAGGGCCGTCGGGGACGAGGAAGACGCCGTAGAGGCCCAGCCCGACACCGAGGACGACCCCCAGCGCGTAGGAGAATCCGAGGAAAACGCGGCCCGGCTCCGGTTCTGCCGTCGGCGCCGCGGCACCGGCGCCGCCCTTGGCACCAGCACCGGCGGCGCCCCCGGGCCTGGCGATCTGGGCCGGGCCGACCCCCGGCCGTGCGGATGACCGGGACGACTCGGACGAGCGCGACGAAGGCGGCGTCCGACGGGGACCGGTACCGGGGCGGGCCATGCTCCGACAGTAGGACATGATGCGCCGCAATCGCCTGGGCAGCCCGCCCGCATCCCCCCGCCGGGCGGCGG
>NZ_JANEZT010000616.1 GCF_025403405.1 Frankia tisae
GCCACCCCCCCCGCGATTGCAGGAGGTTGATGACGGTTGTGGTCCCGTGAGCCGTGATTAACCTCCTGCATCTGCTGGCCGTCGGGTGGACAGGACCGGCAGGGACCGGTGTTCACCGTCAGTCCGGTGTTCGCGACGGTGCCGCATCCGCGGTGCTCGGCGTACCAGCCATGCGAGCCTCTCTCGTTCTCACGATCGTGCGCCGGCCGGCGGCCGGCACTGGGCAGGGGCGCGCGCTGCTCCGGGTTCGCCACCCTCGCCGGGACGGTGAGCCGGTCACCCTGGGCGGTCGGTGTGTCGCCCAGGTGTGCCGGCCGGTCGGATAACCTTTACCGGGTTAAGGAAAGGGGTGCACGGTGGAGGCTGGACGTCGGGATGCCGGGCGGGACGCCGAGGTCGAGCTTGAGGCCGAACGGGACTACCTGCGGCGCGGCCGTCGGGCGCTCGCCGGCATGCGGGCCGAGGCCGAACACACGCAGAGCGCCGGCGGGGATCCGTTCGCCGACAAGGTGACCAACGAGTATCTGCGGGTCGCCCGCCTACGGCGGATCGTCGCCCTCGCCGAGGGCGACGGGACGGCCCCGCTGTTCTTCGCCCGCCTCGACTACGCCGCCTCGGCCGACACTCCCGCTGACCTCGACGCCGTGCCCGACGTCGCCGACATCGTCGCCGCTCCCGCCGCTCCCGCCGCGACTGGTGCGGAGGGCCGGCGGTTCTATCTCGGGCGCCGGCACGTGCGCGAGGCGGCCGGCGACGATCCGCTGGTCGTCGACTGGCGGGCCGACATCGCCCGGCCGTTCTACCGGGCTCACCGCGGCGACCCGATGGGCGTGCTGCGCCGGCGACGCTTCGGCCACGACGGCGCCGAGCTGACCGCCTTCGAGGACGAGCTCCTCACCCACCCACGGGCGGCGGTGGTGCCAGCCGGCGGGCTGCTCGAACGGGAGATCGAACGGCCGCGGTCCGGGCCGATGCGCGACATCGTCGCCACGATCCAGCCCGAGCAGGACGAGATCGTCCGGGCCGCGCTGTCGGTGAGCCTGTGCGTGCAGGGGGCGCCCGGGACCGGCAAGACGGCAGTCGGCCTGCACCGGGCCGCCTACCTGCTGTTCGCCCACCGGGAGCGGCTCGCGCGGGCCGGGGTGCTCGTCGTCGGGCCGAACCGGGCCTTCCTCGGCTACATCGCCGCCGTCCTGCCGGCGCTGGGCGAGTTCACCGTCCGCCACAGCACGCTGGCCGACCTCGTCGACGACATCACCGTCGGGGGAGCGGACACCATTGAGGCGGCCACGCTCAAGGGTGACGCCAGGATGGCGACGGTGCTGCGCCGCGCCCTGCACGACGGGCTGCGCCCCCCGACCGGGCCGGTGGCCGTCGTGACCAGGGCCGGCCGGTGGACCGTGGGGGAGGAGGAGTTCGCCGGCCTGTTCGCCGACGCCGCCGCGGGGCTCGCCGCCGGGACCTTCCGCTACGCCATCGGACGCGAGCGGCTCGCCGGGCGGCTCGCGAACGCCGTCCGCGTGCGGGCCGAGGCGGGCGGGCACTTCCCCACCGACGGCGCGGTCCGCACCCTCGCCCGCAGCCGGGCGGTCCGCGACGCCGTCGAGGCGGTCTGGCCGAAAGCGGACGCGGCCGTCCTGGTCCGCCGCCTGCTCACCGACGCGGCGCTGCTCGCCCGCGCCGCCGCCGACGGCGTGCTCGACGCCGACGAGCAGCGGCTTCTGCTGGCCGCGGCGCCGCCCGGCGGGGCCCGCACGGCCCGCTGGTCGCCCGCCGACGTGTTCTGCATCGACGAGGCCCGCGACCTCATCGACGGCACCGGCGGCTTCGGCCATCTGATCGTCGACGAGGCACAGGACCTCTCCCCGATGCAGTGCCGGGCGCTGGCCCGCCGGTGCGCCGACGGCTCCCTGACCGTCCTCGGCGACCTCGCCCAGGGCACCACCCCGTGGGCGGCCACCTCCTGGTCGGCGCAGCTGGCCCACCTCGGCCGGCCCGACGCCCACCTGGAGGTGCTCACCCGCGGCTACCGGGTCCCCGCGGAGATCCTCGGCTTCGCCGGCCGCCTGCTCGCCCACATCGCCGCCGAACTGACCGTGCCCACCTCGGCCCGCACCGCCCCCGGCGCGCTGACGCTGCTACCCACCTCGGAGGTAGCCGCCGCCGTCACCGCCCAGG
>NZ_JANEZT010000617.1 GCF_025403405.1 Frankia tisae
GTCGGGCACCGCGCGGAAGATCATGGTGAGGTCGATGTCGCCGAAGTGCTCGGTCAGGAAGGCATCGACCGGCATGCGGGCGAGGACTTCGGCGATCTCGCGGGCATCCGCGCCGGGGCGCAGCGTCAGCGCGTACACGCCGGGTCGGACGGGAAGATGGGCATGGGTCTCTCTCCTGTTCGCGCAGGAAGGGATCAAGGTTCCGGTCGGGTGTTGCCGCACACGGCCGGAACCGCCTCAACGTGACTGGACGACCGTCCAGTGGCGCCTACGGTACACGTGGCGCTGGACGGTCGTCCAGTAGATTGCGGGTATGACGCAACCGCTCATGGGAGCGGCGGAGATCGCCCGCCGGCTTGGTGTCGGGCGAACGCGGGTGAACCAGCTTCTGAAGGAAGACCCGACGTTCCCCGCGCCGTATGCCTCCCTGGCCGCCGGTCACATCTGGCGGACCGACGACGTCGAGGCGTGGATTGCCGAACACCGGCCCGACCCCCCGCCGTCCGGCGGGCCGTGAGCGCGGTCATGCTGCCTGTCCGTCGTCGAGGCCGCGGAGCCGGTTGACGAAGGCGAGCAGTGAGGCCGACGGGATGCGTCGGGCGCGGCCGATGTGGACGGATTCGAGGTCGCCGCTGTTGAGCAGGTCGTAGATGGTGCTGCGGCTCACGCCGAGCAGGTCGGCGGCCTCGGTCGGGGTGAGCAGGAGCTTGGTCACGGGGGCTCTCCAGGCTTGCCGGGGCGGGGGTGGTCAGGCCGCTTCCGCCAGCGGCGGCCCGGTTGCCGAACCCCCGCCGGCCCCTGCTCCGGTGTCCTGTCCGAGCTGTGCGCGCCAGGCGTGGCGTTGCGCGATGGCGTGCAGGATCAGGTGTTCGCGGCGGGGCGCGGCCGGGTCCCCGGGCCGTAGCAGGGTCCAAGCGAGACGGGCCGGATCGTCTTCGGGTGCGGCCGGGCCGGTGCCGGTGGCGCCGAGTGCTGCGAGTTGCTGGCGGATGAAGTCGACCCGGTCGTGGCGGTGATCGGTGAGGGTCTTGCCGGACCAGCGGCGGGAGACCAGCACCCGCCGGCCGCCGAAGCCCAACGTTTCGCGCCGGTGTGCTTTGCCGGTGCACCGGCCGGGGGTGAGGTCCCGGCGGGGGTTGCGGGGTTGGATGCCGTAGCGCAGCCAGTTCGCACACGTCGGGGAGCACGGTTCGTAGCGCAGGGCGTCCGCGAGCCGGTCGACGTGCGCCCGTTGCCGGTCGGTGTCGATGGCGTGGCAGGCGTCGAGGCTCTTCGTCAGGTACTTGGTCAGATAGCCGATCATCCGGCCAGTGTTCGTCGAGTTCGCGGTCACCCCGTCCGCGCGGAGCTGCGCGCCGAACCGCACCACATGGGCGGGTTCGTCATCCTCGCCGATCGCGTCGAGCGCCGCATCCCAGGAGGGCAACGGGACGCCGGTAGCCGGGTCGAGGTAGCCGCCGGTGGTGTCGTCCCAGACGGGCAGATGCTGATCGTCGTAGACCGGCCGGTCCGTGGAGGGCCACCAGACCTGGTGGTAGGTGGCCGCCGCGACCAGGCGCAGCATCACCCGGGGCACGGTGCCGCGGATCGCGGCGTGCAGGTGGGGGGCCAACCGGCGTTGGGGTTCGAGCGCGGCGAAGTACTGGACATCCCAGCCGACCGCGCGGCGCAGGTTCTGCCAGAACCGGTCCAGCAGCTTCGGGAAGTGGATCGCGTCCCGCGCCGCCCGCCGATAGTCATACGAGCCCGGGTCCACCGGGGTGCCGTCGGAACGCACCCGCCCGTACGAGTCGCAGGTCAGGGTCAGGAACATCGACGGCCGCCATACCGTCCCGTCCGGCGCGGTGAACGTCCGCCCGACCGTGCGCCGCTCGACGGGAAGTCGGGGCAGGTCGGGGGCATCCTGGCGACGCTTCGTCGAGCGGACCCGACGCGGCCGGTCCCGTTCTTCCGGTGCGATCCGCCCGCGGACGCCGAGGTCGGACAGTTCCTGGTCGACCTGGCCGATCAGTTCGTCGATCTCGCCGACCTGGCCGGTGTCGCCGGCCGCCAGGACCTCACCGCGCGCTTCCTCCAGGTCCGCCCGCAGCGTCGCCAACGCTTTGGCGTCGTCCGTGGGCGGGTCGGGGTCGGGAAGGGGTTCGTCGTCGAGGTGCCATCC
>NZ_JANEZT010000618.1 GCF_025403405.1 Frankia tisae
GGTGTGGACCCTGCCGGGACGGGGCTGGCGGTGGTGCTGCCGGTCCTGCGCTGTCCGGCGTGCGTGGGCGCCTCGGGCGGGGACGGCGCCCTGCATGCGGACGGCGCCCTGCATGCGGACGGCGGTGTTCTGCGCTGCGCCGCTGGGCACGGCTTCGACATCGGGCGCGGCGGCTACGTGAACCTGCGGACCGGCCGCGCCCGCCGGATCGCCGGCGACACCGCCGCCATGGTCGCCGCGCGGCAGTCCTTCCTCGGGGCCGATCACTACCGGCCGCTTACCACCCGGCTGGCCGAGCTCGCGGCCGCCAGCACGCCCGGCGCCCGATCGGCTCCGAACCCGGGCCGGGACGCGGGCACGGGCACGAACTTCCGCCCCGCCTCGCCGGCTGGTTCGGTGCCGGTGGCGCTCGAGATCGGGGCCGGAACCGGCCACCACCTGGCCGGTGTGCTCGCCGCGCTGCCCGCCGGGGCGGTCGGGGTCGCGGTCGACGTGTCGAAGTACGCGCTGCGCCGGGCCGCGCGGGCCCACCCCCGGATCGGAGCAGTCGCCTACGACGCCGCCGGCCCGTGGCCGGTCGCCGACGGCTGCGTCAGCGTGCTCCTCGACGTCTTCGCCCCGCGCAACCTGGCGGAGATGCGCAGGGTGCTCCGGCCGGACGGGTTGCTCATCGTCGTCACCCCCGAACCGGGCCATCTTGCCGAGCTGCGTGGCCCGCTCGGGCTGGTCGGAATGCAGCCGGACAAGGGCGACAGACTCGACGAGCGGACCGCCGACCGGTTCGCCCCGGCCGCCCTCGAACGCCTCGACATTCCGCTTGTGCTGTCCGCCGACGAGGCCGTCGACCTGGCCCTGATGGGCCCAACCGGCCACCACCGTACGGCTGAGGACCTGCGCGATCAGGTCGAGGCGGCCTGGCCGGGGCGTCGCGTCGCGGTGACCGTCCGTCTCGCGGTCCGGTGCTACCGGCCGCGCGGATGAGGGACCGGGCCGGCCGACGGCTCTAGCCTTGCCTGCGGGGGCGGTGCCGGCGGGCGCCGAGACGGCCCGCACAGGCACCGGCGGTCACGGACGACGGCCGGACAGTCTGCCGACGATGGAGGTTCGGAATGGACATGGGACTGCTCGGGCGGATCGCCGTCGTCACGGGGGCGAGCCGGGGCATCGGCCTGGCGGTGGTACAGGCCCTGGTCGCCGAGGGCGCCACGGTGGTGGCTGGAGCCCGTCGCAGTTCGCCCGAGCTCGACGAGCTGGCGGCCTCCGGCGCGGTGCGCGTGCACCTGGTGGATCTGGCCACCCCCCACGGCCCGGCCGCGCTTGTCGAGCAGGCCGGCGGGCGGGTCGACGTCCTGGTCAACAACGTCGGTTCCGCGCCTGCCCGGCCCGGTGGGTTCGGCTCGGTCACTGACGAGATGTGGCTGGGAACGCTCAACCTGAACCTGCTCGCCGCGGTGCGGGCGACCCGGGCGGTGCTACCACTGATGCTCGCTGCCGGCAGCGGTTCCATCGTCACGATCAGTTCCGTGAACTCGGTCCTCGCCGATCCGGCGGTCATCGACTACTGCGCGGCGAAGGCCGCGTTGGCGAACTTCTGCAAGTCGCTGGCCCGGGAGGTCGGTGGCCGGGGCGTGCGGATCAACACGGTCAGCCCCGGCCCGGTCGGCACCGACCTGTGGCTCGGGTCCGACGGCGTTGCCGCCACCGTCTCGCGAGCCACCGGCGCGGACCCCGCGAGCGTCGTCGACGCCGCGGCCGGCAGCTCCGCGACCGGCCGGTTCAGCACGCCGGAGGAGGTCGCTGCCGCCGTCGTCCTGCTCGCAGGGAACCGCAGCGCGAACATCACCGGTGCGGACCTCCGCGTCGACGGCGGGATGGTACCCACCTGGTAGCCGCCGAGCCCAGTGCTGTCCGCCGTGGCGAACTCCACGCGCGCCCGCCGGCCTCGCCGCCTACGCTGAGTTGAGTTCTACAGTTGGTCGTAGACGGGTGGCGAGGCGGGAAGGGGCAGGGCACATACTGGTTCGCGTGGCGGAGAAGGGACGGCGGTCCGCGTCGGGTGACAGGTCGGACACGCCGGTGGTAGGCGTTGCGTGCAAGCGGGCCGCGGAGCCGCGCCGGCAGCGGACGAGACGGGTCGGGCTCGCCGCGGTGGTGCTC
>NZ_JANEZT010000619.1 GCF_025403405.1 Frankia tisae
GGTCGAGGGGCTGGCACCACCCAGCACGGCGAGGTCGCCTACCGGCTGTTCCGAGTTCCGCGGCGGGCGGCTTCCGCAACGATGGTGACGCCGAGCCGGCGGTGGGTGAGCACCGGGAACTCGGCGCGGACCGCGGCCGGCAGGGCCGGGTCGAGCTCAGCGCAGACCCGGGCGGGGTCCTGTCCGCCCTCGGCCAGGACCACCCCCCACGGGTCGACGACGACGCTGCCCCCGGCCATGTCCCGGCCCGCGTGCCGACCCGCGACGTTGCAGGCGACGAGGTGGATCTGGTTCTCGATCGCGCGGGCGCGGGTGAGCACGCGCCAGTGCTCCAGCCGGGCCGCGGGCCACGCCGACACGACGGCGACGAGGTCGGCGCCGGCGTCGCCGAGCATCCGGAACAGTTCCGGGAAACGCAGGTCGTAGCAGGTGGCCAGGCCGATGCAGCCGAGCTCGGTGCGCACGGCGCCGGCGGTCGTTCCCGGCGTGAGCAGCCTGGCCTCATCGGACTCGTAACCGAACAGGTGGATCTTTCGATACATGTGCAGGATGTCACCGCCCGGACCGATCAGGGCCGTCGTGTTGTACAGCCGGCCGTCGTCGGCCCGCTCCACCATGCTGCCCGCGACCAGGTGGAACCGGCGTTCCCGGGCCACCTCGCGCAGCGCGGTCAGCGTCGGACCGGTCAACGGTTCCGCCTGCGCCCGGTAGGCGTCGAACTGGAAATACCCGGTCGCCCACAGCTCGGGGAGCACGACGAGGTCGGCGTCGGTCCGGCGCAGCTCGGCCAGCACCCGGCGGACCCGGTCCGTGGCGCTCTCGCCGTCCGGGCAGTCGAGTTGCAGGCACACGGTGCGGACACGGCCGGACGACGGCACGGTCGTCGGCGTCGAGGCGGTCGTCGGCGTCGAGGCGGTCATCGGTGTCGAGGCGGTCATCGGCGGCATCGGCTCAGTCCAGGCCGAGCATGGCCTTGAACTGTTGGGCACTCGCCGGCCGGAAGACGTGGTTCATCCGCCTGACGACGGCAAGATCCTCGGACGACCGCGGAGAGTACTGATGGCCGGGGAAGACGGTGGTGGTGTCCGGCAGGGTGCCCAGCCGGCGCAGGCTGTCGTACATCAGGCCGGCGTCGCCGCCGGGCAGATCCATCCGGCCGCAGCCCTCCAGGAACAGGGTGTCGCCGGCGACGAGCCGGCCGTCGACGACGAAGCACTGGCTGCCAGGGGTGTGGCCGGGGGTGTGCAGCAGCTGGATCGGGATCTCCCCGACGGTCACCACGTCGCCGTCGTCGTGCTCGACGAGCTCGGCGGCGGAGACCTCCGTCGCGCGGCGCACCCACTCGGCCTCGGCCCGGTTGACGTGGATGGGCACGTCCTGGCGGGTGAGCAGCTCGCGGATGCCCTCGATCTCGAAACCGAACGCGGAACCGCCCACATGATCGGCATGGTAGTGGCTGACGAGCGCGCCGGTGAGTCGCATGCCGTCGGCGGCGACCAGGGCGAGCAGATCGTCCACCTTGTAAGCGGGGTCGACGACCACCGCCTCGCCGGTCTCGCGGTCCCCGACGAGGTAGACGAAGTTGACCATCTGGGTGCCGACCGGGTCGCCGACGGCGAAGTCGCGGCCGGACAGCAGCTGGCGGAAGTACAGACGCTCGGTCATGCGCTCAGCGTACGAAGGTCCGCCCCGCGGTGGGACGAAGCGACCAGCCGGACGGAACTACAGTCAAGGGCATGACGGGGGATGAGCCCGCGTCGCGGACGCCGGCAGCCGGCCCCCCGCGGCCGTCCGACGCCCGGGTCACTCCCCGCCAGGTGGCGTACTGGCGTCGCTCCGGGCTGGTCCGCGAGGGCGGCCGCGACCTGGTGCAGCTCCGGATGATCGGGATGCTGCGGCGGGCCGGGTTCAGCCTGGGCCGCATCCGCGCCGTTCTGGACCGGGCGGCCCCGCGCACCGGCCAACCGGCCGGCAGCACCCGATTCGACCTGCAGCGTTACGCCGTGTATGCCGACGAGCTGTACGTCCAGCACTCCGACGGGAGCTGGGAGGGCGAGCACCGGCCAGGCCAGCTCATCCTCGACACAATGCTGCCGCTGCGCCCGATCGACGTCGCCGTCGTGTCCGAACCGCCCGCCCGCAC
>NZ_JANEZT010000061.1 GCF_025403405.1 Frankia tisae
GGCCCGGGCGGCGGGCGCGGCGGGATGTGGGGCTCGACCGGCTGGACTCGGATGTTCGGCTCGGAGGTCGGCGGCCAGATCTCCTGGCTGCTGCCAGCCGCACTGATCCTGCTGGTCGCCGGGCTGTGGATCACTCGGCGGGCGCCGCGGACCGACCGGCTGCGGGCCGCGTTCGCCCTCTGGGGCGGCTGGCTGCTCGTCACCGGGATCATCTTCAGCCAGATGAAGGGCATCTTCCACGCCTACTACACGGTGGCCCTGGCCCCCGCGGTCGGTGCCCTGGTGGGCATGGGCGCGGTGCTGCTGTGGCGGCACCGGAGCCACCCCGCCGCCGCGCTGGCCGGGGCGGCGGCGATCGCCGCGACGACCGCGTGGTCGTGGACGTTGCTGCACCGCACCGCCGACTGGCACCCGTGGATCCGCTACACCGTGCTGGTCGCGGGCATCATCGCCACGATCGGTTTCCTCGCCACCGTCCGGCTGCCCCGCCGGGCCTCGATCGGGGTCGCCGCGGTGGCCCTCGTCGCCGGCCTGCTCGGGCCGGGTGCCTACGCGGTGGCCACCGCCGGATCGGCGCACACCGGCTCGATCCCCTCGGCCGGTCCGGCCGGCGCCGGCTTCGGCGGCCCGGGCGGCTTCATGCGCCGCATGAACGGCCAGCCGGGCGGCACGGGCCGCAACCAGGCGGGCGGGGCGTTCCCGGGCGGCGGCCAGACAGGCGCCTTCCCAGGCGGCGGCCAGGGCGGCACTTTCCCGGGCGGCACTTTCCCAGGCGGTGGCCAGGGCGGCTTCCCCGGCGGTACCGGCGGCACGACAGGCGGAGGCACCGGCACCGGCCAGCAGGGCACCAACGGGTTCACCCGCGAAGGCGGCATGCGCGGCGGTATGGGCGGCGGTATGGGCGGCCTGCTCGACGCCGCGAAGCCCAGCGACGCCATCGTGAAGCTGTTCAAGGACAACGCCGACTCCTACACCTGGGTCGCGGCCGCCGTGGGCTCGAACAGCGCCGCCGGTTACCAGCTGGCGACCCGCGAACCGGTCATGCCGATCGGCGGCTTCAACGGCAGCGACCCGTCGCCGACCCTCGCGCAGTTCAAGAAGTACGTCAGCGACGGGAAGATCCACTACTTCATCGGCGGCGGCGGTTTCGGCCAGGCCAACGGTGGCAGCAACTCCTCGCAGGCGATCTCCACCTGGATAACGGAGAACTTCACCGAGAAGACCGTCGGCGGGGTCACCCTCTACGACCTGACCGCCCCCACGACGAGCACCGGCACCTCCGCCACCAACACCACTGCCCGCACCACCTGATCCACCACGTTCCTCAGGCCGACCTGTGTGCTCCGGGCTCTTTCACGGGCCCGGAGCACACGGCTGCCATCACAACTCACTGGCGCAGCGCCGCAGAAGTCCCCTCCGCGTCCTGCTGTCACTTTCCGTGGCATCAACCGATGTGGCTGATTCCGAGCACACCTTCTCGAAGCCTCACCGCGACGCGAGGAGACAGACGCGGCGGCCTGCCCGGAGGTGCCAGCACGCGGGGCGCGATCTGGAGTCTCACAGGCGGCGCACAGCATCGGCACACGGGTGGCACAGCTCGCCAACCGAGAGTGAGGGGCATGACGACGTGGACGCCTCCCCCGGCGACCGGAACCGGTGCCCCCACGCAGCGCGTTCCCGTGGAGCAGACGCACGCCAGCACGGCAGTGGAGGACGACGGCCGACCGCTCCCGGTGCTCGACGTCGTCATCCCGGTCTACAACGAGGAGAACGATCTCGCCCCCTGCGTGCGCAGGCTGCACGCGCACCTGCGTGACACGTTCCCCTACCCGTTCCAGCTCACGATCGCCGACAACGCCAGCACCGACGGCACCCTCGGGATCGCGCTGGAGCTGGCGGAGGAGCTGCCCGGGGTGCGCACGGTGCACCTGGACGCCAAAGGCCGCGGCCGGGCGCTGCGCACCGCCTGGGGGATGTCGTCGGCGCCGGTGCTCGCCTACATGGACGTCGATCTGTCGACGGACCTCGCCGCGCTCCTGCCGCTGGTCGCGCCGCTGATCAGCGGGCATTCGGATCTCGCGATCGGCACCCGCCTCGCCCGCACCTCCCGAGTGGTGCGCGGTCCGCGCCGGGAGGTGATCTCCCGCTGCTACAACCTGATCCTGCGCGGGACACTCGCCGCCCGGTTCTCCGACGCGCAGTGCGGGTTCAAGGCGATCCGGGCCGACGCCGCGGCGGCGCTGCTGCCTCTGGTGGAGGACACCGGCTGGTTCTTCGACACCGAGCTGCTCGTCCTCGCCGAACGGACCGGGATGCGCATCCACGAGGTGCCCGTCGACTGGATCGACGACCCGGACAGCCGGGTCGACGTGCTCAACACGGCGGTCGCGGACCTCAAGGGGGTCGTCCGGCTGCTGCGGGCGCTGGGTACCGGGGCGCTGCCGCTGGTCGAGCTGCGCCGGGAGTTCGGCCGAGGGCCGCTGACCACGGCGGCCGGTGCCGGCGCCACCATGGGCGGCGCGGACGGTAGCGGCGGCGCGGCAACGGGAGGGGTGCAGGTGCCGGGAGTGCCACGGGGGCTGCCGGGCCAGCTGATTCGCTTCGCAGTCATCGGGGTGGCCAGCACGCTGGCCTACCTCGTGCTGTTCGTCCTGCTGCGGACGGCCACCGGCGCCCAGGCGGCGAACCTGCTGGCGCTGCTCATCACCGCGGTGGCGAACACGGCGGCGAACCGGCGGCTCACCTTCGGGCTCACCGGTGCGGCCCAGGCCGGCCGCCACCACCTGCAGGGCCTCGTGGTGTTCGCCATCGGGCTGGGGCTGACCAGCGGCTCGCTCGCGGGTCTGCACGCGGCGGGCGACCATCCCGGCCGCGGCCTGGAGGTCACGGTCCTCGTGCTGGCGAACCTGCTGTCCACCGTCATCCGGTTCCTGCTGCTGCGGGCCTGGGTGTTCCGCGCCCGCCCGGCTGCGCCCGGGGCACCCTGACGCCCAGGCGCAACCCACCGCCCTTCGTGGGGCCCGCCGCCAGGATCGCGCGGCGGGCCCCACGCGTCGTGCGTGCCGGTCAGGGGCGGATGACGAGCAGGAGGTCGCCGACCTCGACGGAGTCGCCGCTGGCGCGGACGAGTTCGCCGACGGTGCCGGCGACGGGGCTGGTCACGGCAGCCTCCATCTTCATCGCCTCGACCACCGCGAGCTTCTGGCCCTGGGTGACGGCGTCCCCGGCGGTGACGGTGAAGGTGACGATGCCGGGCAGCCCGGCGCCGATCTGGTTCGCGTCGCCCGGGTCGGCCCGTCGGGCCGCGGCGGTCGTCGCCGTGATGGAGGTGTCCCGGACCCGGACCGGGCGAGGCTGGCCGTTGACCCGGAGGTAGAGGGTCCGCATGGCGGCGTCGTCCGGCTCGGACAGCGTCTCCAGCTCGATGATGATCTCCACCCCGGGTTCCAGCATGACGGCCACCGGCGCGCCGGGCCGCAGCCCGTACAGGTAGGGCTCCGTCGGGACCAGCGAGGAGTCGCCGTAGCTGTCGGCGGCGGCCAGGTAGTCCTTCCACGGGCCGGGGAACAGCAGCCGGGACAGCGCCGAGCGGCGCCGGGCGCCGGGAACGGCGAGTTCGGCGGCGTCGGCGGGGTCGAGGTCGACGGCGGGCGGAGCCGGATGGCGCCCGGCCAGCGCCCGCTCCCGGAACGGCTCGGCGAACCCGGCCGGCGGGGTGCCGAGCTCCCCGGCGAGGTAGCCCAGCACGCTCGCGGGCAGGTCGAAACGCTCCGGATGCTCCCGCAGCGTGGCGACGTCCACCCCGCCGCCAACGAGGAACAGCGCCAGATCGCCGACGACCTTGCTGGTCGGCGTCACCTTGATCGGCTTGCCGAGCAGCTCGTTGGCGACGGCGTACGCCTCCTGCACGGCCGGCCAGCGCTCCCCCAGCCCCAGCGCGATCGCCTGCTGGCGCAGGTTGGTGAGCTGCCCGCCGGGGATCTCGTGCCGGTACACCGCCCCGGTCGGCGCCCGCAGGCCCGCCTCGAACGGTGCGTACAGATCGCGCACCGCCTCCCAGTACGCCTCCATCGACGACAGGGCGGCCAGCGCGATCCCCGTCGCCCGCGGGGTGTGGTCGGTCGCGGCGACCAGGGCCGACATGTTCACCTGGCTGGTGCCGCCGGACATCGGCGCGGCGGCGGCGTCGACGGCGTCCACCCCCGCCGCGGACGCGGCGAGCAGGGTGGCGAGCTGACCGCCGGCGGTGTCGTGGGTGTGCAGGTGGACGGGCAGGTCGAAGCGCGACCGCAGGGCGGTGACCAGCGTCGCCGCCGCGGTGGGACGCAGCAGCCCGGCCATGTCCTTGATCGCCAGCACGTGCACGCCGGCGGCGGCGAGCTGCTCGGCGAGGCGCAGGTAGTAGTCGAGGGTGTAGATCTGCTCGCCGGGGTCGGACAGGTCGCCGGTGTAGCACAGGGTGCCCTCGGCGATCGCCGTGCCGGTCTCCAGGACCGCCTCGATCGCCGGGCGCATCTGTTCCATGTCGTTGAGCGCGTCGAAGATCCGGAAGAGGTCGACGCCGGTCGCGGCGGCCTCGGCGACGAACGCCCGCACCACGTCGTCCGGGTACGGCGTGTAGCCGACGGCGTTGCGCCCGCGCAGCAGCATCTGCAGGCACAGGTTCGGCGCGGTGGATCGCAGCGCCGCGAGCCGCTCCCACGGGTCCTCGGCCAGGAAGCGCAGCGCCACGTCGTACGTCGCCCCGCCCCATGCCTCCAGGCTGAGCAGGTTCGGCGTCAGAGCAGCGAACGAGGGCGCCGCCGCCAGGATGTCGAAGCTGCGCAGCCGGGTCGCCAGCAGCGACTGATGAGCGTCGCGCAGCGTGGTGTCGGTGACGGCCAGTGCCTCCTGGGCGCGCAGCCGCGCCGCCCAGCCGGCCGGACCGAACTCGGTGAGTAGCTGCCGCGAGCCGGCGGGCACCGTGAACCCACCGATGCCCGCGCCGGACAGCCCCTGGCCGACGCCCCCACCACCGCCGGTGGCGCCGGCACCGACGCCGGAACCGGAACCGGAACCGAGGCAGGCGGGCGAGCCGGTGCCGATCGGCACTCCCTGCCCGTCGGGCAGCAGGGGCAGCTCCGGCAGCCGGATACGCGGGTCGACCAGCGCGGTCGCCGGGCGGCGGAACCCGTTGACGGTGCTCTCGGCGAGGCGGGCCAGCGTCCGGCTGGTCTGGTCGGTGCCCCGGCCGGGCAGCAGCAGCTCGGGGTGCTCGTCGATGAACGATGTCGTCACCCCGCCGACGAGGAAGTCGGGGTCGGTCAGCACCCTCCCCAGGAAGTCGATGTTGGTTCGGACCCCGCGGACCCGGAACTCGTTGAGCGCGCGGCGCGCGCGGCGGGCCGCCTTCTCCAACGTGCTGCCCCGCGCGGTCAGCTTCACCAGCAACGAGTCGAAGTAGGGGCTGATCTCCGCGCCGGCGTAGGTCGCGCCGTCGAGGCGGACGCCGGGGCCGCCCGGGGACTGGTAGAAGCTGATCGTCCCGGTGTCGGGCCGGAAGCCGTCCGCCGGATCCTCCGTGGTGACCCGGCACTGGATCGCGGTGCCGCGCAGCGCGATCTGCTCCTGGCCGAGGTTGAGGTCGGCGAGGCTCTCCCCGTCGGCGATGCGCAGCTGCGCCGCGACCAGGTCGACGCCGGTGACCTCCTCGGTGACCGTGTGCTCGACCTGGATGCGCGGGTTCATCTCCATGAACGTGTACCGGCCGTCGGCACCGAGGAGGAACTCGACGGTGCCGGCGTTGACGTAGCCGACGTGCCGGGCGAAGCGGACCGCATCCGCGCAGATGCTCGCCCGGACCGCCTCGTCCAGCATCGGTGCCGGGGCGATCTCGACGACCTTCTGATGGCGGCGCTGCACCGAGCAGTCCCGCTCGAACAGATGGATGATGTTGCCGTAGGAGTCGGCGAAGACCTGTACCTCGATGTGGCGGGGCCGGTTCACGGCCTGCTCCAGGAACACGGTCCCGTCGCCGAACGCCGCCGCGGCCTCCCGGGAGGCGCTGCCCACCGCATCGGCGAGGTCCGCGGCGCGCTCCACCCGGCGCAGTCCTCGCCCGCCGCCGCCAGCCGACGCCTTCACGAACAGCGGGAACCCGACCTCCTCGGCCGCCTGCGCCGCGCCCGCCCCGTCCGGCAGCGGCGCGGACGCGCGCAGCACCGGCAGGCCCGCCGCCATCGCCGCGTCGCGCGCCGCGACCTTGTCCCCCGTCAGCCGCAGCACCGACGGCGGCGGGCCGACGAAGGTCACCCCCGCCGCCGCGCACGCCTCCGCCAGCACCGCCGACTCCGACAGGAAGCCGTAGCCGGGGTGCAGCGCGTCCGCCTCCGCCTGCTTGGCCACGGTGAGCAGCGCGTCGATGTCGAGGTAGCCCCGCACCGGATGGCCCGGCCCGCCGAGCTCGTATGCTTCGGACGCTTTCGTCCGGTGTAGCGCGGAGACGTCCTCCGGGGTGTAGACCGCGACGGTGCGCAGCCCCAGTTCCTGGGCGGCTCGGAAGACGCGGACGGCTATCTCACTGCGGTTTGCGACCAGAACCTTGCGCACGCGCGCCTCCTCGGACGGGGTGCGCATCATTGTGGGGGCGTAATGCTCCCACGCGCCAAAGCAACGTGTCGGGGGTCACGATCGACTGTTCGGGCTAACGCCACCACACCGACGGCGCTATAGAGAACCAAGCCGCGCCGGCGGCCGCACCGGACGGTACCACCACCGGGCCGAAGAACTTCATGCGATCGAACCCCGCGCCGCCGGGCCGGGGTGCGGGTGGTCGCCCGACGATCAGTAGCGCCAGCGGGTGGCGGCGACGACGGCGGCCGGGTCCGCGTCGGCGAACCGGTCGATCTCCGCCCGCCGGACGGAGGCGACGGTGTCGTGCAGCGCCGGGCCGCAGGCGCGGCGCAGCACGTCGTCGGCCGTGAAGGCGGCGACGGCCGCGCCGAGGTCGGTCGGCAGCCGGGCGATGCCGCGTCGGGCCCGCTCGGCGGGGTCGAGCGAGGCCGGGTCGACGTCGACCGGTGGGGGCAGCCGCGCCTCGTCGTCCAGGCCGGCGTGCCCGGCGGCGAGTAGCCCGGCCGCCACAAGGTAGGGGTTGGCGGCCAGGTCGAAGCACTTGATCTCCAGATTCGCCGCCCGGCCCGCGGCCGCCGGCGGCCCAGGGATCAGCCGCAGCGCCGCCTCCCGGTTCTCCAACCCCCAGCAGGCGTAGGCACCGGCCCACTGGGACGGCACCAGCCGCAGGTAGGAGGCCACACTCGGCGCGCCGAGCGCCATCAGTGCCGGCAGCCGGGCGAGGATCCCGGCGGCGAACGCCTCGCCGGTCGCGGTCAGGCCGCCCGGGCCGTGCCCGCCGCCCAGCAGATTGTCCCGGCCGCCGCCGTTCCACCCGCCCGGCGCCGTGGCGCCCAGTGCCGTGGCGCCCAGTGCCGTGGCGCCCAGTGCCGTGGCGCCCAGTGCCGTGGCGCCCGCCGGCCCTGGGCCCGCCCCGTACCCGCTGGACCCGATCGCACCGGACCCGGTCACGCCGTCGCCGCCATCGCTCTCGCCGTCGCCCCACAGGCTCAGGTGGACGTGCCCGCCGTTGCCGACGCCGTCGGCGAGCACCTTCGGCGCGAACGAGGCGCGCAGGCCGTGGCGCCCGCTGACCGCCCGCACGGTCTCCTTCACCAGCACGCAGGTGTCGGCGGCGCCGAGCGGGTCCTGCGCGGCGACCGAGACCTCGAACTGCCCGGCCGCGTACTCGGGATGGATCTGCTCGACGACGAGACCCTCCTCGGTCAGCGCCGTGACCACGTCGCGGAGGTAGTCGCCGAGCTCGGCGACGCGGGTCATGCCGTAGGCGGGGCCGCGGGCGGCGGGGACGAACCCGTCGGCGCCGGCCGGCGCGACGGCCCATTCGATCTCGAAGGCCATCGCGACCCGCAGCCCGCGCCCGGCCAGGCGCACCGCCTCGACCCGGACGAGATCCCGGGCGTCCTGGGGATGGGGCGCGCCGGTCTGATCGCGTCGATCCACCGGTGCCCACGCCCACCCAGGTTGGGCGGCGAGCGCGGTCAGCCGGTCCAGGTCCGGATGCAGCCGAAGGTCGCCGACCGGGCCGCCGGCGAAACGGCCGGCGGTGATGCTGTCGTCGACGCCGAACGCGTCGAACACGGGGGACGCGCCGATTCCCCAGACCACCGCCGCGTCCAGCCGGCCAACCGGCACCCCCTTCATCCGGGTGATGCCACTGTTGTCGACGAAGGTGCAGGCGACGCACACGACCCCGCGCACCTCCAGGTGCGTCGCCGCGTGCCGAGCCGCGGCGGCGAGCCGGTCGCGCTCGTGGCCGTCGGTGGCGCTGACCCGCGGCGCGGCCCGGTCCCACGCAGGGCCAATCATGATCGTCCCTCCCGCGGATGCCTCGGGTGGCACGGAGATCGCTGTCCCACGGATGTCGTCTTCCCCACGGATCCCACCCTCGCTGGGTCTCGCCTGGCACCATGCTCGCGCGGCCGCGGGCCCGATGTCGGGTAAGACGCCGGACGAGATCTCGCCCACACTGGTCCGGCAATCACGGACAGTGATATTCAACCATGATCTCAGCGGAGATGCCCACCGTGCATCCGGGCGGCCGTCAGCAGTTGTCCACAGCTGTCGCCCCGACAAGAAGATCTGAAAACACGTCAACATCACCAATGTTCCGCTCGACTGTCCCCAGGTAGGCCAAAGTAATCCACAAGTTATCCACAGCCGCAGCACGCAGGTGGGGATTACGCAAAGTGATCCTGTTGGCTAGGCATGGTCCCACCGCCCAGCGGGGATCGGTCAGGGATGGGGCGCTCCGGAGGCGTCGGCGAACCTGATCTCGTCGATCACGCACTCGTCGATCACGAGCTCGTCGACCATCACTGCCACGGCCTCATCCGGCGCGATCTCACCCGCCCGGAGTTCGAGAGCATGCTCACCGAGGCCGATCGCCCCGGCCCGGCCGGCACCACGGTGTTCGACAGCCAGATCGGCTTCGCCGTGCGGCGCTGGTGCGCCCCGGCGCTCGACCTGCCGCCGCACGTCGACCCCGAGATCTATCTGGAGCGGCGGGCCGAGCTTGGCCACACCGAGGTTCACCGGCGGCTGCTCGGGGCGTCCGGAATCACCACCTTCTGCGTCGACACCGGCTTCCAGCCCGAGCCACTCACCTGTGCCGAGGACCTCGCCGCATTCGCCGGCGGACGAGGTCTCGACGTCGTGCGCCTCGAACGGATCGCGGAACGGGCAGCCGTGGACGTGCTCACCGGGCAGATCGGGGTCACCCACCTCGCCGACGCGGTACGCACCCGGCTGGCGGAACGCACCCCGTCGACGGTCGCGGTGAAGTCGGTCGCCGCCTACCGTGCCGGGCTCGACCTACCGGCCCGGCGACCCACCGATCGGGAGGTCTCCGCCGCCACCCGCACCTGGATCAACGAGATCCGAGGCGGAGCCCCGATCCGGCTGCACGACCCCGTCCTGCATTCGTTCCTGATCTGGTGCGGGGTCGAGGCGCGGCTGCCGGTGCAGATCCACGTCGGCTACGGCGACGCCGATCTTGACCTCGCCCGCGGCAACCCGCTGCTGCTCACCGGCCTGCTGCGGGCGATCGCGCCGACCGAGGTCACCGTCCTGCTCCTGCACTGCTATCCGTTCCACCGCGAGGCCGCCTATCTCACCCAGGTCTTCGCCAATGTTCACTTCGACCTGGGACTCTCGATCAACAACACCGGGCGCGGCTCCATCGGCCTGATCGCGCAGGCCCTCGAACTCGCCCCGTTCGGCAAGTTCCTGTTCTCCACCGACGCCTACGCGCTCGGCGAGCTGTTCCTGCTTGGCGCGACGCTGTTCCGCCGCGGCCTGGCCACCTTTCTCACCGAGGGCATCGACGACGACGCCTGGACCGCCGCCGACGCCGCCCGGATCGCCCGACTCGTCTGCGCCGACAACGCCCGGCGCGTCTACGACCTGCCCTAGAACGTCCACGACCTGCCCTAAAAGCTGCCCTGGACCTGCCCTGGACGGGTGGGTCCGAAGTTTGGCCAACGGCCCCGCCCGCACCTCACGGTTGCGGCATCGCCGAGTGCCACATCCTGTGCGATCGGGCAATGGCAGAGAGATGCTGGAGGTTGATGACGGTTGCGGTGGCGGAGAACCGTCATCAACCTCCTGCATCTCCCACCCCTGCATGGCCCGGCCATGATTGAGGTCAGATTCTGACCGGAAGTGCCCCTAGCGTCGATCCCAATCAGACGGACGACGGAGGGCAACAGGCGATGACCACCACGAGAACCGACGCGACCGCCGCCACACCAGCACCGGCCACACCAGCACCGGCCACGGCCGACGCGACCGGCGGCCACGCCGCAGACACGGCCGCGCCCGCGCTCACCGGCGAGCGCGCCGACCTGCTGGCGAGCCTGGCGCGGCGGCGCTTCTTCCTCCGGTTCACCGTGCAGAACCTCGACGACGAGCAGGCCGGGCGGCGCACCACCGTCAGCGAGCTGACCCTCGCCGGCCTGATCAAGCACGTCGCCGTCATGGAACACCAGTGGCTGAACTTCGTCCTCGTCGGCGCCTCGGCCTTCGACGGTGACATGACGGCCCGCCAGGATGAGTTCCACGACGGCTTCCGGCTGCTGCCCGGTGAGACGCTGGCTGGTGTGCTCGACCGCTTCGACGAGGTTGCCCGCCGCACCGAGCGGATCGTCGCCGAGGTCGCGGACCTCGACGACGCCCACCCGCTGCCCGCGGCGCCCTGGTTCGAGCCCGGTGCGAGCTGGTCGGTGCGGCAGGTCCTGCTGCACCTCATCGCCGAGACCGCCCATCACTGCGGGCACGCCGACATCCTGCGCGAATCACTCGACGGCGCCCGCACCATGGGCTGACTCCCCACGCCGGTCTCGGCCTCGGCGTCAGCCCGCGTCGGCGGCGGAGGCCGGCGGGCACAGGCAGAAGGGGTGACCGGCGGGGTCGAGCAGCACCCGCCAGCGCTCGCCACCGGGCTGGAACGACGCCTGGGTGGCGCCGAGCTCCTCGGCGCGGGCGATCGCGGCGGGTAGGTCCGCGACCCGGAAGTCCAGGTGGAACTGCTGCGGCACCTCCTGGTCCGGCCAGCGCGGTGGCCGGTAGTCCGCCACCCGCTGGAACCCGAACGTGAGTGCGGTGCCCGGCGGGGTCAGGTAGGCCCAGGCGCCCCCGTCGTCCGCACCCCCGACGCCCCAGCCGGTCAGCTCGCCGTAGAAGGTCGCGAGCTCCGTGGCGTCCGGGCAGTCGAGCATCAGCCCTGCCCACACCGCCGGCGTGACGCCCGCCTCGACCACCGTCTCCTCGGCGGCCGACTCCTCAGCCACAGTGCCGGCGACCGTCTCTGTTCCCGTCATGGTCATCTCCCATCGGACCTGGTGGTGTTGCCTGCTCTCCCCATCCTGGGCGGGATACCTGACTTCTCCTGTCAGGATTGGCGCGCGAGAATGCGGGCGTGCGCGCCAGCCGGCTGCTGTCCGTCCTGATGCTGTTGCAGACGCGCGGCAAGCTGACGGCGCGCCAGATCGCCGACGAGCTGGACGTGTCCGTCCGGACCGTCCACCGGGATCTGGACTCCCTCGCGCAGGCCGGCATCCCGGTGCTGGCCGACCGGGGCGTCACCGGCGGCTACCGGCTGCTCGCCGGCTACCGCACCCGGCTGACAGGGCTGACCGCGGATGAGGCCGATTCGCTGTTCCTCACCGGGATGCCGGGCGCCGCCGCCGAACTCGGCCTCGGCGCGATGCTC
The DNA here is from genome assembly GCF_025403405.1 of Frankia tisae. Taxonomy (GTDB): domain Bacteria; phylum Actinomycetota; class Actinomycetes; order Frankiales; family Frankiaceae; genus Frankia; species Frankia tisai. The sequence goes on from NZ_JANEZT010000061.1 coordinate 11,825, forward strand.
GCGGCAGCCGAGCTGAAGCTGCTGGCGGCGCTGCCGGAGCCGCTGCGCGAGCGGGCCGGCCGAGTGCGCGAACGCTTCCACCTCGACGCGCCCGGCTGGTTCCGGGCGACCGAGGACACCCCGCTGCTCGCCGAGGTGGCCGACGCGGTCTGGGCGCAGCGCCGCCTGCGGGTCACCTACCGGCGCTGGCGGGCCCCCCGGGAGGTCGACCGTGTCCTCGACCCGCTCGGTGTCGTCCTCAAAAGCGGCACCTGGTACCTGGTCGCCGCCGTGCCCCTGGACGCGGACGGCAGCCGCGACGGCGAGGAGATCGGAGTGGACGGCGTGCCCACCGGGCCGCGGGTGTACCGGGTCGGGAAGATCCTGTCGTTGACGCTGACCGGGGAGTGCTTCGACCGGCCACCCGACTTCGACCTCGCCGCCTACTGGGCCGCCTGGACGGCCCGCTACGAGGCCGAGGTCTACCGGGCGACGGCGACGGTGCGCCTGTCCCCGGCCGGGTTCGCGCTGGCACCGTTCCGGTTGCCACCGGCCGTCAGCCGGAGCATCCGGGACAGCGCGGGGCCGCCGGAGGCAGACGGATGGGTCCGCGCGCGGCTGCCGATCGAGTCGGTCCGCCACGCGCAGGGCGAGCTGCTGGCACTCGGCCCCGAGCTGGAGGTGCTCGATCCCCCCGAGCTACGCGCCGCCCTGGCTCGCGCCGCCGCCGCCCTCGCCCGCCTCTACGACGCTGCCGGTCCGAGGCCCGACTCGGGCTGAACCGTGGATCCTGACAGCCCTGGACGCGCCCCTGTGGGCAGCACCTCGCCACTGACAAGGTAGGTGATGGTCGGCAGCTCTGACGGGTCGGGACGTGGAAGAGCTCCTAGCCGATCACGCGTCAACTGCCGTCCCGTTTCGGGGCGTTGCGCGGCCAGCACACGGACGGCCGCCGTCGCGAAACGGCCGGAGTCGAAGCGGCCGGAGTCGGGGCCGGTGGCGCGGGTCGTGATGATGTCCAGAATATCGGCGTCATCCACAGGATGGCGACGCAGCAAAGCAGCAGCCACCACAGCAAACACATCAGCGTTGTCATCGTTGACGAGACGATCACGCAACACCGCGTCGACACCAGGATCATCAGGGGCGAAACGGTCCAACAGCACCAACGCATTGTGCCGAACCTGGTAGGAATCGGCGGTCGTGGCCATGGTCCGCAGGACGGCGACGACGGCACCGGGATCAGCCGCGGCACGAAGCCGACCCAGACGGACAGAAATCTCCTCATCCCACTCCAACAGCCCGTCCTCGATCCCAGCACCGATCAGAGCAAAGGGATGATCGGGACGTTGCGCGGCCAGCACACGGACAGCCGCCGCGAAACGGCCGGGGCCGAAGCGGCCGGAGTCGGAGTCGGAGTCGGGGTCGGTGGCGCGGGTCGTGATGATGTCCAGAATATCGGCGTCATCCACAGGATGGCGACGCAGCAAAGCAGCAGCCACCACAGCAAACACATCATCATCGTCATCGTTGACGAGACGATCACGCAACACCGCGTCAATGCCAGGATCATCAGGGGCGAAACGGTCCAACAGCACCAACGCATTGTGCCGAACCTGGTAGGAATCGGCGGCCGTGGCCATGGTCCGCAAGACAGCGACGACGGCACCGGGATCAGCCGCGGCACGAAGCCGACCCAGACGGACAGAAATCTCCTCATCCCACTCCAACAGCCCGTCCTCGATCCCAGCACCGATCAGAGCAAAGGGATGATCGGGACGTTGCGCGGCCAACACACGGACAGCCGCCGCGAAACGGCCGGGGCCGAAGCGGCCGGAGTCGGGGTCGGGGTCGGGGTCGGTGGCGCGGGTCGTGATGATGTCCAGAATGCCGGCGTCATCCACAGGATGGCGACGCAGCAAAGCAGCAGCCACCACAGCAAACACATCAGCGTTGTCATCGTGAACGAGACGATCACGCAACACCGCGTCGACACCAGGGCCATCAGGGGCGAAACGGTCCAACAGCACCAACGCAAAGAGTCGGGCGGACCAGCGGTCGCTGGTCCTGGCGAGATTGGCGTGCAGGATCGGACCGATGTCCTCGCCACCTGTGTCAATCGGGGGGAGGGCGCTCAGCTCGTAGGCACCGGCCCTCAGAGCCTCAGTCGCACGATCGTCGCTGGTTGTGCTGAGGGGCTGTGCGGTGAGCAGCCGGCGCGGGGTGTCGTGGAAGAGGTTGGCCAGGAGCTGGACCGCGAACTCGGTGATGGGAGCCCAGAGGAGATAGGCGCCGCGTCGGGCGTACCAGTCGGCGTAGACGTCCCGGCCGGGCCAGTCGGCGCCGATGATGCGGACGACCGGGAGTACATCGTCCATGATCATGGACGTTGCCTGGCTGTCCTCGAGGCCGACGCAGTGCTCCAGCAAAAAGATGACCTCGGTCAGGACAGCCTCGGCGGCCTTGGCCAGCCCCGGCACTCCGTGCAGATTTCGCATTTCAGCCAGGCACTGTACTGCCAGGCGAAGGCCATGAGGCGGCTGGTCGAATTCCTTGGCCGGCCAGGGTCGGTCGGCATCCATGAGCTGCTGGAGGAGGACGGCGGTGTGTGGTTCGGCCAGTCGGGAGGCGAGCAGCCGGAGAATTTCGTGCCAGGTGGGATCATCGCATCGTTCAAGATAGAGTTCACCAAGATCGTCGAGGCTCATGGTCTGCAGGTGCTGGAAACGTCGCAGGACGGCATCGGCGCAGAAGAACTCCAGGAATGCTCGGTGCACAAAAGCGTAGAGATCCGGCCCCCAGCGGCTGAGGATGAAGTCGCGATGACGGAACTGCTCGATCATCACAACTGCGACCGTCTTCGCCTCCGTGGGACTCTTCTGGTAGCTGTCAACCAGGTATTCCTCGAAGAGGCGCTGGAGTTCGTCACGGTGGACAAAATTGCCCGCCTTGCCGAATTTTCCGGTCTGCATGGCCCAGGCAAGTCGGCGCAGTAGTTCACGCTTGTCGTCCTCCGTGATGAAGTCGGGGGCGACGCCTTTGGCACGCAGTTGGCGGCTGACGTCCCAGTTCTCCACCAGTACCCAGGTGGCCTGCTCGTAGGCCTTCCAACGCTCTCGGGGCAACTGTTGCCCCTTGCCGATGATGGCCAGCACGGTCAGGAGGAGGGGGTTGCCCGCCAGTTCCAGGATCGGACGCGAGGCGTCGATCGCCTCCAGCAGGCGGGTCCGGCGGTGCGCAGCCTCCTGCACCCGCTCGGCCAGAACCCTGTGGTACCAGCCGGTCAGGAACTCCTCGATCTGAGCCCGATCAAGGTCCTGGAGCGTGTGGTGGGCGAACCCGGCGGCGGTCAACCGATGCCGCTCATAGCCCCACGTGCGGGACGTGACCAGAACACGCGCGGTGGGATGGTCCTCGGCGAGAGTTGCGATCTGACGGGTGATCTCTATTCGCTCGCTCGGGTCGAACACTTCGTCCAGCCCGTCGAACACCACGAGGGCCGGCCCGCCCGCCTTCAGGTAGGACTCAAGGACCTGCCGAGGTAGACCGAGGCCGGAGTCTTTGCGTTCGTGCACGAAGTCCAGGACGGAGCGCACGCCGCGCGCACGGGCGGCGGTGTACTCGCGCAACTCCACCAGCACCGGCAGGTGCCCGGCCAACTTGGGAACTCGCACCGGGACGGGCGCGATCAGGTCGAGCACCAGCAGCCTGGCGAGGGTGGACTTGCCCGCCCCCGGATCCCCCAGTACCACCAGACACCTGTCCGCAGTCACCGCCGCCAGAACGGGCGTGCGCGGCTTGGCCCGGTAGGCCTCCTGCGCCGCGCGCAGGTCCTGCAGGCTGAACCCGTCCGGCAGCGAGGTCTCGTCGATCTCGCCAGCAGTCTGCAGCCGCTGCAGCAGCTCTCGGGGTACCTCCACCGGCGGCGGGTCGGCCCGCACATCCGGCTCCACGAAGACCGCTTGCAGTCGGACTGGTTGCCCGTCGTCCTCGTAATACTTGGGGGGCGTCAACGCCGCGAGATCCAGCCCGCTGTACTCCTGATCCAGCCGCCTGTGGTAGCTGGCCACCAGGGCCGGCTCCAACCCCACGCGCGACGAAGCGCCGCCGCCCGCTTTGGCGATCTCGTTATACAGCGCGGTCGCGACGAGCTTGCCCAGCTCGTCCGGGTTGCGGAATTGGACCGCCAACCGACGCTGCAGAAGCTCCGCACGGAACCGCTTGACGCGCGTGAGGTCGTCGTCCATCAGCGGAGGTGGCCAAGGTTCGTCCCCTTGGAGCAGGAAGATCAGGCAGATCTTCTCCGCCTCCACCGCCGCCCTGTACTCCGACTCCGTGATCGACGACGTCTCCCCCGGCGGGATGTCCCCGTACCTCCAGGCAACAATGCCCACATACACGTCACAGGCTCGCACGTCATCCACGCACACCTTTGACGGAGGGTCGGACTGGGCATTGTAGTGCTCCATCGCGACGTCCACCAGGCCCATCCGCCGAATAGTCTCGATGACCTTCTTGCGGAACTCCGTCAAGTCACGGAAGGTCGACGAAACATACACAGAACGCACGGCCACTTCGCAAGGCTAGCACTGGCGAGTAAGTGCTATCTTCTCGATGGTCGTAGGCGATCCGTGATCGGGCGATGGATACGGCGGTCTTGTTGTTGCTGCCTGATCGCCGCGCTACCGCCCGATGTGCCGGGCGCCCCCGATCGCGACGTCGGCGGAGGCCCAACCGCCGTGTTGTTCCAGGTCAGGCCGTCTTTTGATGGTGTCGTTGACCGACCCGATGGCTGGCGAACCTTCTTGAGCAGCGGCTCGCCGTGGCGTTCCCATTCGTCCTCGCGGTGCGCGCGGATCGGCTCGATGACCCGCACCGGATTGACCCAGCACGCCTTGCAGGTCCGCGCGGGAACGCGGTGTGCGCGGGAACGCGGTGTGCGCTTGCGGCCGTCGGGACAGGCTCGTCGCGGCGGTGCTCAGCCGCCGTCCGACGGTCTGCCGCCGTCTGACGGTCTGCCGCCGTCTGACGGTCTGCCGGTGGCTGGCGGGGGCAGGAGGAGGCGGAAGGTCGTGCCGGCACCCACCGCGCTGGTGACCTCGACCCGGCCGCCGTGAGCCCGCGTCGTCGCCGCGACGATCGACAGGCCCAGCCCGCTGCCGCCGCGGCCCCCGGCACGGCTGTTCGCGGCCCGGTAGAAGCGGTCGAAGACGTGGTCGGCGACCTCGGGCGGCATGCCCGGCCCGTGGTCGATCACATCGAGCTCGGCGCCGCCGGGGCCCGGCTCCGGCGCCTCGGCGTCGGCCGGCGGGGGCACGGCGTGCAGGCGCACCTCGACGGCCGCGTCGGACGGGGTGTGGACGCGGGCGTTGGTGAGCAGGTTGCCGACGAGCTGGCGCAGTGCGTCCGGGTCGCCGAGGACGGGGCAGCTCGCCGGGAGCTCGGCGCGCACCGGGCGGTCGGGGGCGGCGGCGCGCAGGTCGGCGACGGCGTCGCGAACGAGGCCGGCGAGGTCGAGCTCGGCCCGCCGCATCGGCCGCTGCTCGTCGAGGTGGGCGAGATAGAGCAGGTCGTCGACGAGGTTGCCCATCCGCGCCGCCTCCTGCTGGATCCGGCGCAGCGCCTGGTCAGCCTCGTCCGGCGGCACCATCCCGGCGCGCAGCAGGTCGGCGTAGCCGCGGATGGACGTCAGCGGCGTGCGCAGCTCGTGCGAGGCGTCCGCGGCGAACCGGCGCACCTGTTCCTGGGAGGCCACCCGCGCGGCGAACGCGGCCTGGATCTGGCCGAGCATCGCGTTGAGCGCCGCGGCGAGCTGCCCGGTCTCGGAGCTGGGCGGCCCGGCCGGCACTCTCCGGTCGAGGTCGCCGCCGGCGATCGCCGCCGCGGTGCCGACCATCTCCCGCAGCGGGCGCAGGCCGCGGGTGAGCCACAGCCAGGCCAGGGCGGCCACCGCGGCGAGCACGGCCGCACCGACCGCCAGCTCGATACGCACCAGCCGGCGCACCGTGTCCGCGACCGGACGCAGGGGCAGCGCGACGAGGACGCGGGTACCGCCCGGGAAGTCACGCTGTACCGCCCGGTAGCGCTTCCCGTCCGAGACGACTGTGAAGGTCGGCGAGGGCTTCGACGAGCCCGCCCTGGTCCCGACGTCTCCGCCGACACCACCGGCACCGCCCGAGCCGGCGAGGTTCAGCAGCGGGGCGGCCGGCGGCGGGGGGCTCGCGGAGCCGGCCACCCGCAGCACCGTGCCGTTGGGCCGGCGGATCTCCACCAGGTAGTCGGTGGGGCCCACGGCCCGCTCCACCCCGGCCCGGTCCAGCGTCGGGGAGCGGGTCAGCAGGGCGGCGAGCGGCAGTCGACCGAGCACCTCGGCGCGGCCGAGCTGCTGGTCGACGCGGTCGTAGAGGTAGGAACGCAGCGCGAACGCACTCGCCGTGCCAGCGACGGCGAGGCCGAGGGCGCACAGTGCCACCAGCCCGGCCATCAGCTTCAGTCGAAGCGTCACCGGCCGCTCCCCGTCGCGGGCCGGCGCAGCGCGTACCCGAATCCACGCTGGGTGTGGATGAGCGACGGCCCGTGCCGGCCCAGCTTGCGCCGCAGGTAGCTGACGTACTGGTCGACCACCGTGGGCTCGCCCGCGAAGTCGTAGCTCCACACCGCGTCAAGGATCTGCGCCCGGGACAGCACCCGGTTGGGGTTGGTCAGGAAGTACCGCAGCAGGGTGAACTCGGTCGGCGACAGCTCGATCGGCTCGCCGCCCCGGCGGACCACGTGGGTGTCCGGGTCGAGTTCGACGTCGGCGAAGCGAAGGGTGGCCGGTGGGTCGGGCTCGGGCTCGGGCCGCGGCGGGGAGGTCCGGCGCAACACAGCCCGTACCCGGGCGATCAGCTCGTCGACCGCGAACGGCTTGGTCACGTAGTCGTCCCCGCCGTAGGTCAGGCCGGCGATCTTGTCACGGTGGGCGTCGCGGGCGGTGAGGTAGACGACGGGCACGCTCTGACCGCCGGCCCGCAGGGTCCGGCAGACCTCGAAGCCGTCGACGTCGGGCAGCATCACGTCGAGGATCATCAGATCCGGGCGGGCCTGGACCGCGAGTTCCAACGCCGCCCGGCCGGTCGCCGCGGTCAGCACGTCGAAGCCGTGGAAGCGCAGGGCCATCCGAAGCAGGTCGACGATGTTCGGCTCGTCGTCGACGACCAGCACCCGCGGGGCTTCTGCCATGTCCGGCTCCTTCGATGTCGCGCGGCGGCGGCCCGGCGGCCGCTTCGGACCAGGGTCAGCATCAGAGCCAGAGCCAGAGCCAGAGCCGGCGTCCGGGGTCCGGGGTCCGGGGTCGGGATCCGGACGCCCGAGTTCATCGGAGCATCGTGAGAGTTTCATGTGAAGGGACCGGCGAGTCACGTCGGCCGGGCCGCCCCGGGCCGGTGGCGAAAGTCCTGGTGGCGCAGGCGGACTGACCGGCCGGAACAGTCCGGCGGCCGGGAATCCACACCCGTGGGACATGGTTGACGCCCGCCAGTTCTGGAACAGTTCGCTAATGAGATCACCCACGGACACTGAGCTACTGCACGAGCTGGAGCCCGTCGCCGAGGCGAACGTGAACCGGCATCTCGGCATCGCCACCGAGTGGATGCCGCACGACTACGTCCCCTGGAGCCTGGGCCGGGATTTCGACACCGTTCCCTGGGAGCCCGGCCAGTCGTCCCTGTCGAAGGCAGCGCAGATCGCCTTCGAGGTCAATCTGCTCACGGAGGACAATCTCCCGAGCTACCACCGGGTCATCGCGGAGCGTTTCAGCCAGGATGGCGCCTGGGGCACCTGGGTGCACCGGTGGACGGCCGAGGAGGGCCGCCACGCGATCGCGATGCGCGACTACCTGATGGTCACCCGGGCGGTCGACCCGGTCGCCCTCGAACGTGACCGCATGTACCAGATGAACAGGGCATTCAACCGGCCCGGCATCACGCCGCTGCAGTCGATGGCCTACGTGTCCTTCCAGGAGCTGGCGACCCGCGTCAGCCACCGCAACACGGGGCGCTTCTGCGCTGAGCCGGTCGCCGAGAAGCTGCTGGCCCGCGTCGCCGCGGACGAGAACCTGCACATGATCTTCTATCGGAACCTGGTGGCCGCCGCGTTGGAGATCGCCCCGTCCCGGACGGTGGAGGCCATCCGCGACGAGATCCTCGGCTTCCAGATGCCCGGCACCGGCATCCGCGACTTCGGCCGCAAGGCCATCCAGATCGCTCGGGCCGGCATCTACAACCTGCGCATCCACCATGACGACGTGATCACGCCGATCCTGCGCCAGTGGCGTTTCTTCGACCTGACGGGACTGGACGCCGCGGGCGAGCAGGCCCGTGAGGAGGTCGCCACCTTCCTCGCCGGTCTCGACGCGACCGCCACGCAGCAGCAGGCGAAGTTCGAACAGACCCAGGCCCGGTTGGCCCGGCGCGCGGAGACCTTGACCGCCGTCTGATCGGGCGCCGTCTGATCGGGCCCCATCGGGCGGCGCCGCGGGCTCATTGTCCGTAGTGTCCCAGTCTGGGATGCTCGTGCTACGGTCCGGCCGTCGCCGCCGTCGACGGATGGAGCCCGCTTGAGCGTGCATCGAGGGAGCATCCGCGGGATCAGCATCCCGCAGCTGGGGCTGGGGATCGTCGCCATCGCAGCGGTGGCCGTCGCGGTCCTGATCGGGCCGCGCGGCGCCCCCGGGCCGGATGACGCGGTCGGCGCCAGGGAACCGACCTCCTCCGTCACCGACGGCACCACCACCGCCCCCCTCCGCGGCCGGCTCCCTGCCAGCCGCCCCTCCGCCGCCGCTTCGGTCGCGGCCGGCGGAGGCACCACCTCGCCATCGGGCGGCCGCAGGGTCATCCTCGCCCCACCTCGGCCCGCCACCGTCCGGGTCTCGTCGACGACGCACCCGGCCTGGGCCGGCCCAAGTGCCGGGAGCACCGCAGACACCGCGGGCACCGTAGACGCTGCGGGCACCGTAGACACCGCGGGCACCGGCTCGCCGGCCATGACCGTGATGGCAACGTCCGGGCCGAACCACGCCCCGACGCCCGCACCACCAGGCCGCGGCTCGAGTGCCGATCCCGTCGTCGTCGTGCAGATCCCACCGATCGACCTGCCGAGCTGCCTCGTCGACTGCTGACCCGCCAACCCCGGCCGCGAGGTCGCGAGGTCGCGGCGGGATCACCGCAGAAGCGCGCCGAGCCACCCGTCGATGGTGTCGACTCCACCGTCCCGGTCGACGATCAGCCAGGGCGAGATCCAGTTCCGGGCGGCCAGATCCTCGTACATCCGCGCGCACCGCGCCTGCAGTCCACCGTCGGTCTCGAAGGCGTCCAGCGGCCGGTCCGGGTCGTCGCCGGCCCGCGCCGCCGCGCCCGCTCGCGCCCTGTCGACGGGGACCCGCAGCAGCACCTGCAGGTCGGGGGCGGGCAGGGACAGGGAGCCGAGCTCGAGGTCGGCGACCCAGGCGGGGAAGCCGGCGCGCTCGGCCGCCGGCAGCCGCGCCGCGCCGTAGGCGGCGTTCGACGCGATGTACCGGTCGAGGATGACCACGTCGTTGGCGCCGGCCAGGGCGTCGAGCTCGGGCCGCGACGCCGCCCGATCGAGCGCGAACATCATCGCCGTGGCCCGGGGCGCGGCGGCCAGCGGGGCAAGGCGGGCGTCGCCTCCGAGCAGGCCGCGCACGGCCGGACCGAGGGGCTCGGCGCTGTACCGCGGATAGGCGAGGGTCGCCACGCTGCGCCCGGAGTCGGTGAGCCGGGCGACGAGCCCGCGGGTCAACGTGTTCTTGCCCGCCCCGTCGATGCCTTCAATGGCAATGATCATCCGATCACGGGCTGCCGGCGGAAGTGCTCCACCACCGCGTCGGACCAGCTCAGCAGCCGGCCGGCGAGGGTGGCGGGGATGCCCGCCCGATCCGCCGCCGCCTCGATCCGGGCATAGCGCAACTCGGGGGGTAGCAACGCCACCGTGCCTGCCTTGCCCTGGAAGGTGGCCCACAGCTCGGTGAGGGCCCGGCCCTCGATCGGCGCAAGGGCCGCGGCGGCGGTGCCGAGCACGGCGCGCGACCACCAGCCATCCCCGCGGATGACCGCCGACGCCGCCGGCTCGCCCCGCACCACGTCCAGCCCCCCGACGACCAGGTTGTTCGCATTGCGGACCGCGACCAGGGGGTGCCGGTACTCCAGCTGGTCGCCCCGCTCGGCCAGGCAGGCCGCCAGATACCACAGCGACAGCAACGTCGGCGGCGTTCCCGACACGAGCATGCGGCCTCCCACCGACGGCATCCACCGGATCCGGTCGGGAGCGTAACAAGACGGGCGGCGCGTGGTCGGCATGCCAAGGCAGGTACGCCGCGCCGGGTACGCCGAATACGCCCACGGACGGATGTCACGACGCCACCGGCTCGCTACCGTCGACGTCGATGGCAAGCACGGAAGACAGGTCGGCGGCCGCGCGGGCGGTGGCGCTCGCACGCCCGTCGCCGCCGCCCGGTCGACGAGTGCGCCGCAGGGGGCCCCTGCGTGCCATGGGGGACATCACGGCTCTGGTCGCCGCCGCTGCCGTGGTCATCGGCGGATCGAACGGTGCCGCCCAGGACCAGGTCCCACCCG
>NZ_JANEZT010000620.1 GCF_025403405.1 Frankia tisae
GGGTGATGCTGGGGTGGGCGTCAGGCCGGCTGCGGCGCCGGGGTGGAGACCCGTGGGGCCTCGGTGGTCGTCTCGCCGGGACCCTCGCCGGCGGCGATGAAGCGCTCCGCGTCGAGGGCGGCGGCGCATCCGGTGCCGGCCGCGGTGATCGCCTGCCGGTAGGTGTGGTCGACCACGTCGCCGCAGGCGAACACGCCGTCGAGGTTCGTCTTGGTGGTGGGGTGCGCGACCTTCACGTAACCGGCGTCGTCCAGCTCGAGCTGGCCGCGGAGCAGCTCGGTCCGCGGATCGTGGCCGATCGCGACGAACAGGCCGGTGATGTCGAGGTCGTCGGTCTTCCCGGTGACCGTGTCGCGGAGGCGGACGCCGCTGAGCTTGTTCTCGCCGAGGATCTCGGCGACGTCGGCGTTCCACCGGAACTGGATCTTGTCGTTGGAGAAGGCGCGCTCCTGCATGATCGCGCTCGCCCGCAGCTTGTCCCGCCGGTGGATCACCGTGACCGATCGGGCGAAGCGGGTCAGGAACGTCGCTTCCTCCATCGCCGAGTCACCGCCGCCGACGACGGCGATGTCCTGGTCGCGGAAGAAGAAGCCGTCGCAGGTCGCGCAGGCCGACACTCCACGCCCGAGCAGCCGCTCCTCGTGCTTGACGCCGAGCTTGCGGTAGGCCGAGCCGGTGGCGACGATGACCGTGCGCGCCAGGAACGTCTGGTCCTCGACCTTGACGACCTTCGGGTTGGCGGCGAGGTCGAGCTCGGTCACGTCGTCGGCGACCAGCTCGGCGCCGAACCGCTCCGCCTGCTGGCGCAGCTGTTCCATCAGCTCCGGGCCCTGCACGCCCGCGGGGAAGCCGGGGAAGTTCTCGACCTCGGTGGTGTTCATGAGCGCGCCGCCCGCGGCTACCGCGCCCTCGAAGACGAGCGGCCGCAGGTTGGCCCGGGCAGTGTAGATGGCGGCCGTGTAGCCTGCCGGCCCCGAGCCGACGATGATGACATCGCGCACCTCGTCTGCCGATCCGCCACCGTGACCGGTGACGTCCTGGACCTGCTGCTGGGCTGTCACACCCGCTCCTTTCGCGCTGCGCGATTCCCCGTCAGCCGGGGGTGGACCCCGCCGGTGCCCTTCGGCCCCGGTGTCGCGTCGGGATCCCTGCTCGTGGGTCTGGTGCTCCGTGAAGACGCTGTCCGAGAGCGACAACGGTCCTCGAGGGCGTCTGATTCCATCCCGCGCCCGCCGGTGCTGGGTAACCGCAGATCATCGATGTCGGTGGTCACGCTACCCGCGCAGGGTGGTCGCGCTGTACCACAATGCCGCGGAGGCGCTGATGATGCCGCAGTGCGCGTCGACGACGAGCACCTGCGCGGCCGCCGGCTGCACGGGGATGGACAACACGACCAGCAGCGCCGGCTGGCTGTCATACCGGATGCGGTCGACCGCGAGGATGTCCCCGCCGGACTGGGCGATCAGACTCTGGTAGCAGGTACGCAGATCGGGGTTGTCCAGCAGCGCACGCAGCCGTTGACCCACCGCGGCCTGCGGTGCCGCCACGACGGACCCGGGCTGGCGCGCCGCGGCCGGAGCGACCGCCTGGAACGGCGGGCCACCCGCCGCCGTCGCCGACACCACGGCCCCCCGCTCCGCGATGCTCCCCGTCGGTCCGGTCAGCTGTAGGGGCAGCGTGACCGAACCCGCGATCTGGCCCGCGAGCAGCTCCCTGCTGTGCTGGCCGACGTCGGCAGGGTCGAGGTTCGTCCGCGAGTCCGCCATCATCGTCAGTCTGGCCGGCCCGGCCTGCGAGGTTGCGGCGGCGCTGGCCGAATCCCGGCCCAGCGCGACGTTCGCCGTCGCGACCGGATGATCGGCGTCCACCACTCGCAGGCCGTAGAAGGCGAGGACGGCAGCGCCGAAGGTGAGGAACGCCGCGCAGACCGCCGCGATCGACACCCAGTCCCATCGCGGGGCCGAGGACGCGCCCGACGCCAGCTGCTGCTCGCCCCGGTCCCCGGGCCGCCGGGCCGGGCCCCGGCCGGGACGAATCCCGCGACCACGAGCGTCGCCGGGACGCGGCCGACCGCCACGGTCGGTCCTGGTCTGATGGGCACCGGTCTGGGGGGCACCGGTCTGGGGGGCAC
>NZ_JANEZT010000621.1 GCF_025403405.1 Frankia tisae
CCACCACCGCCGCGGATGGCTGCCCAGGCCCGCCGCCCATCCTGTTCCGCGCCCTTCCCGTCCGCCGACCGCCCGGTACCCGTGACCTCTCCCATCCACGGGCCGTCTCATCCGCTCATCGCCCCGCCCACGGATCGCTCTGTACTCGGAGTACCCGACCCGCGGCAATTCGCTACAACAGTCGCCTGATTCGCGGTCCGCTTTATGGTCCGATTCGCGGTCCGTCGACTGTCACCGAGGCATGTCAGGAACATGACGGGGACGACGTGCGGCGATCCGGCTGGCATCTTCCAGACATGGACGGCCCCCTCGGTCGAACAGGACGCCGCCCGTCCGGGCCGCCCGGATCACACCCCCCAGTGCCGGCAGCCCACCGCCCGGACGGGCGGCGTCGACAGCGCAGGCCGCCGGTATTCGGGGCTCGAGCTCAATCGTCGGGCACGCCGCCTGCCGCTCTCCTGGCCCGCCGCGGGAGCACCGGCGATCTCCCTGGGCGACGGGACGTCGGACCCCTCCCGTGGGGCCGGTCGGACCGGGGCGGTCATGGCCGTTCGGCGCACCGAATGCGGTCCGGTCGCCCCTGCCGCGGCGCCGCCCGGTCCAGGAAGCTCGAACCACGCTCACGCCGACCACGGGGAGCGGACGGGGAGGTCACGGTGCACGCCATCGGGCACGGCCAGGACGGCGGGAAGCTCCCGCCGCAGCGGTACACCGAGCCGGCCCCTGCCGTCGCCACGCCACCTGCTGGTCGGAACCGGGACGGGGGCGCGACAGGCTGACACCGGACTCGGGAGCGTCGCACCACCGGGGTCCGGAACGGACCAGTGGTCGAGGATGCGGCGTCACCCGACGCAGACGGCTGCGACCCGCGGAGGGATCGGGTCGGAGCCAACCAGGCACGGCGCGGCGGCCACCGACGCGATGGCGAGCGTGTCGGTGGGGACCGACCGCCGCGCCGTGCCCGGACCTCCGGCGCCCGAACCTCCACGCCCGCACGCACGCTCAGCTTTGGTCGGGGTTGGCGAGGAGTAGCCGAAGCTGCTCGGCCGGTCGGCGGCCACCTTCACGGCGGAAGAGGACCACGGAAGGGCTGTCGAGACCGGTTCGGGCGAGGATGCCGCCGAAGTCGGTGTCGGCCGAGGTGGAGCACGTCGTGCCCTACCTCGCGGAGACCGGCCGCAAGCGTGTCGGACAGATTGTTGTCGAGCAGGAACCGCACGTCGGATCAGGCCGGGATGATGAGCGGAAGTTGCCGTTCGCGGACGGCCTCGGCGGCGAAACGGAGCGCCTCGCGGATGTCGTCCGCGTCGAGGTCCGGAAGCTCGACCATGACCTCGTCGGCGGACATGCCGTCGGCGATCATTCCGACGACCGTTGCCACGGGGATGCGCAACCCGCGGAGACAGGGAACCCCGCCCATCTGCGCCGGGTTCATCGTGATTCGGGTGAAGTGCACGGGACACCTCCTCTCGGACTTCAGCATAAGATGATCATGAACGGTCCACGGGGAGCGTGCCGAGACGGACCACGATGTCCGCGGTCTCACGGTTGCTGACTGGTGGTTCCACAGCACGGCGACCGGCACCGCGTGGGGCGTCTGGCACTCGATGTTCGGACCCGCAGGGCCGCGATCCGCTCGGTCGGGCGCAGATCGGACACCCGCAACACGTTCGCCCCGTCCACGGACGCAAGCATGGTCTGATCACCACTGACGGCGAACGTCGTCACCCCGCCCGCGTGGCCGTCGGGTGAGAAGGTACCGCCACAGGTAGGTCTCGGATGCTACGAACTCCATCCGCCCGGACGCGTGGCGCAGTCGTCTCACCGGGAGCCGGCCCACTCGGTGAAACACGAGATCGGTCCGGGAATCGCAGGAGTACGGCGGGAGGTGATGCCGCCTCGGCGGTCGGGAAACCGGCGGTGTTGTCGGACGCAGGCCGTAGTGTCGCCTCAGGCGGAGGCACAGACCACACCCGGCCCGTGGCCGCCGCGCCCTGACCCCGCTTGTCCGCCCGAGGAGCCGATGTCCGTTGTCCGCCCGTGACCAGGTGCGCAGCCGGTCGCTTCGGCTGTTGGACTATCTCGCCGCGCTCGCCGCCGAGCGGCGTGGCGCCCCCCGCCGCCAGCTC
>NZ_JANEZT010000622.1 GCF_025403405.1 Frankia tisae
CGCTTACCGCCGACCCGGTTTCCCCACCGACCGCCGCTGACCCACTGTCTCCAGCGACACCAGACCAGGGAGTCGAGCACCATGACGACCGCCCTCGACCGCCTCGACGCCGAGCGCGCCATCCGGCACACCCACTTCCGCTTCTTCCTGCTCGCCGACGCCGGCCGGTACGACCTGCTCGGCCGGTACTGCTTCACCCCCGACGCCGACATCGAGTACCGGATCATGCCCGGCCCGCCGCAGCGCTTCGCCGGCCGCGACGAATTCGTCGATTTCATGCTGCCCGGCCGGCCATCCGCCGCCGCGCACCACCGGCTCAGCGGGCCCGCCGCCGCCCACACCGGCGCGCCACCCGACATCGACTGGAGCACCGGTCAACCCCGGCTCACCGGCTATGCCACCGTCTGGCACTGGGCCGCGACCCAAACCCCCGGCGGGCAGCAGCGGCCGGCGGACTGGACCACCATCGGCCTCGTCGAGGACACCTACCGCCACCATGACGGACAGTGGCTCATCGCCCGCCGCCTCATCACCCCCGCCGCCGGCCTCGTCGCCACCGGCACCGCCCCGGGCCTCGGTCGGCCCACACCCCGATAAGATCCCCTCCGGTCGGCGGCCCCTGGCCGCCGCAGCCGTTGTCGGGCTTTGACGATCGAGGCATTGCTACGGTGGGCGCGTGACGCGTCGAGGGCCGGAGCAGGCCGCGAAGGCCGCAGCGCCGCGGGGTCGGCTGGACAAACGGCAGGCGATTCTTGACGCGGCCTTCGACGTGTTCGCCCGGGAAGGCTACGCGCCGGCGAGTGTCGAGGCGATCGCCGCGCAGGCAGGCGCGGCCAAGCACACGGTCTACAACCACTTCGGCGACAAGCTCGGGTTGCTGCGCGAGGTGATCGCGGCGGAGGCGGAACGCACGTTCGCCCGGAACATGACCGCTCTCAACGGCCTGCGCGAGCCGGTGCGCGACGTGCGTGCGGCATTGGAGGCGGCGGGGTTCCGGCTGCTGCAGTGCTTCAACGACGACCGGTCGGCGGCGATGCGGCGGCTGGCGTATGCGGAGGTCAGCCAGGCTCCGGAGCTGCTGGACCTGATTCAGGGCCGGGCGGTGGACGCGGTGACCGACTCCCTCGCGGATCGGCTGGCGCGGCTGACGGTGGCGGGACAGCTGGGCGTGAGCGATCCGGGCGAGGCGGCCGAGCAGCTCAAGTCGTTGCTGGTGGGGCCGATGGAGGGGCGCTCGCGGATGGGCACCCGCCATGTGTCCGACGCCGAACTGCGCCGGGTGGCGCGTAGCGCGGTCGCCACGTTCCTGCGCGCGTTCGGCCCCAGCCCGGCGGCCTGATCAGGGCACCCGCCCACGGAGCAACGCCGCGGTGAGCCGACACAGGCAGGGCTGCGAGCCTTCCAAACCGGTCCGGCGACTCGCGCGAACCCGGGCTCCGGCAAAGCTCGACACCGAGGGGCTCGGGGGTCGTCCCCCGAAAAACATCGCGGCCCGCCGGGAAGCTGGACGACGTCACAGCGACCACGGACTGCAGCGTCGTCGGGCGCTCCCCGAGGAAGGCGACGGACGTGCCCGTGCCGACCACCGGGGCCAGATTCGGTAGCTGACCGGCACGCACGGCGGGCACCCGGCCGATGCCTCGGTTGAACGCGACGCCGGCCACGACGCCGCAGAGCGCGACGGCGGCGCACGCGGCCCAGGCCGTGACACCAGCCGTGCCGAGCCGGCTGCCTCCCTCGATCCAGGCGACGGCGGCGAACGGTGCCGTGCTCAACGCGCCGCCTGTCGTCTGCCAGGCGCTGGCGTTGACGCCGTCACCGACGTCGCCGTAACGGCGGGTGGCGACGAGGATCGACAACTCGCCAGCTCGGGCCTGGATACCGGTCGTGGTGCCGTCGTGCGGTGCCACCGAAGCCTCCCGTCCCTGATACCACCCCATCGGTGGCGTAACCGCTGTAACGGTTATACCGGTTATCCAGGCCGTCAACTGGTTAACCTCGTACGGTGGTTAGGTGACGCAGGAGCCGGGTTGGCCAGGCCTCTCAGACGAGGAGCTCCTCGTGGCGGTGGCGAACACCGGGCACGGGGAGCACGACGAACTCGC
>NZ_JANEZT010000623.1 GCF_025403405.1 Frankia tisae
GGTTGTGGGGGGAGGACCGGTCCTCCCCCCACAACCCGCCGCCACGACCACGACCGCTTGACACGGTCATTCAGATTCCGCGGCGCCGGGGCCCACCCCGGCCGAATGGCGGTGCGTTCTGCACGGTCTGGGCCCGCAGACCGTGCAGTCCGTACCGCACGGCGCCTCCCGCATCCGACCTGGATGATCGTTGCGTCCGCGGAACCGTGCCCCGCGGCACGACCTGCCACCGCGAGGGCCTGGCACGGTCCTGACGGTTCCGCGGAACCGCACCGGCGTCGTCGGAGGCGAGCCCGACGTCAGGACGCCCCGGCGCCCATGACCACACGTTCCCACGGCCATGCCTCGACGGTCCGGCTTCAGGTGGCGCCAAAACGCCGCCTGATCACAATCGCCCACGCGACCTAGTCGCCCTGGCGTCGGCCAGCCGAAATCCGATAGCTGTGTATGTCACATCTACAGATGTGACATACACAGCTGAGGCCGCCAGGCGACACCGACAACCCACGCCAGGCGGGACGCGGCCGCCGAATCCGTGGATCAGGGCCGGCGAGGCGCCGCGGTGTCCGCGTCGGCGGCCCGGTCTGAACGGTAGGTCCGAGCCTCGCTGCCGGTGCCAGCCGGGCCGCGGCCACCTCGCTCGGCGTCACGCCCACCCTCGACGTCACGCCGCCCGTCACTCCGCGCCACGCGTGGGTCGACGGCGGCGAGCACCTCGAAGGCGCCGGGCACGTCGACGGCGTGGACGAGCAGCGGCGTGAGGGCATACCGCACCTCGAACGCGGACAGGGCCCGGCGCCACGGGCCGGGGCCGTCCCACTCGCTGGTCAGCAGCCAGGACGCCGGCTCGTCGAGCGCCCGGGCGAGCCGGCCGGACCGGAAACCGGCCGCCCCGGCGAGCGCGTCGAGCGCGGCCCGCGCCGCCGCCGGAAAGCCGGCCGCGGCCGCCCCCGGCACCGCGAAGCGGATCTCGGCGACCACTGGCGCGCCGGAACCCGCCGCCCAGCCGCCGCCGACACCCGGCCACCCGGACTCGGGTCCACCGCCCGCCGCCGGGCCGGACGGCGCCGCGTCCGACGGCCCGGACGCGGCGCCAGCGGGATGGTCAGGCACGATGGGCGACGATCCCGCCGTAGCGCCGGTCGCGGCGGGCGTACTCCTCGCACGCCTGCCACAGGTTGCGCCGGTCGAAGTCGGGCCACAGCGTCTCGACGAACGAGAACTCGGCGTAGGCCGCCTGCCAGAGCAGGAAGTTACTCAGCCGCTGCTCGCCCGACGTCCTGATGACCAGGTCGAGGTCGGGCATGTCGGGCTCGTCGAGGTAGCGGCTCACCGTGGCCTCGTCGATCCGGTCGGCCCGCAGCCGCCCCTCGCGCACGTCCCGGGCGATCGCCGCCGCCGCGTCCGCGATCTCGGCCCGCCCGCCGTAGTTCACGCACATCACCAGCGTGAGCCGGTCGTTGTCGCGAGTGCGCTCCTCCGAGGACTCCAGGCGCCGGATCACGTTCCCCCAGAGTCGCGGTCGGCGCCCCGCCCACCGCACCCGCACCCCGAGCGCTTCCATGTCCGCGATCCGCCGACCGAACACCTTGTCGGTGAAGCGCATCAGGAACGCCACCTCGTCCGGCGAACGCTTCCAGTTCTCCGTCGAGAAGGCGTACACCGACAGCCATCGCACACCGAGCTCGATCGCACCCTCGACGCAGTCGAACAGCGCGTCCTCCCCGGCCTCGTGCCCCTTCGTCCGGGCGAGCCCGCGCCGCTTGGCCCAGCGGCCGTTGCCGTCCATGACGATGCCCACGTGCCGTGGAACCAGGCTGCGCGGCAGCGCCGGGGGCCGGGCCCCCGAGGGATGGGGGTGCGGATCACGGAACCGCGTCCCCACGTCATTGCGCAAAGTCACTGCCTACCTCCCCAGAACCGGCCGGGGCAGCGCCGAGCCGTCATCCGTCGTACCGGTACCTGCCATCGCCACACCGTCCCCCTGCCGACGCCGGATCGCGCCGGGAGCGCCCACCGCCGCTGTCCACCTCACCATGTCCGTCCTCGTCCCCTCCCAGCGCATCCC
>NZ_JANEZT010000624.1 GCF_025403405.1 Frankia tisae
GCCCACCACTCGACGGGCGTCTGCCCGCCGTTCCACATCATCTCCTCCGACGACGTCTACGCCCCCGACGGCTCCGTCAACGCCAGCTAGGCCGGTTCAGCGGCGCAGGCGTTCGGCGGCCAGCGCGGCGAGCGCCTGGGAGCCGGCGAGCGGGGTGAAGCGGTCGGCGGCGGCGCTGAGCGCGGCGTACTCGTCGGCGGCGAGGTCGAGGTCGGCCGCGGCCGCGTTGCTCTCCACCTGGGCGACGCCGGACGCCCCCGGGATCGCCACGACCTGCGGATGGTGGATCGCCCAGGCCAGCGCGATCTGGGCGGGGCTCGCCCCGTGCGCCGCGGCGACCTCGCGCAGCACGTCGAGCAGCGGCGTCGCCCGGGCGAGGTTCTCGGTTCCGAACAGCGTGTTGGCCGCCCGGACCCGGCCGCTCGGGCGGTTGGTCACGTCGTAGTGGCCCGCCAGCAGCCCCTGGGCGAGCGGGCTCCAGGCGATGACGATCCGGGAATCGCGGGCGGCGAAGTCGAGCAGCGCGGCACCGCGGCGCGGCCGGGCCAGGCTGTACTCGACCTGGTTGGACAGCACCGGCGCGCCGAGGGCCGCGTCGGCCTCCTGCCAGCGGGCCAGCGAGTAGTTGCTGACCCCGATGTCCCCGACGAGGCCCACGGCCCGCAGCGCGACCATGCCCCGCATCGTCCAGCGGTCCCGGATCGCCGGGTTGGGCTGGTGGACCTGGTAGAGGTCGAGGTGGCGCACGCCGAGGCGGTGCGCGCTGGCGACCGCGCGCTGCTCGACGACCGGGCCCACCGGGACGATCGGCAGGAGCTTGGTCGCCACGTAGGCCCGGTCGAGCCCGCCGGGGACCGCGGCCAGCGCCGCGCCGAGGATGCGCTCGCTGCGTCCCAGGCCGTAGACCTCCGCCGAGTCGAACAGGGTGATCCCGAGCTCCAGGGCCCGGCGAACGATGAGCGCGGCGTCGTTGTCGGCGTAGCGGCTGCCGTAACCCCACTGCCCGGACCCGAACTGCCAGGTGCCCAGGCCGATCTTCGAAATCCTCTTCGGGCTGACAGTGACGGAGTCCTCCACGTAGCGCATCCGTCCAGTGAACGCGATCCTGCCCGCGGGACGCGAGAGGAGGTGTCACGCTGGAGACCTGTCACGGTGACGGGCACGTGGTGTCCCATGGGTGACAGCGCCCGCATGCCCGGCGTGTTCGGCTGAGTAGATGGGTAGCTGCTACCTTGCCCGCAGTCCGGTTCGTGCGGATGCGGGCGCAGGCGGCGGGGCGGATCCGCCGGTCGTTCCGGCAGGTGCCGGGGCGGCGGCAGGCGAGTGGAGGGAGCGTGTTGGTCACCCAGTTCAGCCGCGGGCAGAAGGCGCAGCTGTCGGCGGTCACCCAGGGCACCGACCTGTACGTCGGGATTGCGATCAACGCGCCGGGGGAGTGGGACATCTCCTGCTTCGGCCTGGACGGCGACGACCGCCTTTCCGACGACCGGTACTTCGTCTTCTTCAACCAGCCGACCTCACCGGAGAAGTCCGTCCAGCTCCTCGGCCCGCAGTCCGGGGACACGCAGGCGTTCCGGGTCAGCCTCGACCAGGTGCCGGCCTCGATCGGCCGGCTGTCGTTCTGCGCGGCGCTGGACGGCGGCGGCAGTGCCGCGGCGATCGCGTCGGGCTACCTGCGGATCGTCGTCGCCGGTACCGAGGTGCTGCGCTACTCCTTCACCGGCGCCGACTTCACCAGCGAACGCGCGGTGATGATCGGCGACCTCTACCGCAAGGGCGTGTGGCGCGTCGCCGCGATCGGCCAGGGCTTCCAG